>NZ_JBIKPH010000005.1:0-64143 GCF_044357595.1 Sphingorhabdus sp. | reverse complement strand
GTAAAATGGCCAAGGTGATCCCGATGCCGAGCCCCGCACCCGCCTGATCCGGAATGTAAGCCCGCGCGCCTGCATTCCAGACCGCCTAACAATCGTCACTACAGGCGAGTTTTTCAACAGAATAGGGTCGTGCCCGGACAGGCAGCTTTTGTAAAATTTTCGCCAAAACCGGACAGTCTGCTTCCGGCCCAAAATCTGCCATGGCACCTGATCAAGGACGAGGACCGATTAGGCTTTCAGCCAAAATAGCCTGTTCCAATTGGAACGCTGGCAAACAGTGTTCGACGCCAACGACTCTTCCCGGGTAAATGTGACTTTTGTGGGGTTTGGGATTGCGCGGACCGGCCCCAAAGCGTTACGGATGATCGTCGCTCATCCGTTTTTAGGAGCGAGCCGAACACAAAGATGAGCGCAGTGCCAATCGCGTAAACCGGCAATGCCGCATCCCAGGCCGACTTAAACACTGAATTTCCAGGATTTTTGAGGGGGCGCTCCAATCAGAACGCTGATAAAAACGCACGCTGCAAGCCCGCTTTGAGCAGCAAAGCCGATATCAACTAAGTCATTGAAATCATTGGAGCGGGCGAAGGGATTCGAACCCTCGACCCCAACCTTGGCAAGGTTTTGCTCTACCCCTGAGCTACGCCCGCTCTGGCGGTCAGGCATTGAAATTACGTCTTTTTTTCGACGGCATTTCATGTTTCAGCAGTATGTTTTTCATGCGTGTTTCATGGAGTGGCTAAATGACAGACCTTAGTAAAATCGGCGAGCGGGAGCGTCTGAAACCAAAAAGGGGCGACGAGCCTCATTGGCAACGCATCATGAACGGGTGCTACGTAGGATTTCGTCCCTCAAAACGCGGGGGAAGGGGCGCGTGGCTTGCACGTGCTTATGACGCCGACATTCGGAAGTATCAGCGGGCCGCCTTAGGTGACTATCCCAACCTAAATGGGCATGAGGTATTCAATCAAGCGCGACGCGACGCAGAGCAGTGGGCCTCAAAAATAGAGTGTGGTGGAGCGGGACCGGAAAATATAATCACAGTCGGTGATGCTTGCCGGTCTTATGCCAGTTCGAGACAACCGTCGGAGTTGGGTATTTTAAAGCGAACGGTTTTCAATGATCCAATCGCGAGCGTGAAGCTCAAAAAATTACGGCGCCACCATTTGCAAGGATGGAGAAAGAGGCTGGAAGATACACCCGCTCTCATTTCGAGAAATAAGACGAACATCACGACCAAACAGCGATCCAAGTCCACCGTCAACAGAGACATGTCTCCATTGCGCGCAGCCTTACGAATGGTCTTATCTGAGGGTGCCCCAAATACTGATGCAGCGTGGCAAGAGGCGCTGAGGCCTTATAGAAACGCCGACAAACGACGGGTCTTATTTTTGGATGAAGCGGACCGGAGAAGATTGGTGGCGTGCGCTAATCAGGAAATCGGAGGCTTCTTGCGCGGCCTGTGCTTTTTGCCGTTACGAGCCGGAGCACTCGCGGCGCTAACAGTAAAAGACTTTGATCCCAAAACTCGAACACTTACGATTGGGCGGGACAAGAGCGGAGGTGCCCGTCAACTTGTCATACCCTCAAACATAGCGTCTATTATGGAGCCGCATTGCAAAGATAAGCCACCTACATCACCAATCTTCGGCCGGCGTGACGGAAGACCGTGGAACAAGGATGCGTGGAAGGGGCCAATTAAAGAGGCGGTATTTGCTAGCGGATTACCCACGGGTGTTTGCGCCTACACATTGCGCCATAGTGTCATAACCGAACTTATCAGAATGAGCGTACCTGCCCTCACGGTAGCGCAGTTATCAGGCACCAGCATTGTCATGATCGAACGTCATTACGGACATTTAGTCCAAGGCGACGCAGAAAAAGCACTGGCTGGGCTCGTATTTTAAGACCGTGTGCAGTGCTACTGGCTCGATGCTATAAGGGCCTAAATGTCACAACGCTCTTCTCCATGTGTGGTGCTAGAGGTTTCGTACCGGCAGGTTGTTACGGGAGGGATGCACTTACAGGCTCAACCAACTCCCAAGTGCCGTCGTGTCGCCTTCTCCCGCGTCTGGAAGCGCGGAAGCAGCGGCTCGTTCACAGTGTTAGCCTATTGTTTGAGGCGCCTACACGTTTCCGTTGGGGCGGCGGGCTCGGCCATAGTACTATTCCATAGAAGCGCGACGCCTGACTGTTTGTGTTTCCTAAAAATTTCGTTGTGATGGCAAAAAAGTTAGAGCCTATCGGCTTCATCGAAATACATAAGTTTACAGCTTCAGCTGGTGAGTGGCACTTTCGAAAAGTGCCTATCCATCAATGCATTGCCGTGTCTAAATCGATTGTCAGCGGAAAGCGCTGCGTACATAAAAAACAATTTATTTAAATCACCGTACATATGTTTTATGTTGTAATTTCAATATGTTATGTGCTTTTTTTACTTGCAATTAGGTGCAAAACTCCTATCTTCTCAGTTGCCCCCGCATCCATCTGCAGTGGGGGTGTCATATCCCGCCCCCTATGGGCCGCCTTCCCAGCCCGTTGAGGTAAGACATGGGAGTGAGGCGACAGCAGATCAAGGACAGGGAAACCTGTCCAGCCAGTCTTTGCAGACTGGTGCCAAGCAGCTTCGGCTGTGTGAGTGGGCCATCCTTCGCAGGAACCCACAAGAAGCGTGATAGTCATTAGATCGGCTCACGTTTTCTGCGTCAACAAGTAGCGGGTAATCGGGCGACAGCATGACCACCCCCACCTCACTGAGGTGCCGCTGATCTAACTGTGACTAAACCTGTGGGCTAACTCCGAGGTTCAGGAACATGGCTTTGCCAAGGCAGGAAGGGAAGCCTTTCTGTCTCGCAGGCAAAGCTATGCCCACAGAAGATCTTCACCAAGGTTCAGGATTTACAATGTACTTAGACAAAGGCGCTAATAGATGGCTCAGAGAAAACAGCAGCAAGCTTAGTAGTAAGCTAAAGCAAAGAAAAAGAGAAACCGGCGGAATGAAGGCTAGAAAGTTAAAGGCCGAGTTTCTCGCTCATCCGAAAGCTCAGTATGCAATGACATTTCAAGAATACAAAGACATCAACAAGCGGGATGCAATTTGTCGATCCTATGGCTTGGAACTAATCAGATACTGATGTCGGCGCTCCTAAATTCTCTGCTGCTATCAAAGGACTTGAATGTGGAGGGGGGGACGTGGTGTGGGCGTGGGGGCATCAACTTGGCGGTACCATATGCACTGTCACGCAGATGCTGCGCAGAAAATCAAATCAGAAAAAATTAAAAATGAGGTTCGTTATCCGAGTATCAGCGCGGATGCCAATGCTGCTGCAAAAGCTCCAAACCTAGCCAACTTCAACGCGGCTATTGTCCGGAATGGCGGAAGACCAAAAAAGCTGGCATTTCTTTGCGCGAACAGCGCCATCCATTGCAGCGCCGTCATTACAGACAGCTGAGCCAGTACGCACGCGACGGCAAACCAGAAACCATTCTGCAGGAAGCCCGTTGCAAAAACTATAGCTACCAGAGGCCAGACCGGTGACTTCTTTTCAATGCTGACCTGCGTGGCGGTTATATCTGCAGGAGGCCTTCCTTTACGTCCCGAGTAGCTCACCGCCCCTTCGACAGAGTTTATTTCGTAATTAACCGCCATCTATCGCCTCTCTCAAAATATCTTATTTGGTCTTGCCTGTCTCAAAGTTTATTCCGATGGCCAGCAGCTGTCGGATCGCGTCAGCGCGGTTGAGCATCAGAAAAGGCGCCTCAAGTTTCATATCGGACAGGTAGGTGTCAATCTCACGCACCATTGCAGCCGACAAGCGCACGCTAATCGTCTCCATCGGCTCCGGTAATTTTGGTCTGCCCATTGGCCTTCTCTCTCAAGCGGCCCCCTAGCTAGCGCAATTATTCCTTGTTGTGTGCAACGTAATAAACGTATACTTTTATGCGTGGGCAATGAAAAGCGGGAATCACGGACGCCGTGAAATCGGTTTGTAACGCCCAAGACATATCGCAGGGGGGCAACGAAAATGGAATTGAAATTGATCATTGGTGCCGCATTGGCGCTGACGCTTGGAGGATGCGTTTCTTCATCCAAAGCTTTGCGAAATACAAATGGCGACCTCATCACTTGTAAGGCAAGCGGCTACGGCTGGCTTGGCGCGCCGGTCGCCCTGATTAACCAAAGCGACTGTCTGCGCAAATATCGCGAGCAGGGATATTATGCTTTGGACGAAGACCCCAATTTACCCAAAGTGGCGGCGTCAGCTCTTAAATATCAAACGGGAGTGAAGCTTACACTGCCAGCAGGTTGGGTTGTTCAACCACTAACAGCCGCACAAGTCAGTTCTGGCTTCAAAATATATGGGGTAAACCAGACACTGGATGCCAGTGTTATGCTTTCAACAGTTAAAAAGAGCGCAATCTCTGACTTCGATTCGTACGCACGCAGCCGTCAAAAGGCCGCCCAAAGCGTCGGCACAGAAAATACAGTCACAGAGTTAGAGCTGAACGAAGTAGGCGGATACACTCATGCCAGTTACGGCGCTTCTTTAACGCTGGCCAACATAAGATATCGCTACGCCTACAAAGTTATCAAAGGCGCATCCGAGATCGTGATCATCACTGTATGGAGCACAGCCGGTAATTTTGATGCCATCAAGCCGGAACTGGACAATTTGGTAAATTCGGTAGAGGGTGTTTAAGTAATCTTCCTGTGAAGCAAGAGCTATCCCTATGAGATATTGGTGGGTTAATCAGAACCAAACTTATAAGCACGAAACTGAAGGTGGCTTTTTATGGTCGCCAAAGCGAAATCGAAACGGTCGCAGCAACCGCTTTTATGACAACATGACGGAAGTCCGAGCGGGCGACCTTGTTCTGTCTTTCTGCGATACACAGATCAAAGCGATCGGAATTGCACAGGGTTCAGCTCAGTCAGCGGTCAAACCCGAATTTGGTAATGTCGGCAAACAGTGGGATGATGATGGCTGGTATGTTCCAGTAGAGTTTGAAGAAGTCTCAAACCCGATAAGGCCAAAGGATTTTATTGACGAATTAAGGCCATATCTCGCAGCCAAATACGCACCGCTGCAACCAAATGGCAATGGCAACCAAGGTGTCTACCTTGCAGAGGTGTCAGAGGCATTCGCCAAAACAATTTTGACGAGAATGGGCGTCACACTCGACCCTACGTTGATATCTGATGAGGCCATAGCAGCCGATACGGCAGAGGAGCAGGCTCAAACTGCAATTCAGGGCCGCACAGACATTGGTGCCACTCAAAAGGCGCAGATGATCTTAGCACGTCGCGGACAGGGTATTTTTAGGGCAAACGTGAGGCTGAATGAAAAAGCATGTCGGGTCACTGGAGTAACTGATCCACGGTTCCTGATTGCAAGCCACATCAAGCCGTGGCGGCTGAGCGATGATCGTGAGAAGCTTGATGGCTGCAACGGCTTGCTACTCTCTCCGCACATCGATCGCCTGTTTGATAAGGGATACATTAGCTTCGATGATGATGGTGCCATTTTAAAATCAACTAAACTTCCGAAGGAGGTCTGGAAGCATTGGGAGCTAACAGCCAAGGATAATGTGGGCACCTTTAACGATATGCAAAGAGCATATCTGAGGTTTCACAGGGCAGAAGTTTTTAGCTAGAGCTTGACCGCGGTTGCTAACGGCTTCTTGCGGGCACAGCTAATTGATTTGTGTCAACCTGACCACGCTTGGAGAGTTACATGACATATAGACAAACCGCTGCGCTATCGTCATCTAGCAAGGAACTTGTTATTCGCAGCAGGTTGGGGATGCAAAAAATCAATCTCATCAGATTAAATCAACCGTTGCCATTAGTTCTGAAAACCTGCGCGGAGCCTCCGTCCTTTAACGTTCAGAATGCAAAAAGCTGAGTAAAATCATGTCGGATTTTAATAATTTTTCTGAATACTCTGGTCCAGAGGGGTTCATATACGTTGCACATAATCAATACATGTACGATGTTATAAAAATAGGTTTTACTAAGAAATCCCCATATGCACGCTTAAATGAGCTCAAGACTACGGGGGTATTAGGAGATTTTGAACTTATAGTGGCATATTATGTCAAAGATTGTGTAGCTTCCGAAAAACACCTGCATAAAGTATATAGTGAAATACGAGTACAAAATAATAGAGAATTTTTTAAAGTTTCTCGAGAAAAATATTTTGAAATTGCAGTAGAGTGTGGATTAATTTTAGCTAAATCGAAAATGATTGATCCAAAAATTTATTTTGGAATATTTTCTAATGCAAATCACAAAAATATCGATGCAGAACGTAAAATAAATGATCTTGAGAAGGAGATTATTGAGCTCAAAGAATTGTTAAACGAAAAAGATAAATACATATCTAAAACTATACATAACGTGGGATGAATGAAATATAACTCAATTAGCACGTGCCCCGCTTAAAACGGAACGGTAATGCAAGCAGTCGATACGACCAACAGAAAGAATGTTCTTTACAGCGTTGCAACTGCCTCCTAACATTATCGAACATCAAGAGAAGGTTTAGTCCTTCACCAACCTGCCCATTGCTCGGTAAGGTGGTAAACGCGAAAGCGAGATGTGGCGGATTACGCAATCAAGAGCGCATTTTCCGCAACTTCTAGTCGAGCCTTCTTGCGATGCAAACGCAAGGAGAAGCTTATGTGTAAAGTATCAATCCCCACGCAGTACCCAGAAGCGGTGCTCGCGATCCTAGAAGCCTATCTCGGTGGGAGCAGCTCGGAGCTAACGCTGAAGGAGGCAGTTCGAAAGCTCGAGCTACCTGCTAAATGTCAAGACGATGCAGCATTGGCTGCGGCAGGTTTAATTACAAACCACATCGACGAACAGTTGCCCAAGTGGGGCGCTGAGGGTGAGCATGGCCGCGCCTTGGCGCTAGAGTGGAACATCCGCATTCCCACCAATCGATTGATAGATCCGACGCTGGTTTGCACCGTTAGATGGACAACTGAAGGAAAGGGTTTTTACTGGCCGATCGAATTTTGGCTCACCTATATCGATGGTTTCCACGTTGAAATTCTAACGGCTCGGTCCCCCGATGTTTGGGGTACACGCGAGCTTGTGATCAATGTTGCTCCAGCAGGTGAAAACCGCAAAGCAATTGCTCTCGAGCTGATGGAAGGGCTCTGGCACAATATGATGGAGGCCACTGGAGCGATGTGGGCTAGCTGGTTAGAAGATGGCTTGGTCGATGCCGTTGCGGGCAACGACCTAGCTGTTCAAATGACGAACGGAGCTATCGCTCGAATTCCATCTGTACTCGTTGGTGATGCAGCACTTGAGGTTTTTACTCGAGAAGAGATCAACCAGCTTGATAGACCGGCCATGTTCTCGCTCGCTCGACTGCTAAGGGATCGACTTGGAAAGGCTGGCCCGCCGCCCACGCACGATGAACTGGAGGGGATACGAGAGCTTCTCACTGAGCATCTCTTCGCCATCGACTTCAAATACGCTGCAAAAAATGGAGGCGGAAAATGAAAAAGCCCACCATACCAATGTCGGCTCTCGACCTACCCGAACAGCGCATCGTATCAGTCGCAAATCTCGTTGATCGACCAGACCCCTTCAACACAGTGGTCGGTTGGAATGAAAAACCGACAGGTGTCATGCTAGCTAATGGTCCCCGCAATGCTGACTACCTAGGGCAGGTTGAGTGGGCGTGGGGTCCAATGAATGGACGGGTTGACGGCTACTACCTCAGCAGAGGCCGATCCCACTGGATGCTATGGGTTTACGCCTACGATGACAACGACGGATGGACATGGTGCGCCATTGGTCATGCACCGCTAAAGCAAGCATCACGTAACCAAGCTATGATCCATCTGCTCGCTGACTTTTGGCGTTGGGAAAAGGAGAATAATGAACTCGAGCATTATAGCTGGATCAATGAAGAGGACTGCTTAAATGCAAGCGAGTTGAGAACGATTGCGCTGCTGGTCTGGAATACCGCTCCGGAAGGAGGCGGCAAAGATGAGTGAAAAGCCCGATCCCAAGCTTGGGCAGAGACGGAAAAAACGGCCGGTCCTCATCGTCGTTGAAAAGTGGCCAGATGGCACAATGGGCATGAAATTTGGCAGTGCGTTGATGTCGGCTCTCGGTCAGCATCGAGATGAAGCAACTCTTTTGCAGCTTGGTCCACAACGCATCCTCAGGATCGAAACTGATGTTTCAGAGGCTGAGTTCCGCTTGGCGCTAAAACCGAGAGATGTTTCATACCACGGGCGTATTCACTTTTCAGAATTGCTGACGGAGGAGCCTTCGCCCGCATACTAATAAATTTGGCAAAATTCTCGTCAAATTCGAATTAAAGTCAATCCTTGAACTACTGACCGATGTTGGCATATTCTGCTCAAATCATAAAACAACGGGCATTCCCTTATGACAAAAAATGCAGGTCCAGTTTCCAGCGCTATAATCGACTTCACCGGAGGAAATTTCCGAAATCGCATATTTGTAGGCGCCGACATACCCGCCAAGAAACTGGTTAATGCCCGAAGCAAGTACATTACGAGAGATGAACCCATTGTCGCGCTCATAGACGACACGCTTTTTGGTTCTTCCAAGGACGGTTTAGCGATCAGTGAAGATTATGTTTATGCAAAAGGCACGCTTGGAGACATCAAGTCGGTCAAGATATCTTCTATCCGAAGCGTGAGCAGCCAAAGCAACAAATTGGGATCGCTCGATATTTATTTTGGCGGCAATTTGTTTGTAACGCTCAGCACCATCGACAAGGAAGATCATGATTTTGTCATCGGAATTCTGAAAGCCGCTTACGCTGCCAGCAAGGGGGTCGCTCCAGCCAAGGTCTCAAACAAGCCAAAGGCTGCGGCAGAGCCTAAGTTGGAGACTTCCAAAATAAAGACCGCAGCAGTCGCTTGCGCAGAGTGCTCAGTCAGTTTGCCGGCAGGCGCGAAGTTCTGCTTAGAATGCGGGGCCAAGGTAATTCCAAGAGGTATATGCCAAGAGTGCAAAACGAAACTGCCTGAGCAGGCAAAGTTCTGCCTTGAATGCGGAACTCGAGTTGGTGCGCTTGCTTCCAAAGCCACCCTAAAAGTTGAGGAAGTGTCAGTAGCAGAACACGGAACCCAAAATAACTCTCGGTCGGGTGGGATAATGAAAATTGATTTTGAAGTCACTTACAACAACGGAGATACTGGAGAACAGGACCAGCAGACTATTTCTTTAGAAACAGATTCAGACGAGTTAGCTATGCTGCATTTGGCTTGCGAACAGAACCCAACCCAGCAGAACTTTGTAATTTTATTTCGCAAAATCTATGACAACACGGAGATGGACGGTGGCGAGAAGGGATTGCTTTATGATGACCTATGGCCAGTCATGCGCCGCTGGGCGTTTGACAAGCTCGGATGGCACGATGTCACGATTGACGTTAATGGCTGTGTCGTAAATGGCACCCAATTGCGCATCAATAATGAAACAATGGACGTAGCAGATTGGTCTCTGCAACTTAGCAGGGAGGAAGGATTTATGTACTGCTACAGCTGACTGTGAAGACAAGGCGGAACTGGAAACTGGACTGCGGGAGGCAAAGATGACTGAGGAAGTCGTAATAAATATAGCAATATCCAAAAATATTGAAAAAAAAGAAGGCCTATCTGCTGGAGGAATTTACGATAGATGGGGTACGGGGCCGCTCAATTATATCGTTTGCAGCGGCAAAGCAGATGATGCCGGCGATATTTATCTAGAAAACGTTCTTATTTTAGAAGAATCTGATGTCGTTTTTTATAGTGCGAGAGACAAACTTGAGCGTAGCGATCAATCTGAACCAGAAGATGAATGGTCGCTTTTGACAACCCTCATCAAGCACCTAAATCTCGAAGTGACTTTTGGTGATGATAGGTTTTTTGAAATTGCAGATTTTATCGAAAATCTTTCGATAAGTGTCGAACCGCACTCGGCTCTTAACCATCTAAAATTAGAAAATAGCCATGCGATTGGGGAAACTGAAATCGAAGGTCTCGGCCCCCACACTTGTTACGTTTCTAGGTATTTTGCTGTGAACCACGGAGAGCCTTTAGAAACTAATGACCCGCAAGTTTTTTACGAACAGGCGGTTAATGGACTCGATTATGACGAATACGATAGCATCGACGTCCAAGTTATCATTAGGTGAAAAGGGACTTGTCGATGCTGGTTGAAAGACTGGTTTGGCTTGCCTTGTCCCGCTGCCCTCTGTCAGTTTAATGGCAGGGCACGATCCGCAAAACGTTAGTTAAAACAAATTTTGACTTTTGCTAGGTTACGAGAAATTATTTAAATGAAAATTAACAACATTTCAAAATTAGGGATTAAAAAATGACTGATTTAACTATCCGATTGAATGATACTTTTACAACTACGCAACTAGACGATTTCGAACTTGAATCGTTTAGGAACAATAAAATTGATTCTGTTGGAATTACAATATTTCCCATAAATGCGAAAACAAATATGGCAGTGGCATTTGAACTTTCTTTCAAACATAAATCACTTGTCAAAAAAATTAGCTCTTTTGAAGGCGAGCTTTGTGAAAAAACAAAGAAATATACTTTAAAGATAAACGGTGAAATGAAGGTAAAATTACGTTCAGGAGTTATAGATAGTTTGAACGAAGAAGAAGGTGGTTACGTTTTTAAATTGGCCTGCATCACATGTGACAATGTTAGAGCTGCTCTAGACGGGCATGAGGAATATAATGCATATGAAGCTGTGTTAACCGACTTATACACCGTATCTGATTTCACCTTCCCGTAACGGTTTGAACGGAATAGAATTAGACATGATGGTGCAACTTGTTTGGCACATTGAAAATGCTATTTTTCAATTCTCTGAAGCGCAAGATAGGGAAAATTGGATTAGTTCAGCGAAGCCAATTTGGTTTGAATTTTCTCCTGAACAATCTGATGACAATGCTAAATCCATAATGAATCTGGCATTGCCTCAGCATTTTGATTTAACGGCCCAAAACAGCAAATTGGTAATTGATTTGTCCGAACATGAAGTCTGCGTAACGGCATGGGTAACGCTTAATGCTGAGCTTCGAGACGATATAGTAAAAGAGAATTTTATCGAATGGGCTGAAGATAAAGGTGGATGGGCTTGCGCTACCATAATGCTCTCTGACGCCGATGCATACATCGCGGAAGACAGCGGCGGCGAGTTCCGCTGGCAGGAATGAATGTGACCAAGACTATTCACAGCCTTACTAAATCCAACTTAACAGCTTTTAATTTTTAGCGTCACGAAACAAAGGTGAGTAAGATGAAAACAAATGAGGTGAGGCTTCAAACTCGAACTTCCAAAACATTGATTGATCTTGCGAAGGCAGTCGAAATTGCGCCTGATCCCGCTCGCACCGTGGTGACTGAAAATTTCGGCTCGTTAGAATTAATGCAAAAAGAGACCGTTCGCGCCGGACTTACGGAAAAATTGGGAAAAAAGTGTACAGCGATCTACATCATAAAACTTGGTCCAAATGCAAATTGGACTGCGGTTAGGGATGCTTTAAATCTTCAAAAGACTGGAAAGCTGGATGGCAGAGCTTACCCACAAATTAACAAAACCGCCGCAAGCGAATATATGTATGTCGGCAGTTCGCGGGATTGCGTGAAGAGGTTGATTGAGCATTTAGGACTTGGTGCGAAGAGTACATATTCCCTTCACATGTCCTCTTGGGCCACTAGCTTGGTTGGTGACTTTGAGATCGAAATCCTGAAATACACCGATATCGACCAAACCGTTTTGTGTGCAATCGAAGACCAACTATCTAAAGAGTTGAAGCCATTATTCGGACGGCGGGGTTCTCGTTAATATTTTAAAAACCAACAATTTTTGCGCCCTCTGCACCCTATAAGCGATGCAGTTATAACTGCCGCGGACATATATTACCTTCGCTGCCGTCAACTATGGCTCACTTCAATTTCTTCAACGAAAATTCGCAATCTGTCGCTCGCGGCTCGTCGAAATTGTAATCGTGCCGGAAACGCGAGACGCCCTCCAACACCGGCTTTTGGCCAGAATTCAGCAACGCAACGCCATCTTTATGAATTTTAGATTTGAAAACACCTTTTATAGTAAATTTGTATTTTGTTTCACTTAGCGCCTCAACAGAAATACCCCCATCCATGGCATCGTTATCGCCTACGAAAATAAGAGCAGGGCAAATAGGCTCATTTGGGTTTTCAATTCTAAAATTGATTGTACATTTAGGATGCCCATAATCATCGCAGATCCGTTCATTCTCTTGGCTTTTCCATTCGCCTGAGGTCCAACCCACCTCAGGAAGTTCGACTTCGATTTCGCAATCTGCTTTAATAAATATATTTGGCACTGCTCTCTCCCCAATCAAATTTAAACAGAAATACAGAAGTAAATAATATTAAAATTCATATACAATTATTTTTTTGTCGAACTCTTCCCTCTCAGAAGCCTTGCGTTTCCTTGGGAAAATTCGACAGCCAGCCAGTTACCGCGCCCCCAGTAACCTGCGGCTTGTTCAATAACTTTAGCGTAATTTTTCCCTAGTAGCTCATGTGATCCACTTTCCTCATACAGCCGGCCGTCAAAACCGCGCCTCTGTTTGTCAATTTCCCAGCTGTGCCAAAGACCAATTTCAACTACGCAAAAAGAAACTCCGCGCACAACCCCCACTGCATGCGTTGCGTCTTCGTGTTTTCTTGTGTTGGTCCACCAGCCCCGCGTTGCGTCGTAGGGTGATCGACCATCAACCTTCAAGCCTTTATCAATGTTAAATATAAGCACTTTGCCGTAGTCTTCTTTGGGCGCGACATGTGCGGCAGAAAGACGATATACTTCGCTGCTGGTTCGGCGCCCTGAGTGCGATGCGTCGTGCCCCCCTTGCGCATTTGTAAGTTTATCTCTGCCAATGATATCCATGACAGCAGCTTCGACGTGAAATGCTGACTGACTGTCTGGCAAGCCATACCTAATGATCTCCCATTCAACCTTTTTGCCCCGCCTCCATATTGCATGGATGCGCTCGATCTTTTTCGAAATATTTGGAGAATTGCTCTGAAGTTTTTTTCTCGCATCTTCTAGATGGTGGAGGACTCTGTCATTTCCGGCTCCCGTACCTCCGCCCTTTCCAACATAGAATATGTCTCCGTCATCATCTTTCAGAACGTACACATAGCAGCCAAGTGCTAGTTCAACATGGGCGTCGAAGTTAGGCTCGTCATTGGGACAATTAAATTCCCCACTTAGATTGCTCACTAAATATTGCTCCCACGACCACCACTAAGGCTAGAAAACCGATAGCCTATTTTCCGATTTGGACGTGCGTTCTGATGTGGCCCAACCAGAACCCAAATGTCATCGCCGTCAATTTGAACTCCAAATACTCTTAATGATTTTGGGTCCAAATTAACGCATTTGATATAGCGAGTAGTGTTCTCCCCTGATCGAACAACCTCCAAGCGATTGCGCGTCTCATCGTAAATTGCATGGCCTGTAGACGCCATTAGGGAGCATCCTCAGCAAATGGGTTTTCACCCAATTCCGCTTTCCAAGCCTCGACAATCATCGCCATCGCAAGGGTGTCTAACTCACAATAGCGAAGTAGCTTGTCTTTGATAGACGTTCGCATTTTGGCGGGTAGCGTCTCGAATTGCAGTCGGCAATATGCCATTGAAGCCTCACCGCCACCGGCGATCTCGAGATCGTCATTGTCTACCGCAGCAGCAGATTGGTCCTTTACCTCATTATCTTTGAGCGCGTTATACGGATCTTGCAGGAAGCCCTGTGCGCCCACTTCCCACCAAGTCATATCGCGGAAATTCAAACTCGGGATACCGTTGTCGGCGCCGTAAATTGGTTTAGAATAACGCTCTCGAAGAAACGTAGAACTCTCGAGAACTGCTGGCAGCACCTTTTTGATAGAATTGCTGCCGTTGGTCGAAGGATGAAAATATCCCTTTTGTGCGATGATTTTAAGATCGACCATCGCCCGACTGCCGCCTTTTATGAGCGTTTCAAGGAAGGTGATTAGCTCAGTCTTGTCTTCGGGCGCATCCCTCCGAGTGTTGAGTTGTTTGATGATGTGGGAAAGTATAGTGTTCTCGTGGCTCGACCACATGAAAACCGATCCGTCATTTTCAGAAAGCGCAGCCTGCAAGGCGCGAGCGAATTCGTAGTTTGGAAACTCCCCAGCTTCTGCAAGAAGAAATTGATTGGAATGCTTCAATGAGCCATCCTTCCCCAACGTGTGATGGGAAAACTGAAAAGCGACGCTCTCATATGGGTTCATGCCGATATGAAATGGCAGAGCTGAAGTAGACGTTTCAAAATCGATGAAATGTAACGGAAAGCGCCAACGATCCATCTCTTTTGTCATGTACTCATGATCAATGAAAAACCCCGCAGATTTAAGCTCTTCGGAGACATGATTGGTCGACCATTGCACTTGCATCCATTGCCGCTCGGAATTGCTTAAACCGTCATCGCTGGCGGTATACTTCAAATGCTCCTGAGTAACCCCAGAAAGTCGCCTGATGCCAGCGTCCATGAGCTTCTGCTTGCCGCGATAGTTCCATAAATCAAGCAAGGTTGGCTCAATAAAATCATCGTCCGACCAGCTATTTGCCTCCTTCCAACATTCGTGGAAGCCACTTCTCAGATTGCTAT
Organism: Sphingorhabdus sp.; assembly: GCF_044357595.1. Lineage (GTDB taxonomy): Bacteria > Pseudomonadota > Alphaproteobacteria > Sphingomonadales > Sphingomonadaceae > Sphingorhabdus_B. The sequence goes on along the minus strand of NZ_JBIKPH010000005.1, from coordinate 49,454 downwards.
TTGGCGCAGCTTTGAATTCACAACTCGCGCATTGGGCGCCTATTGGTGCAGGAATTGCAATATCTTCAGCATAAGCCTTCGCCCAAACAACAGCCATTTCCTCCATACTGCCCGTGTCATTTGGAAAATTTAACCCGTGTTCGTGGACCAAATCAACATAGTGATCGACATTAAACTCATGGAGCAATGATTGATCGAAAGTCAGATCTTTGGCTGCGGGGTCAGTGACCACTTCACTTTCCGCACCTATTTGCTTAACCTTAAACAGCTGGTTCATCTTGTCGATAACGGCAGTTTGGGTTTTATCCGGCATCAAAAGATAGCTTGTGATGCGGCATTCTGGATAAGCCAACCCTACAATATATTTTTGGAACGCGATGTCCTCAATATATGGCTTAAACGCTGATTTTAGACCTCCGCGCCCTTCTATCTGATGATCATCGGATTTGATGGACTTGGCCTTCACCTCAACCAACTTGATTGAGTTTCCAGTTTTTATGAGAACATCTACCCTTACTAAATAGGCACCATAAGCAATTGCGGGCTCAAAGAGTGTGACGCTCTCTCGCTTCAATAACTCAGCTGTTTCTGCCAGCGCGTCCGCGTTACCTTTGGGGTAAACCTCAATGCCGTCTGGGTAGAGGCATTTGGCCAATTCACCGACTTGGAAGCCGCCGTCCGCTAATGCTTGGAGGAAAGTGTCCTCTTGCTTATTGTCACGATACACGTTCTTCTTGCCCGCGTAATAGAGCTTACGGGGGCATTCAACCGCCATTTTAAAGCGTGATTTAGTGAGGTATCTCAAATCTATTACCTTACTGCTGGCAATGCCAAATCGGGCAATGGCCAGCTTTAAAAATGTTATGTTTGGCCAGTGATGTTATTCCTGCCCTGTATTTACGTTAGTGGAGAACCCTCCTCTCTCGAAACCGTCGTTGCCTAAACATCATTCTAGGCGGATTCTCACGAGACGAAGCTCTTCATTTCGGCGTTCGCCATGAAGTATAATTTATTTGAAATGTAGTAAGATAATTGAATCTTGAATTCAAAATTCACTATCTTTTATAATTACATTAAAATTAACGATACAACTTCCCCCATCATACGAATCTTTTTCAATATTCGCCTCTAGAGGAACGGTCAGCCCCCATTGATCTTTCGGTTTTTTTATCAGTTTGCCCCTGTCATTGTTAAGGCGTGTTCCAGAGATATAGCCGAATGTGAGATGGGGTATGCTCGGAGAGATATCTTCCTCAAAGATGTTAACGCAGAAGAAGGTGCCCTCTAGTTCGACATTGATCGAGTTATCGCTCGGATCAAAAATGGCTCTGTGTGTGGCCCCATCGACAGGCGTCATTGGCTAGAGAGAGTTGCAGTAAAAGTCCCCCTGCCTAAACAAACCATCAGGTGTTTTTTCAAAATTGTCCTTTGGATCGTCAGGAAAATTTATTGAAAGGTCGGGCATTCCTAGTTTTTTCAATTTATTTCGCGTTGAATCATCCAAATCGTTTTCAAACAGATAAAACTTGAAATTTGATTCCGGAATTTCAATGTGTATCGATTTCATAAAAATACATCCTTAAAATTATTGATTTTCAACTTCAACGACAGACAGCTCACCGGCATTAGTCCACAATACGCTCACGCCCACAACCGGCTTCCCAACCTTCGTTGATGTTTACACTGCATACCTTATTAGCGACGTTTCCCCACCACCGCGGTCAATCAGAACCAAGTTAAATGCGGCCATTGGCATCTCAAATGATTGGGCGTTATCGCCGTCACCAATGGTGCCGACTAAGACCCTATCGCTCAAGATGCGGAGAAAATCACCTATGAGATCTTCGTGTATATGCTGCACCCCGTCCAAAATCGCAGTAGCCCCTTCTTCAGTTTCTATCAGCGGCGAAATGTAATCCATATAGCTGGCACCCATTTCTACTTGGACAAGTAGAGCGCCATCTCCCTCTAGTTTACAGATCAGGCTATCAACTAGCTCGGCATCGGTATCCTCAGAGATAAAGATTGTTAGTCCAATTGCGCCAGCAAGTTGTTCAGTAACCGATTGAACAATGTCGTAGGCAGCGCCCACATTTGGCGGATCTAGAATACTCGTTACCTCAAGATAGGATTCATACTCCTCCCTCTCAGAATTGATTAAGCCTATCTCGCCAGCGCACTCGATCCGGCCAGAATATCTCCATGTGTCTCCTTCACCTTCAACCCATTCGTGGAAATCCGCCAACGAGATACGGATGTCGAAAAACATCTCAACTTCGACACTAACGATTGCGACAGCGTCATTGTCTTCGCTTGGCTCCACCCGAGTGACGGTAAATTCAGGGGAGCGTCTCGAAAAATGAGGAGCTACATCAAGAGTGCCAAAAACGTGTTCGACGCCATCTTTGTCATCCACATTGTCGATATTAAAATCGAAACTGAATGTCGGATTTGAGATAAATTCATCCCGATCACTTTCGGTTTCAAACTCGTACTCACCCTCGTCGACGCAATAGTTTGCCTTGATTCTTATCATACCGGCAGATTGAGTATCTTCAGGCAATCCGTATGGGCCATCGTGAGGCGATGGTTCAGGTGGACTCATAAATCAATCCTCTATTTAATCGCATTTATTTCATTACTTTATGACCGTGAAAAGAACGTTTCTTAGCCGCCAAGTCAATACTTGTTTTAATTTCGGATTTAAGGATAATGTTGCAGTCGCTCTGTATTGACTGGCTTCCTTCGGGTCGGACGAATTCTGGTAAATTCCTAGGTTACAAGCTTCAGCCTATAGTGGATGTTTTAGGTCAGACTTCGTGCTGCCCCCTCCGCCCTTAGTCTTAAAAATTTAGCGCATGGACCCAGAAAAATTGGCGGAGCGTTGAGCGCTATCGAGCCAACATTCTTCATGGCGGAGGACTGATGCGTGACTATATTCAGATACACATGGGGCAAGGAGCTGGCGCACCTGCAACACGGTAATCAATAACTCTCAGTTTATAGGCCACTCAATGCGGAATCTGAAGAAGATCTATCCAAATATACGCATCTGTTGAGTTGATAAGGATGGCCGTCTCGTTGATATAATGTGCGAAACTAAATCTGCAGGACCCCAATATGGCATTTACGATAAACCAGAAACATTTTGATGTTTTCACTGACTTGGCACATCAAACAGGCTGGCCAGCCGCCCGCAAGCCTTATTCGTGGGCACAGGGGATCGGTGCCGATCAAAAAACAATAACCATGTTGCCGAACGAGCAGGTTGACCGAGACTTTCTTAAGTCGATTTGCGCAGACTCTAATGTTTCGGATGAAAACTGCTTTTTAGCCATCATGGCGTGGGGGGGCAAAAAAAAATCACGGTGAGATTGCTTGGAATCTGCGTCATGGATGGCGTGGAATTGTCCGTGATTTGCGAGAAGGCAAGCTATCACGGGAGGAAGGCTATGCACGATTTCACCAGTTTCGAAGAGAAAATCCGCGCTGTGGCTTTGGTCCGGCTTACTACACGAAGCTGATATTTTTTGCGGAGCCGCAGCATACAGGGTACATAATGGATCAGTGGACGTCAGTAAGTATGAACCTGCTTCTAAGGTATACAGGTAAGCCTATTGTCGATCTTAACCGCACCGTTTTTCGCGGTAAAGTTAACCACTATGTCTCGGATCGGAACGGCGCTCCAGTGTTTGAGATTTTTTGTCAGGGAATGGAATTTCTTGCGGGGCAGCAAGATGTAAGCGAAAAACTAAAATCTAGTACACCTGAAGAGTTAGAAATGCGGATGTTTTCCTATGGCGGCCGTGCTGCAGGTGACTGGAGACGGTATGTGCAACAAGCCCCGCAGCTTTGAAATGACGCTGTTTGCCCACGTTCCATCGATTGCAAGAAACTTCGTCTTGACCGGTAGTCAGCGCACAATCTGAGGCAGTGGCCCAAACAATAAAGCGTAAATTATCCACAAGTTGGAATAATAGTCAATTCTTGACACCATACGGACGCTTGGGCATCTTCGAAACGACTTGATCAAAATTGCGGCTTAAAGATTTTCACACAAATTATTGTATTTACACGAGAAAATTGATCTTATCATGTCCAAAAAAATATCCTACATCGAAGTATGTGTGACGTCTGAGGATGGCTCGGAGTATATCTATTGGGTTAAACTCAAAGATATGCCACGTGATGAGGACGAAATAGACTGGTCGATACAAAGAGCTATTACCCATCATCTGAAGACTAGCGACGCACCGATAGCCAAGCAGAGTGACGATTTTGAACCGGTAACGGCATATGAGCCGTTCTCGCGACCTAGTTACGAATACGTAGTCGTTTAGACTTTATAAAAGGGAGAATTCACCATGGCGAAAAAGGCAATTGTTTGGGATTTTAATTTTCCGCAGGTCGGCCTTGATTACTACGATAATGATGGCAAAAAGATCGCCATCGAAGGAGATAAAGGTTTCAAAAAGATTTTTGACGCTTTCACGGACAACGCCGCCAACTGCTTCCTGTCTCTCTATCATGACTCCGAGCGTCAATTTTACGACGTCCCGTTGAGCGATCTTGACGGTTTGTTGGTGTTCCATGGCTACGAAAATGGTAGGCCTGTCATCTCCGTAGTGGGGAGCCGTGAACTAGAACTAGTTGGTGGCTATAAGCGAAAGATGTCAAAAGCTCTTAAAGAAAATGGGCAGTGCGAATTGGACGCATCGGCGTTCGGGTCAAATTCGCTTCTGCTGAGCTTTGATGCTAAGGAGTTTCCGAGCCAGAGCTTTGCAGGTGCTGTGGTCGTTCGAGAGGTATAGCAGGCACTTGATCCGATAAACACCGATGCCAAGCTACCAATCCCAACATACAAATGCCTTACATACCGGCAGTTTGCGAACTGCCGGCCATTGATCCGTCTCGGATCATCTTATTGATATTTATATGAATTTCGGAATGAAATCGCACCCTAACATGTCGGATCATGGCTAACTATTCGCCATCATTCGGTGATATTTATGAATGTGGGCGCTCAACGGTTTCCTAGGTTGAACAATATGGAAACAAAGATTAAGTTGGAATATGCGGCGAAATAACTCGTCGCAGAAAACATACCGTGTTTCATGGAAGTTTCATGGGGGATCACAAGGGTTCTGCTAAACCCTTGATTTTATGGAGCGGGCGAAGGGATTCGAACCCTCGACCCCAACCTTGGCAAGGTTGTGCTCTACCCCTGAGCTACGCCCGCTCTGGCGGTCAGGCAACTAATTCCTGACAGGTGAGGTGCGCCGTTAGCATGGGGTATATCCCCTCGCAAGCAACAAATGGCCGCTTTTTACGAAAATGGGGTAAAGCCTATCTTGTGAAAGACACCACTTTGCCCACATAGGGGATGAAACGAATCCTCAAGATTGGAGAAATAACCTTGGCGACGATGGGCCTCACCACCGACGAACAAAAAGCCGTTGAGCAATTCCGGATCGACGTCGTCACGCCGTCGATGGAACGACTGGTGATTCTGGACTTTTGGGCCGAATGGTGCGGGCCGTGCAAGCAACTGACGCCGATTTTGGAAAAGGTCGCAGCGGAATATGCGGATCGCGGCGTGATATTGGCTAAGGTCAATGTCGACGAGAACAAATTCATCGCCGCGCAATTTCAGGTGCGCTCCATTCCAACAGTCTACGCCATGTTTCAGGGGCAGCCCGTTGCCGACCTGTCGCCTGCGCGCACAGAACCGCAATTGCGGCAGATGCTGGACCAGTTGCTGGAGAAATTACCTATCGTGGTTGGTGATTCTACCCCGGACCCATTGGAGCAACTGGCGCCACTTGTAGAAGAGGCAGAAATGCTTTTGGCGCAAAACGAGGCAGAACAAGCATATGGCGTGTTCGCCGAAGTGCTTTCTGTTCTGCCGGAGCACCCCGCAGCGCTTTCAGGCTTGATCCGTGCATTGACCGCATTGGGCCGTCAAGACGAGGGCCAGGCCATATTTGACAGCCTCAGCGAGGAATTGCGCAGTGATCCAGTATTGGAGAAGGCAGGGTCAGTGTTGAGCATTGCCGCCGCGGCCGTTCCCCCTGAAGAACTGGCGGGGCTGAAGGCATCCGTCACTGCCGCGCCCGACGATCATGCCCTGCGGCTTGAGCTTGCCAATGCCTTGATGGCTGCAGGCGAACGCGATGGCGCCGCCGAAGCCTTGTTAGTTATCATAGCGGCGGACCAGGAATGGAACGACGGGGCAGCCAAGGCCCGCCTTTTGGAGATATTTGCATTGATTGGATTGGAAGACCCTTGGGTAGCGGCAACGCGCCGCAAATTGTCAGCGATCCTTTTCGGATGACCACGCGCCGTATCTCGGTATTCCCGCTGACCGGGGCCATCATATTTCCAAGCATGCAATTGCCGCTGCACATCTTTGAGCCACGCTATCGCGATTTGGTGAGCGATTCGCTTGCCCGCGACCGGAACGTTGGCATGATTCAGCCAAAGGGGCAGGGCAACCAGCCGCCCTTGTTTAATGTCGGTTGCCTCGCGCGGATCCAAGACGTCGAAGCGCTTGAGGATGGCCGGTACAATATCATCCTTGAAGGTGTGCAACGCTTTTCCGTGGTGAACGAGCTGAACGTCACCACAAGCTTTCGGCAGGTGGAGGCCGAATTGTGGGACGAAGATGAAGCGAACGACACGCTGTCGCTGGCTGAGCGCGCATCTATCGAAATTGAATCGCGCCGATTTGCAGAGGCGCAAGGATACGGCGTCGATTGGACGGCCGTGTCACAATTGGACGATTATTCGCTGGTCAATGCCATCGCACAGATTGCGCCATTCGACTTTGCGGCCAAGCAGGCCTTGCTTGAGGCGCGTGGCCTGTCTGATCGGGCGGACACGATCGTTCAACTGATGCAGTTTTTCGGACGTCATGACGGCTCTGACGACCGCGTCACGCTTCAGTAATTAGCCACCAAAACTGGCCCGGAGGCCATCGATCACAAACTGCGCAGCAAGCGCGCCCAGAAGCACGCCCAGAAGCCGGGTAATCACGGCTTCGGCATTGGCGCCCAACACGCGCATGATTGGCCCAGCGGCAAGTAACGCCATCAGGGTAAGGGCCAATACTGCTCCCAGCGCTGCCAAAATGACGCCCGCGCGGTCAATCCCGCTATTTTGCGACATCAACAGCATGATCGAAGCGATTGAGCCCGGCCCAGCGATCATCGGCATGGCCATCGGGAAAACAGAGACGTCTTCAATTTCTGGCGTATCGATAATTTTTTGCGCGCGCTCCTCCCGGCGTTCCGTCCGCTTCTCGAAGACCATGTCGATAGCGATAAGGAACAGCATGATGCCGCCCGCGATGCGGAAGCTATTCAATTCAATATGCAGCGCGGCGAGCAATTGTTCGCCAAACAATGCGAACACCAGCAATATCCCTGACGCGACCAGGACCGCGCGCAACGCCATGTTCCGCCGCTGCGCAACATTGGCGCCCTTGGTCAGGCTGGCATAGATGGGCGCGCAGCCTGGCGGATCGATAACGACAAAAAAGGTGATGAATGCCGAGAAAAACAGATCGATCAATTTGGTGCCGCAACCTGATCAGATATGACCGTCTCTGAAACGGTGCCGTTCCATAATTTGACTTCAACGGTCCGTGCGCCGTTTGGCTGAACCACCCAAGTGTAGCCGAGCGATTGGTCGCGCGCATAGCCGGTCTTCATCACTACGCCCTCGGGTGGCGCAAAAAGCGATGCGGAGGCGCTGCCTTTGCAGCTTGCAACTTTGGTCTCGATCATTTCTTTAGATGCCCGTGGCGCGGTCAGGGTATCGCCATGATACAACACCCATTTCCATTCACCGTCACCTGCCGCATTGGTTTCGACAAACTCCCAAACGGTTGTGAAATAGCCGACCGAACCGTCGCCCCTTTGCCACGCGCCAGTCGTCACACCAGTTTTGCCATCGCAGGACATGAAGGCCTTGTGGGGCTGCCACTTCACCGACTTTCTCGGATCTGCCCTGCCCTTCACATGTTCAAGCGCCGATACAGGCTGCGGTACGAACATCATTGCGTCTTTGGTCGCGGTCTGGCGAAACGCCGTCCACTGCCCCTTTTCCTGCGCCAGTTGATTAAAGCCAATCTCTGCGGCGATAATCGCGCTTGGGTTCGCAATCTTTGGCTGGAAATTTCGAAATTCAGGGCTTGGTCCCGCTGCGCAACCGCCCAATGCTGCAACAAAAAGAAGGGAAGAATATGCTTTCATGGCATCAAATTCCTTCAGGTGCAGATATTCCAGCACGGCGGTATGCGGCAACCAAAGTGTTGCGCAACAAGCACGCGATAGTCATTGGCCCAACGCCACCCGGAACGGGCGTGATTGCGCCCGCACGCGCCAATGCGTCGTCAAAGGCAACGTCGCCCACAAGACGGCCCTTGCTTTGGCCTGCCTCAGGTTCGAGCCGGTTAATGCCGACGTCAATGACCACTGCGCCGGGTTTCAACCAATCACCCGTCACCATTTCCGCGCGACCAACCGCGGCGACCACAATGTCCGCACGGCGCACGACGCCGGGCAGATCCTGCGTTCGGCTGTGCGCGATAGTTACGGTGCAGTTTTCGGCCAAAAGCAATTGTGCCATCGGTTTGCCGACAATATTTGACCGCCCAATGACCACAGCGTTCTTGCCGGATAAATCCCCCAGATGGTCCTTTAACAGCATCAGGCAACCAAGCGGTGTGCACGGCACAAACGCTTCCTCGCCCACCGCAAGCCGTCCAGCATTCACGACATGAAAGCCGTCAACATCCTTCGCCGGATCAATCGCGGCGATGACAGCCTTGTCATCGATATGTGGTGGCAAGGGCAATTGCACCAATATGCCATCGACTGCAGCATCGGCATTGAGTGTTTCCACCAACGCAATCAGTTCGTTTTGCGAAACCGTCGTCGGCAAGCGATGTTCGAAGCTGTTCATGCCAGCTTCGACGGTCGCCTTCTTCTTCGATCCGACATAGACTTGACTGGCCGGATCTTCGCCCACAAGCACAACGGCAAGGCCGGGCTTGCGATCGGTTAGCGTGACGAAGGGTTCAACGGCAGAGGTAACACGCTGGCGCAAATTAGCCGCAAACGCCTTACCATCAATGATCGCAGCGCTGCTCACATGCCGGCCGCAGAAATATCATTGGCCAGGCCCGCCAAAAGCATCTGCAATATGCGCAGCCCGATCAGCAGCACCATGGGCGAAAAGTCGATCATGCCGGTATCGGGCATAATCTTGCGAATGGGTTTTAGAAACGGGTCAATAATGACAGAAAGAGCCTGCCAAATGGACGCCACGATGTTGTTCGACAGGCTGACCACGTTGAAAGAAATCAGCAAACTCATGATGAACTGGATGATCACGACAGTCGACAGGATCGTCATCAAATAGCCGATTATGGAAATGAGCGCGACAAGCATGGAATTCTCCAAAAAGTTTCGCCCGTGCGATTAGCCGAGCCGAGGCGCTGTATCAACAGCCTAAAACGGTGCAATGTCCAGTTTACTTGTGGATGAGCGTGCCTGCACCCTGCACGGTAAACATTTCTATAAGCATCGCGTGGCTGGTGCGGCCATCCAATATGACGGCTGCATCAACGCCGGATTCTACAGCATCAACGCATGTCTGGATTTTGGGGATCATACCGCCGCTGATCGTGCCGTCATTCTGCAATTTGGCAATGGCGGCAGGATCAAGGTCCGTCAGCAATTCACCCGATTTGCTCAGCACGCCTGCTACATCTGTTAATAGGAAAAGACGCGAAGCGCCTAAGGCGCTTGCAATGGCGCCAGCCATGGTGTCGGCGTTAATGTTATAGGTATGACCATCTGCGCCAACGCCGATCGGTGCGATGACAGGGATCATGCCAGCCGCGCTAATGGTGTCGATGATGCTGCGGTCAACGGTCGTTGGTTCGCCTACAAAGCCAAGGTCGATATTCCGTTCAATATGGCTGTCGGGGTCCTTTTGTGTGCGCTGCACCTTGGTTGCGGTGACTAACCCGCCATCCTTGCCCGAAATGCCAAGCGCCTTGCCGCCCGCAGCGTTAATCCAGCCGACAAGTTCCTTGTTGATTGCGCCAGACAGGACCATTTCGGCAATCTTTGCGGTTTCGGCATCCGTGACGCGAAGGCCATCAACAAATTCGCTCTCGACGCCTAATTTTTTGAGCATTGCGCCAATCTGTGGGCCGCCACCATGCACCACCACAGGGTTGATGCCGACAGCCTTTAGCAGCACGACATCATCAGCGAAGTCACGAGCTAGGCTGGCATCGCCCATGGCATGCCCGCCATATTTTACGACAAAGGTCTTGCCCGCATAACGCTGCAGATAAGGGAGCGCCTCAGTAAGAGTTTCGGCCTTAGCGAGATTGACGGGATCAATGGTCATGCGTGTTACCTGCTTTGGGGTCCGTGCCGTCAAGTTTATGGCCATAGCTGACAAAGAAAGTGATGAGCAATGGCACCATGATCATGCTCAGAACGACCTTGGCAAGCATTTGGCCAAACAATAATTCCGTGATGGGGAACACCCCGTAAAAGGCAATAGTTACGAACAACAATGTATCGATAATCTGCGATAGCACCGCAGCGATAGCACCGCGCAACGCGACATATTTACCAACGGTGTTTTTGAGACGATCAAACAGATAGACGTTGAGCATTTGCGACACGCCATAAGCAACAATGCCTGCAAGCCAAATGCGCGGCGTCTGCCCCATCATGGTGTTGAACGCATCGAGATATTTGTCATCCATCTTGGGTGACGGCGGCAATGACAGTACCAGTAAAGCCAGCAATATCGACGCTATAAGCGGAATAAAACCATATTTAACAAGTCTGTCCGCAATAACTTTCCCGTGCAAGGCTGCAATCGAGCTGGATAAGATGACAAGCAAAAGAAACGGGAAAATGCCCGCTTCGACCGCCAGCGGCCCTAAAGAAACCTGCTTATTTCCAAGCACGCCGGCAATGCACACCATGCCACCGTAAATGATTGAAAACATGAAAAGCGATTTCGGGATACCCCCGTCGGTCGCGTGTGATGTGGTTTGAATAGTCATCCAAAACTGACTAGCGTCTAATTTTATTGGCGCAAGACTAACGATGGCGCTAGGTCTAGTATGGAAATGACAAAATGCCGTCCTGCTGGGCGTGTTTTCGGGGAAAACATTCATGCAAATTTTGATGAGCCTGGCAGGGATGGCGTTGATTTTGGCAATAGCCATTTTGCTGTCGTCCAACCGTCGCGCGATTAGATTTCGGGTGGTGGGCGCAGCCTTTGCCTTGCAGGCAAGTGTCGCCGCTTTGGTCTTGTACACCTCAACCGGCAAAGTGGTGTTGAACGCGGCGTCTTCCGGTGTATCCAATCTGCTTGGCTATTCGGCCAAAGGCACTCAGTTTATTTTTGGCCCGCTTGCCTCGCCTGAAATCGGCGGAAACAGCTTTGCGATTGCAGCGTTGCCCGTCATCATCTTTTTTGCCTCCTTAATTTCGATCCTCTATTATTTGGGCATCATGCAATATGTCATCCGCTGGATTGGCGGCGGTCTGCAAAAAATCACCGGCATTTCGAAAGTCGAAAGCTTGTGTGCTGCAGCCAATATTTTCGTGGGCCAGTCGGAATCACCTTTGGTCATTCGCCCCTATCTCGCTGGCTTGAAGCCTGAACAATTATTCTGTGTCATGACTGTCGGCATGGCAGGTGTTGCCGGAACCATATTGGCGGCTTACGCCTCGATGGGCATCCGAATTGACTATCTGCTGGCGGCGGCATTCATGTCCGCGCCCGGCGGGATATTGATGGCGAAAATCATGATGCCCGATGTGCCAGCGGTTGCCTTGCCAGAAGGCGACCCGGCATTAGCCAACCCACATCCTGATGATGAACCTGTGATGGTGCATGACGATGGTGAGGAGAAGCCCGCAAACATCATCATGGCCGCAGCGCAAGGGGCACAGACAGGCGTCCGGCTTGCGGTGGCCGTTGGCGCCATGGTGCTTGCCTTCGTCGCTCTGGTTGCGCTTGCCAATGGTATATTGGGCGGCATTGGTAGCTGGTTCGGTTTGCCAGACTTAAGCTTTCAGCAAATTGTCGGCTATGTCTTTGCGCCGGTAATGTTCCTGATCGGCGTGCCGTGGCAGGAAGCGCTTCAGGCTGGCGGCCTATTCGGTACGAAGATCGTCCTAAACGAATTTGTGGCGTTCATTGACTTGGGCGCGTTGAGAGAATTATCGGCGCCAACCGTCGGCATCGTCACCTTTGCTTTGTGTGGTTTCGCCAATTTCAGTTCAATTGCGATCCAGATGGCCGTCACCGGAAGCCTGGCACCCAACCAGCGGCCCATGATTGCCAAACTTGGCTTAAAGGCCTTGGCCGCCGGCTCGCTCGCCAACCTGATGAGCGCTGCGCTGGCTGGGTTATTTTTGTCGCTGACCTGATTAGCTTTCGCCAGCCGCGCGTTTCAGTTCATATAACAGGTCAAGCGCGGCGCGCGGGCTAAGCGCGTCGATGTCCAGGTCAGACAGCTTTTCACGCAAGGCGTCCACCTTGGCCTCGGCGGCGTCCATGGCCGCGCTGAACAAGGGAAGGTCACCAAGTCCAGCCGCAAGTCCGCCGGTTTCAGCGCGCCCTTTTTCGAGCTTGCCCAAAACCGCGCTTGCGCGCGCCACAACCTGCGGCGGCAGGCCAGCAAGCTTTGCCACCGCAATGCCATAACTTCGGTCGGCCGGACCTTCAGCTAGCTCATGCAAGAGAACCAGGTCGCCCTTATATTCCTTCGCCCGCACATGGTGCAGCGACAGCGCATCCAGGCTTTCTGACAGTCGCGTTAGCTCATGATAATGTGTGGCGAAAAGGCATCTGCAACGATTGGTTTCATGAATGCCTTCAACCACCGCCCACGCAATGGCAAGGCCGTCATAGGTTGATGTGCCGCGCCCAACTTCGTCCAATATGACAAAGCTGCGTTCCGTGGCCTGCGCAAGAATGGCGGCGGTTTCGACCATTTCGACCATGAAGGTTGACCGTCCGCGCGCCAGATTGTCCGAGGCACCAACGCGGCTGAACAAACGGTCAACTAGCCCAAGCCGCGCCGCGGTTGCCGGAACGTAGCTGCCCGCCTGCGCCAATAAAACGATCAACGCGTTCTGCCGCAAAAAGGTCGACTTACCGCCCATGTTCGGACCGCTGACGAGCCACAAGCGTTTTTCGGGCAACAGCTTGCAGTCATTGGCGATGAAGCGGTCTCCCGACTTTGCCAACGCGCTTTCCACGACTGGGTGGCGGCCACCCTGTATCTCAAGACACGGATGCCCAACAAAGCTTGGCCGGCACCAATTGCTCTCCGCCGCGCGTTCGGCAAGTGCGGCTGAAACATCAATGCGCGCCAAGGCATCTGCGCTTGCGGCAATCGGATCACGGCGATTGAGTATAAGCGCGATGAGTTCCTCAAGATGCGCTGCCTCTGCTGCCAGCGCGTGGCCACCTGCCTGCGTTATCCGCAGCGCTTCCTCATGCAGTTCGGGGGAGTTAAACCGCACGGCGCCCGCCATCGTCTGACGGTGAGTAAAGCCAGTCCCGGGCGCCATCAAAGCATCGCCATGCTTGGCAGGCACCTCGACAAAATAGCCAAGCACCGCATTGTGCCGGATCTTGAGCGCGGCGACGCCCGTTGCATCGCGATAACGCGCCTCCAGTTGCGCAATGGCTTGCCGCCCGTCGCGACCCGCGACCCGCAACACGTCCAACGCCGCATCATAGCCCTCGGCGATATATCCGCCTTGCGTCGTATCTGTAGGCGGTGAAGCCACCAAAGCGCGGGTAAGGAGATCCACCATATGCCCATGGCCATCCAATGCGGGCAGAAGATGATCCAGCAGCTCCGGCCGGTTCTCCATGCCACCCAGCCGTTCGCGCAACACGCGCGCCGCATCAAGCCCGTCGCGGATTTGTCCCAAGTCCCTTGGGCTGCCGCGCCCAGCAACCACACGCCCAAGCGCGCGGGCAATATCAGGCAATTGGCGCAAAGCTGCACGGACGGCGTCGCGCGTAAGCGGCGCATCGTGAAACCATTGCACCAGCGATAGCCGCGCATCGATCTTCGCCTTATCCATCAATGGCGCGGCAAGATCGGAAGCCAACTGCCGCGCACCCGCGCCCGTAATTGTCCGATCAACCTCGGCCAATAAAGACCCTGCGCGGCCGCCTTTGCTTGCGCTATTGATCTCAAGGCTGTCGCGCGTTGCTTGATCAATCAGAAGATGCTCATGCACCTCGCGGCGGACTGGCAACTTTAAGAAAGGCATTTTGCCCTGTCCGGCATGCGCGAGATAGGAAATCAGCCCCCCCGCAGCCGCCTGCTCCGCCCGTGTCACGGGGCCAATGGAATCGAGCGTGGTGAGCGCAAAATGCTGCCTCAGCAAATCGCCACCAAGTGTGCTTTCAAAATCTGCACGTGGCCGGATGATGGCGTCCGGCGGCGATTGGGGAAGGCCTTCCGGAACAACCAATTCGCTGGCGGAGAGGCGCGCCAACTCTGCCTCAAGCGATCCGCCCGTCACGGTTAATAGTTCGAAATAGCCAGTTGAAATATCCGCCGCCGCCAGTCCGAAAAATTCCCCAACCTGGGCAACTGCAACAAGCATGTTCGACGCCCAGCTATCCAGCAGACTGTCCTCAGTCAGCGTCCCAGCGGTCACAAAGCGCACAATGTCCCGGGTAACTAACGTCTTGCCACCCCGCGCCTTGGCTGCTTCCGGACTTTCGGTCTGCTCGGCGATAGCCACGCGGTGCCCCGCCCTGATCAATCGCGCCAGATAGCCTTCGGCGGCATGCACGGGCACGCCGCACATCGGGATCGGCTGGCCATCATGTTCGCCCCGCGACGTCAAGGCGATATCTAGAGTCGCTGCCGCGGCCCGTGCATCATCAAAGAACAGTTCGAAAAAATCACCCATGCGGTAAAACAGCAAGCAATCACCTGCCTTGGCCTTTAAGCCCAGATATTGCACCATCATCGGTGTCGGTGTGTTTGCCTCCGCCATATACTATGCGTTAGCGAAGCCCGACGGGCGGGGCAATGCTTGCCCTTGCGTCATTAGCACGTTAGAGGTTGATAAAGTGGAAATTTGTTTAGGGGTTCAGAATGAGAGAAGCGAACGATAGCGATGTCCAAATCACCCCGCAGGAAGCGTTGGATTTCCATTCGCAAGGCCGTCCGGGGAAAATCGAAATTGTGGCGACCAAGCCCATGGCAACGCAACGCGACTTGTCGCTCGCCTATTCGCCCGGCGTCGCCGTACCCGTGCAGGCCATTTATGATGATCCGGCCACCGCTTATGATTACACCGCGAAAGGCAATTTGGTTGCAGTAATCTCGAACGGAACCGCGATCCTTGGCATGGGTAATCTGGGCGCGTTGGCGTCAAAACCTGTCATGGAGGGTAAGGCAGTTCTTTTCAAACGCTTCGCTGATGTCGACTCCATCGACATCGAAGTGGACACTGAAGATGCGCAGCGCTTCATTGACGCAGTGGAATTGCTCGAGCCTACTTTTGGCGGCATCAATCTGGAAGACATTGCCGCGCCCGATTGCTTCATCATTGAACAGACTTTGAAAGAGCGGATGAACATCCCGGTCTTTCACGATGACCAGCATGGCACCGCGATTATCGCAACCGCTGGATTGATTAACGCGTGCGAGCTGACCGGCAAGTCACTCAAAAATATAAAGGTTGTATGCAATGGCGCTGGCGCCGCGGCAATTTCCTGTATCGAGTTGTTCAAGAGCATGGGCGTGCCACACGACAATGTCATCATGTGCGACCGAAAGGGTGTTATATATCAAGGCCGCATTGAGGGCATGGATCAATGGAAATCGGCGCATGCCGCAAAGACCACTGCGCGTAGCCTAGCCGAGGCAATCGTCGGCGCTGACGTATTTCTGGGACTTTCCCGTGCCAATATCTTGACGGCCGATATGATGAAAACCATGGCGGATCAGCCGATCATCTTTGCGATGGCAAACCCCGACCCCGAAATTTCTCCGCCAGTTGCGCGCGCTGCCCGTCCCGACGCAATTATCGCGACTGGCCGGTCGGATTTCCCCAATCAGGTCAACAATGTCCTGTGTTTCCCCTTCCTGTTCCGTGGCGCGCTGGATGTGCGGGCCACTAGCATAAACGAGCCGATGAAGATTGCAGCGTCGCATGCGTTGGCGCAGTTGGCGCGCGAAACTGTCCCGGAAGAGGTGGCCGCAGCCTATGGCGGGCTGATGCACAAATTCGGCCGGGATTATATCATCCCATCACCATTTGATCCGCGTCTGATGGAAATTGTTGCCTCCGCAGTTGCCAAGGCTGCGATGGATTCGGGCGTGGCGCAAAAGCCGATTGCCGATATGGACGCCTATCGCGCCAGCCTGCGTGCACGGCAAAACCCGACCACGTCGGCGCTGACGCAGGTGTATCAAGCTGCGCGCGCGAAACCCAAGCGCGTGATTTTCGCTGAAGCTGAAGAAGATGTCGTGCTGCGCGCTGCCGTCCAGTTCAAACAGGATGGCTACGGCGTTCCGGTATTGATTGGCCGTGACACGCGCGTCACCGAAAAGCTGATCGGGCTCGGCGCGAACCCGGATGACTATGAAATCCATAACAGTGCCCAAAGTCCGCTGGTGGATAAAATGGTCGACCGATTGTACAGCCGGCTTCAGCGCCGTGGCTATCTGCGCCGCGATATTCATCGGATGGTCAACCGCGACCGCAACATCTTTGGCGCGCTGCTGCTGCAAATGGATCAGGCCGATGCCATGATCACGGGCGTTACCCGCACCTTTGGCCAAACACTGAGCGAGCTGCGCCGTGTGCTTGACCCGAAAAAGGATGCGGTGCCCTTTGGCATTCATGTCATGGTCGGCAAAACGCACACGGTGTTTATTGCTGATACGACAGTCAACGAACGCCCAACTGCCGAAGAATTGGCGCACATCGCCGAAAAGACTGCAGCTGTTGCCCGCCGCATGGGCCATGTGCCCCGCGTTGCATTCCTTTCATTTTCAACCTTTGGCAATCCTGCCGGAACATGGCTCAACAATATCCGCGACGCCGTTGCATTGTTGGACGCCCGCCGACCCGATTTTGAATATGAAGGCGATATGCCGCCTGACGTTGCCTTAAACCCGGCAGTGATGAAAAATTACCCGTTCTGCCGATTGTCTGGCCCAGCCAATGTTCTGGTGATGCCGGGGCTTCAGTCTGCGAACCTATCGGCAAAGCTACTGCGCGAATTGGGTGGGGATCAGGTCATTGGCCCGATGCTGCTGGGTATGGAGCGCCAAGTGCAAGTTGCAACCATGGCATCCAGCACAAGCGACCTTGTGACGCTTGCAGTGTTGGCAGCAGCGGGTGTTACGGAGTAGCTCGCTGGCGAAGCAAACGGCCTGAGAATGCCGATTTGATGTCGGTCAGGAATGTTGTTTAATTAGGGCTATTGGGCGCTGCGCCTTGACCACCGCCGGCGCCGACAGCTCCGATATTGCCGAAGATTTCTTCGAAGAAGCTCGTGTCACGGCCAAGTGTTGGGGTCTTATCGCCTTCGGGGCTGATTTTAGAAATCAGTTCTTTGCCGGTTTGCGACACCGACGCAACATTGCCCGCTTGGTCGAAGCTGACCTTAAGCACATATTGATTTTCCGCCACGGGCTGCGAAAATGCCAATTGCTTGGCGTCACGGGAATAATAATACCAGTCATTCTGGTCGAACTGGCCAACAAATGTCGGCCGGCCAAGCGATGCCTGAACCGATCCCTTATTGTCGACACCTGGCTGAACCGAGGTCAGCAGCGTTTGGTCGCCAATATATCCTTGATGCGATTTCAAGCGCGTGCACCCCGAAGACAGAGATAAAGCAGCAATCACTGTTGCAAGACTAACAATTTGCGACGCACGCATAGACTTCTCCGCTTATCCACTAAACTTGGACCTTTGCCATTGCATCCTTAAGGCGCAATATCAATATGCAATCCCAGATGAATACCGGATGAGTAAGGATGAAATCGCCGTTATGACATTTTTGAAAAGACTGTTCGGTAACGGGCAACCCGACCCCAAGTTGAAACTTGTTCCATTGTATAACCAGATCGTGGCTAAGGCCCGCGTGCCACACTGGTATGTTGAGGGGCAGGTGCCCGACAGCCTTGATGGCCGTTTCGACATGGTGGCAACGATATTGTCACTTGTGCTGTTGCGGCTTGAGGAGGGCAAAGCCTATGCCTTGGACATGGCGCGGCTGACGGAGGTTTTCGTCGACGACATGGACGGGCAATTGCGCGAGGTGGGCATTGGCGACATGATTGTCGGAAAGCATATTGGCCAGATCATGAGTGCGGTCGGCGGCAGGCTTGGCGCACTGCGCAATGCTATGGCGAACAATAATCTGCTTGATGATATCATTGTCCGCAACATTTACCGCAGCGTTGCGCCATCACCCGAGGCACTTGCCCACACACACCAAGGTCTGCTTGATGTCGAGCGGGCGCTTGGCGCACAATTGCCCGATATGATCGTCGAAGGCGACGCCAAATGGTGATGGGCAACGAGTTCAGCCATGTCATCAAGCTTTCGGAAGTTGGTAACCACAGCCGGAATATTCAAATGTCCGCTGATGAAGATGCCCGCGCTGGTCTGATGGCGCGTTTTGACCTTGCTGCGCTGGATTCGCTGAAGGCGGAAATATCGTTGGCGCATGATGCTGAAGGGGTTGTGGCCACGGGCCGCTTCACCGCGGATCTCACGCAATTTTGCATTGCCTCGCATGACCCTGTTCCAGCCAGAATGGACGAGGCGGTCCATATCCGTTTCGTTCCAGAGCCTGTTGTCAATGGCGAGGTCGAGCTTGAGCTTGCGCCAGAGGATTGCGACACGATGTTTCACGACGGCCAGACGATTGATCTGGGCGAAGCCGTTGCCCAATCACTTGGCCTTGCCCTCAACCCCTATCCGCGCAGCCCGGAGGCAGAAAAAATGCTCAAAGCCGCTGGGGTGAAAAGCGAGGAAGATGTTGTTCCGACAGGCGCTTTGGCAGGCCTTAAAGACTTATTGGCGAAAAAATGAGGGGCACGCGCCATGTTTGATGTGGCGCTGCGCCGGTTGGTTGATCCGGCGCTCATCCGCGTTGCAGGTTGGGTGTCTGGCGCGCGTATTTCGGCGAACGCGCTGACGATCAGCGGGGCGGGGCTTGGGCTTGGCGCTGCTTTTTGTATCACCCAATCGCATTTCGCAGCAGCTTTGGTGTTCATCGTGCTGAACCGGATTTTCGACGGACTGGATGGCGCGATTGCGCGCAACAATGGGCCGACCGAATTGGGCGGCTATCTCGATATACTCTGCGATTATGTATTTTACCTCTCGGTGCCCGTGGCTTTCGCACTGATTGACCCCGCAAACAAAATGCCAGCCTTAATTCTAGTCGCAAGCTTCACATTAACCGCCGTCAGCTTCCTGGCCTTCGCCGCCATTGCCGGGCGGCACACATCTAGTGACAGTGCGCATGGGCCAAAGGCGTTTATCTATTCGACTGGATTGATGGAGGGCGGCGAGACTATCGCTTTGTTCCTGCTATTCTGTCTGTTCCCAGCATATTTCCCGACGCTGGCCATAGTCTTTGCTGCACTTTGCCTCTTAACCGTAATGCAGCGCATGGTCCTTGCGGCCAAAAGCTTCCGCTAACCGCGCTGCCACCGGAACCAGCGTTCCGCCCATTTCAATAACGCCACAGGCTTGCGCGCGAGGCCAAATTGCCCCGCGGCATATTTGTTCGCTTCGGCCCATGTGGGATAAGGATGAATGGTCTGGAGAATTTTGCGCAAGCCCATATTGTGCTTCATCGCAAAGGTGACTTCGGCGAGAATCTCGCCAGCATTCTGGCCGATGATCGTCGCGCCCAAGATCCGGTCACTGCCCTTTGCCGTCAGAATTTTGACAAAACCATGCGCCTCGCTCTCCGCAATTGCCCGGTCAAGATCGTCAAGATCATAACGCGTGACATCAAAGGACAGGCCCTGCTCTTCCGCTTCAGCTTGGGTGAGGCCCACCGTTGCCAGTTCGGGCTCTGTATAGGTTACGCGTGGCAGGACGCGGTAATCGGTACGGTATTTTTTAAATGGTCGGGCAAGCGCATTGACGCTGGCATACCAGGCTTCATGACTGCCGCCATGGGTGAGCTGCTGACGCCCCGCAACATCGCCAGCGCACAGGATATGCGGCATGCTGGAACGCAAAAACACGTCGTTTTCCAGCCGTCCGTCAACGACCAGCCCAAGTTCTTCTAAGCCGAAACCAGACACGCGCGGCTTACGCCCAACTGCGATGATGATGTCATCATAAGCGATTGCGGCCTCGCCCTCTGGCCCTGCAACGACCAGCGTCTTGCCCGTTTCAAACCGCAACGCGCGATGCTTGGTGCGGATAGAAACGCCTTCTGATTCCAGACGCGCCGTCACCAAGGCGGCGGCATCGGCATCTTCCTTCAACAGAAAGCGGTCCGCCATTTCGACGATAGTCACGTTCGATCCCAGCCGCTGAAATGCCTGCGCAAGCTCGCATCCAATTGGCCCGCCACCCAAGATGACCAGCCGATCCGGCGCAGCTGCCCGCGTCGCCATTGCATCCCACAATGTTTCACTGGTGAGATAGCCGCTGTCTTCTACACCGGGTAGCGGCGGGATAAGCGGCGCTGCGCCTGTGGCGATGATAAAAGACTTGGCCGTCAAACGCCGTGCGCCGTCAATCTCGACCGTCCAAGGGTCAATGAAGCGCGCATAGCCCTGCACACAGTCGACCCCAAGGCCCGTGAAGCGTTCAACGCTGTCATGTGGTTCGATGGTTGTGATGACGTCCCGCACGCGGCGCATGACTGCCGGAAAGTCGATGCGAGGCGCGCCCACATCAATGCCAAAGCGCGCCGAATCGGCAATCTGATGTGCGACCTTGGCGCTTTTAATGAGTGCCTTGGATGGAACGCATCCGGTATTCAGGCAATCCCCCCCCATTTCATGCGCTTCGATTAACGTCACTTTGGCTTTCACCATTGCGGCGATATATGCGGAAACTAAGCCTGCCGAGCCGGCACCAATGACAATGAGGTTGCGGTCAAACCGCTTCGGCTTTTGCCCGCGTTCAGGCACGGCCGCGCTTCAATAAGGCGACAATGCCCTTTGCCGCCCATGGGAAAAACGCAAGCGCGGCGAAGGATGCAATAAGGGCCGGGGACAATAAACCAGCGGGGCTTTCAATCCTGCTGATTTGCGTGCCCGCGTTCACAAACACGATTGTTGCCGGCAGCATTCCCAATTGGCTTACCCAGAAAAACGTCGGCGTTTTAATACGCGTTAAGCCCATCAACAGGTTGATGACAAAAAACGGGAACACAGGAATGAGGCGCAGCGTGAACACATAAAACGCGCCGTCCTTTTGTAGGCCGTCGTCAATCACGCGCAAACGCGTGCCAAATTTCCCCTGCACCCAATCACGCAAGACGAAGCGCGCACTTAGAAAGGCCAAAGTTGCGCCAATCGTTGAGGCAAAGGAAACAATGATCGTGCCAACCACGACGCCAAACAATGCGCCGGCAACAAGGCTCATAATCGCCGCGCCAGGAATCGATAGCCCGGTCACCGCGACATACAGGATAAAGAAGCCCATGATGTAAAGGGCAGGGTTCGCGTCTTTCGCCGCGACAATGTCCGCTTGGCTCGCTTTAAAGTTTTCGAGGCTTACAAACTGCCCGAGATCAAAAATGAAATAGGCTGCAATCGCGCTTAGCAGAACAAGGACCAATATCGCTTTTTTCATGTTGGTCCCCGCTCAATCTGCCGTCAATATTACCCCGTGATTAGCGATCAAAACGGTACGTCGTCGTCGAGATCATTGTCGAAATCACCGCCACCAAAGCCAGATGCTCCACCAGCACTGCCGCCGCCGCCAGCACCCCAATTGTTGCCGCCGCCCGAAGAACCACCACCCGACGACCCGCCGCCGCCCCAGCTATCACCGCCGCCCGATCCACCCTTGGGACCGTCCAGCATCACAAGCTTACCGTCAAAACCGGCCACCGAAACTTCGGTCGTGTAACGGTCATTGCCAGAAGCATCCTGCCATTTGCGCGTGCGCAATTGGCCTTCGATATACACCTTGCTGCCTTTTTTTAGGAAGCGCTCCGCCACGCCGACCAGGCCATCTGAATTAAGCACGACAGAGTGCCATTCTGTGCGCTCTTTTTTCTCGCCCGTTGTGCGGTCTTTCCAATCTTCGGAGGTCGCGACCCGCAAATTGCAGATACGTCCGCCATTCTGAAAGGATTTGACCTCAGGGTCTGCGCCCAAATTGCCGACGATGATGACTTTATTGACGCTTCCCGCCATGTTGCTGCCCTTACATGCAAAAGTTTTCGTTCACCCGCTATAAGCCGAAGGAGCGCGCTGTCCAATATGTTATCCCTGCTGCGGCATATGCCAATGCAAAAAGATAAGTGACCATGAAGATGGGCCATTTCCAGCCATTGGTTTCGCGCCGTGTGACGGCGATTGTGGAGATGCACTGCGGCGCAAAAACAAACCAAGCAAGAAAGGCAAGCGCAGTTGCAAGCGACCAGTCCGCCGCAAGCTTTGGACCAAGGCTTGTTGCCGCGGCGTCGTCATCCGCCACATCAATAGCGTAAACGGTTGCCAGTGCCGAAACCGCAACCTCACGCGCTGCCATTGCCGGAATCAACGCCAATGCAATGTCGTGGTTGAAACCAATTGGCCGGACAATGGGTTCAAGGCCGTCGGCGATACGCCCCGCAACCGAATATTCGACCTGCGAGATATTGCTGCCTTCTGGCGCTTTGGGAAAGCTTAGAAGCGCCCATAAAATGATCGTTGCGGCAAAAATGATCGTCCCTGCACGGCGCAGAAAAACCCATGCGCGCTGCCACAGGTTAAGCGCAATGTCGCTGACCCGTGGCCATTGATAACGCGGCATTTCAATCAGGAAACTGCTCGTTCGGCTTTGCGTGACAAAGCGTTGGATGACGGCTGCCGCCAGCATCGCACCCAATATGCCCGCGATATAAAGCCCGAACAGGACAAGCCCTTGTAAGCCAATGCCGGGGCCTACGGTAGACGCCGGAATGAATGCGCCGATAATA
Source organism: Sphingorhabdus sp. (assembly GCF_044357595.1). Classification (GTDB taxonomy): domain Bacteria; phylum Pseudomonadota; class Alphaproteobacteria; order Sphingomonadales; family Sphingomonadaceae; genus Sphingorhabdus_B. The sequence goes on along the minus strand of NZ_JBIKPH010000005.1, from coordinate 26,231 downwards.
ACAGTATAAACGGGCAGGCGCGCCGAACAGGTCATCAATGGCGCAATAAGAATAGTCGCCAGCCGTTCCTTTTGATCCATGATCGTCCGCGTCGCCATGATGCCCGGAATCGCGCACGCGAATGACGACAGCAAAGGAATAAAGCTATGTCCCGAAAGCCCGACCGCCGCCATCAACCGGTCCATGACAAAGGCAGCGCGCGTCATATAGCCCGATGCCTCAAGCAATAATATGAACAGAAAAAGTATCAGAATCTGGGGCAAGAAGACGATGACCGAACCAACGCCAGCGATGACCCCATCGGTGAGGAACGACCGCAGAAGTCCGTCAGGCATAGCATTTTTTATGCCGTCACTCAGCAGGGCAAAGCCACTTTCGATCCAACCAATCGGCGCCTCGGACCAGCCATAGACCGCCTGAAACATCAGGAACAACAACGCGAGCAAGATGACCACGCCCCCGACCGGATGCAGCAGCACGGCGTCGAGCCGGCGTGTCCATTGGCGGCTAGCGGTTTCGCTGATGATGACCGCGCGTGCGATGTCGCGGGCGCGCTGATTTTGTGCACCGATGGATGCGGCGACAGGCTCTATCGCCGGACGGGGGTTTCTGAGCGCTTCCTCCAACTGCATCATTAAGGGCTCAAGGCCGCGGCGACGCACAGCAACCGTTTCAATGACGGGCACGCCAAGCGCGCGCGCCAGCTTTTGCGAATCCAGTTGAAGCCCGTCCCGCTCGGCCAAGTCGATCATGTTCAATGCAACCACCGTCGGTAGGCCTTGCGCAATCAGTTCAAGCGCAAAGCGCAGATGATTGTCTAGATTGCCCGCGTCGAGCACGATGACCAGCGCATCGGGTCGGCGATGGCCTTGCAAGTTGCCTAGGACCACGTCGCGCGTGACGGCTTCGTCGAGGCTGTCGGGACGCAAGCTATAGGCACCGGGCAAATCGATCATTTCGACCGGACGCCCATCGGCAAAGGCGGCGCGGCCCGATTTACGCTCCACCGTCACGCCCGGATAATTGGCGATTTTTTGGCGCGCGCCGGTCAATGCATTGAACAGCGCACTTTTGCCAGCATTGGGGTTACCGACCAACGCGACGAGAGGCGGCATTTGCGTCATGCCGATAACTCGCAATCAATCGCGGCAGCCACGTTTGTGCGCAAGGCGACAGTCATCCGGCCGACACGCACCGCCAGTGGATCGCGCCACATTAATATGCCCCTGTGCAATGCCTCAATCGCTACGCCGGGTTCAAAGCCGAGCGAACGCAAACGATGCCCTTCCTGATCTGGCAAATCATCCCAATGGATGGTCCGAATGACCGCCATGCGGTTGAGTGGGAGGTGATCAAGTTGCACACGCGCTATTTGCAACCGATTCGCAATAACATCAATAGAGATTCATCTCACCTTGCAGGATAGCGCAACCGGCCGATAAATCGCGACAAGCTTGGCGTGAATTCCATGCGCTGCTTGGCCTGATATTTCACCTTTTCAATTTGCATCACATTGTCGATCCGTCGGTCGAGAAACGCGCGGGTATCGGCAAAATTGTCGCTGTCATCATTCACAAAAACGCTCAATGTGCTGGCGTAGACCGCGGACAATGTCATGCGCTTGGTATAATGGTTGAGGTCCGTTGCGGTATCCCCCGCCAGACGCCACATGCGATCCGCCGAACGCCAGCCCATTTTTGCGGACCTAGCTAAATTCTGGGGCATCGCCATGATTGCAAGGGCGCGGCGGAGCGATTCCCGATCGGGCGCCATAATCTCCAGCCGAGCCGCCAGCAAAGCAGTAATGCGGTCGCGAATTTTAATCGCCCCCAATTTGTCGGCTGGCAAGCGGCGAGCGAGATCCAAGTCAACGCCTTCAATCCATGCATCGATCATGTCTATAGCCTTACCCTTGAAGGCCAGCATGGCAACGTCGCGGTCAACGCCCATGTCGTCAGCCGCCGCATGAACGGCGGCGTCGGACCAACCATCAAAACCGGCGTGACGGCCGATGACGGGGGCAAGGGCAACGCGAACTTCGTCAAGCGTCGGGTCGGCAGGGAAAGCATTTTTAGACATGCCCTATATGTACCCGTTCGCAGCCCGCAAGAAAAGGGCTATTGCTTTCGCACCAGCACCAAAGCGAGCATGACAAGCGCGCTGCCTGTAAAGTCCATCGCCGTAAGCGTCTCGCCAAAGGCAAGCCATCCGGCAGCCGCCGACAAGGCCGGCTGAAGCAACAGGGCTAACCCAATCACCAAAGGGCTAAAATGCGGCAGCGCATAGGTCAGGCAACCTTGCCCGAAAAATTGCGAGGTAAGGGCCAGCAAAACGACTGGCCACCATGCCGTAGGAATGATCTGTTCACCGGCGAAAAGGGCACACGCAAGAAGCACAACCGCCGCAAAGGCGCTTGCCATGCCAAGTGCGCCCCAGCTTTCGGTGTTTTGGCGCACTTTCATCATCGATACCAAGTAGACGGTATAGGTAAGCCCAGCCCCAAGCGACAGAAGGTCGCCAGTGAAATGACGCGGCGACAATTCTAGGCTTTGCCCCATCAGCAACGCCGCGCCAAGAAACGCAAAAAGAATGGCAGCGCCTTCCCATCTGGACGGCATTTTGCGCGCGCCAATCACGCCATAAACCACCAGCAACAGGCTGGCGCAATTGGCAAAAATTGTCGCATTGGCCATTTTCGTCTGAAAAATACCGATATGCCACAAGACGATGTCTACACCGAAAAACACACCCGCGACGATTATTAGCCATAATGTCGAACGACTAACCGTCGCCATGCGGAAACCGAATCGATAGCCGACAGCCAGTAAAAACGGCGTTGCGAGGGCCAGTCGCCAGAACCCCGTTGCAATTGGCCCACTGTCCGCAAAGCGCACAAGTAGCGGCCCAAAGGCAATCGAGATATTGCCGGCAAGCAATGCAACAAACGCAAGCAAACTTGGTTTTTGCTGTTGAAAAAGCTTTTGCTGCATAAACCCCCGTTGCAATTTGCAACTTTCATCCGCATCTTGGCGACGAAGAAACGCCTTAATGACAGGAAATCCCGTGACTGCAACTTTGTTCGACCCGATTCAACTCGGTGCCATCTCGGCGCCTAACCGTATACTCATGGCCCCGCTGACACGCGGACGCAGCGAAGGGGAGCATGTACCCCTGTCGGACCTTAAGGCCGAATATTACAGCCAGCGCAGCACCGCTGGCCTCATTATCTCTGAAGCCACCGGCATCAGCCAAGAGGGACTCGGCTGGCCGTCAGCGCCGGGTATTTGGTCGGATGCGCAGGTCGAGGCTTGGAAGCCAGTGACGAAAGCCGTGCACGACGCAGGCGGTCGGATCATCCTGCAAATGTGGCACATGGGCCGCCTGGTGCACCCTGATTTCTTGGGCGGCGCGCAACCGGTTTCGTCTTCGGCCACCACTGCGCCGGGCTTGGCCCATACGCCGCAAGGCAAAAAGGATTACACCGAGGCCCGCGCGCTTGATATGTCCGAATTGCCGCGCATTGTTGCGGATTATGTGCACGCCGCTAAAAATGCGATGGCAGCTGGTTTTGACGGTGTGCAAATTCACGCAGCCAATGGCTATCTGATTGACCAATTCCTGCGCGACAACACCAATTTCCGTACCGACGATTATGGCGGCGCAATCGAAAACCGCATCCGCCTGCTGCGCGAAGTGACGCAAGCTGTTGTCGATGCCGTTGGCTCGGAACGGACATCTGTGCGTTTGTCGCCCAATGGCGAAACACAAGGCGCAGACGACCGTAATCCTGTTGCTTTGTTCACCGCTGCCGCTGCTGCTTTGCAAGACATCGGCATTGCCTTCCTTGAGCTGCGCGACATCAAACCCTATGGCAGTTTCGGGAAGACCAGCGTGCCGCGCGTTTCACCGGAAATCCGCAAGGTGTTTAATGGGCCGTTGGTGCTCAACCAAGAATATACCAAGGAAATGGCAGATGCAGATCTCGCCTCAGGCCTTGCCGACGCCATAAGCTTCGGCCGTGCCTATATCAGCAACCCCGACCTTGTGGAGCGATTGCGCGTTGGCGCGGAACTGACGCCGGATAACTTCAAAACATGGTATACGCCCGACGGCGAAGGATATACCGACTATCCCTTCCTCGAAAAAACGGACGTATAACGCACATGATCGCGGCGGGGCTTGGCATATATGCGATAGCCATCCCCGCCTTATTGCTTGTGCTGCTGGCGGGCGCCGAGATTGTCTGGCCACGCCGTAAGTTGGTGCTCGGGCGCAGCCCAAGGTGGCGGACGCACGCATTGTTCTTTGCCACCAATGCCGTTGTTGGGCGACTGCTGTCGTTTTTGGTGGTCGTCGGCGGCGCGGCGCATTGGGCGAGCACGCATCATTTCGGCGTGCTGAATCTGGTATCGCTGCCTTTTTGGGTTGAGGCAATAATCGCCTTTATCCTCCTTGATCTCGCGGTTTGGTTTCAGCATTTTGCCATGCACCGTTATTCTTTTTTGTGGCGCATGCACGCCGTCCATCACGCCGATCGCGATCTGGATGTGACCACCGCGCTGCGTTTTCACCCATTCGAACTGATTATGTCGACATTCTTTAAATCGGCAATTGTCGCGTTGCTTGGCGTGCCGTTGCTTGTGGCTTTGGCGTTTGAATTATGGCTAAACGCCAACGCGCTGTTTAATCACAGCAACATTCGCTTGCCCCGCAAGCTTGACCGCATGTTGCGGCCATTTTTGGTGACGCCTGACATGCATTTGGTTCACCACAGCACTTTAGTTGATGACCAGAAGCATAATTTTGGTTTTGGCCTAACGGTTTGGGACCGCTTGTTCGGCACATATCGCACAGAGCCGGTATTGGGTGCCGAAAACCAGAAAATAGGGTTGGCCGAGATTGACGATAGCCGCCCCTCAGGCTTCATTTGGAGCATAAAGCAACCCATAACGTAGCGGAATTCAAGACCGTCTTGACCAGCACGATTTTCCAGAGCATTTTTAATGCAGGGAGAGTTGAAAATGGCCGGAATACGCAAGATAATATTGAGCACAGTTGCGCTAGTCGCGGTTGGGGCAGGGCTAACCTACGGGTGGCAGCAATATCGTGAAAAACGCGTCATGGACGATTCGCGCGTGGCGCAGATATCCTCCGATAGCGAAGTCACTTCTGGCCCGGCGAGCACGCTGCTTTGGGGCGACACCCATCTCCATACCTCCAATTCCATCGATGCCTTTGGCTTTGGTGTAAAGCTTGGCCCTGAAGAGGCGCTGCGTTTTGCGCGCGGTGAAGAAGTCACGTCGACGAGCGGGTTGAAGGCCAAGCTTGAGCGGCCATTAGATTTTCTGGTGATTGCGGATCACTCTGGCGGCCTTGGCGCGACCAAAGCTTTGTACGATTCTCCCGGATTTTTAATCCGCGACCCAACGCTGAAGCGTTGGCACACCGAAATGCACAAAGGGCCAGAGGGCATGCAGCGCGTGACCGGCGAGCTCATTGACGCCGTTGGCCGCAATACTCTTCCCGCTGCGCTGACGGACCCGGAAAGACAGCGCAAAACTTCAACCAACATTTGGACAGGTCATAGCGCGCTAGTAGAACGCTATAATGAGCCCGGCAAATTCACGGCCTTCATGGGGTTTGAATATACGCTGATGCCCGGCGGCAATAATTTGCACCGCGTTGTCATGTTCCGCGACGGCAAAAGCCGCACCGACAAGGTCTTGCCCTATGATCCCGGCCAGGGCGACACACCTGTTAGCCAATTGTGGGACTATATGGACAATTATGAAAAGGTCACGGGCGGAAAAGTGCTCGCGATCCCGCATAACAGCAATCTGTCCAATGGCCTGATGTTTGAACTGGTCGGTCCGAACGGCGGCCCGATGACCGCGCAATATGCGCGGCGGCGTGCGGCGCGCGAGCCCGTGGCTGAAATCACGCAGATCAAGGGCGACAGTGAATCGCATCCGTTTTTGTCCCCTAACGACGAGTTCTCCGGTTTCGGCACGGCGGGCTGGGACCTTGGCAATTTGACCATGCAGGCTGCGAAAAAGCCACAGGATTATGCGGGTGAGTATATTCGTGAGGCGTTGAAACGCGGCTTGGCGATTGAAGCGCGCACCGGCGTGAACCCGTATAAGTTCGGCGTCATCGGGTCGACCGATAGCCATACGGGACTTGCAACGGGTGATGAAAACAATTTCTTTGGCAAGCACTCGGGCGGCGAGCCTAACGCCAACCGTGCTTCGCAGGCCCAAAATCTTGGTACCCGGAAAGGGCGTATTGGTTGGCACTATCTGGCGGGTGGCTATGCCGCGGTATGGGCGACCGCAAATACACGCGCAGCCATTTTCGACGCAATGATGCGGCGCGAGGTATACGCTACGACTGGCCCGCGCATGACAGTGCGTTTCTTTGGTGGCTGGGATTATGACGACACGCTGTTTGCAGGCGACTGGGTAAAAGCCGGTTACGCAAAAGGCGTGCCCATGGGCGCGGATCTTAAACCCGGCAATGGCGCGCCCAAATTCATGATTTCCGCACTGAAAGACCCGATGGGCGCCAATCTCGACCGTGTTCAAGTCGTCAAGGGATGGGTGAACGCATCAGGCGTGCTGCAAGAAAAGGTCTTTGACGTTGTGTGGGGCGACGCGGACAAAAGGCCAAAGGGCGCGAACGGTAAAGTGCCTGCCGTAGGCGACACTGTTAACATCGCCAAAGCCAGCTACACCAACAGCATTGGCGACCCCGAATTACGCGCGGTGTGGACTGACCCTGAATTCAACCGCAACATCCGTGCATTCTATTACGTCCGCGTGATCGAAATTCCGACACCGCGCTGGGTGCTGTTCGATGCCTTGCGTTATGGGGCAAAGCTGCTGCCGGGTACGGAGCTTAAGGCGCAGGAGCGCGCCTATTCTTCACCGATTTGGTATAATCCTAAAAAGAGCTAACGCAGGCTATTATTCGACATCGATCCCGGCAAGCATCAGGTCGGGATCAGCAATGCCCATCAAGCGGCGCATGGCGAGCCGCGCCAGTCGCTGGGTTTCGGTTTTTCGCCGCACCGGCGCGACGGGCACCAAAGTGGCTGGCCGGGCGATCTCGCCGTCATAAGCGTCGGCGATAATCAACCCGGCACGTTCGGGCATGAAGGCGTCGCTATGCAGGGGGCCAATGTCGAACCCTGCGGGCACGGCCCAGAAAAACCGGTCGCAATAGTCCAGATATTCGGGCCATTTTTGGTCACCCAAAAGATCCGCGCGCGCACATTTTATTTCGACAATGATAATCTCACCCTCGATGGTGAGGCCCATCAGGTCAGCTCGGCGATTGTTGCGTAAGCTGACCTCGGGCTGCACCATGATCTGGTTACGTAAAAACAGACGCGAGACGCCGCGCGCAACCGCGGGCGCCCCCGAAAAAGACAAAGATTTCGAAGCCGAATCCATTTCAGGAGATTAGAACGAAACTAGAACATAATAAAGGCCCCACTTAGGGGCCCTTATCGTCGCGTCGGCTTATCGCACATCAGCGATAAAAAATATGATTGTCGATGCTGCCAATGCGCGTCAAATTCCAGCCCGGCGTTACATGACGGGCGTGAAAGAACAGCGCGCCTTCAACGGGGCTTTTCCAACTGTCGTTTAAAGCGATTTTGCTGATGGCGACAGCCTCCTGCCAGCCTTTGCTGCCGGTCCGGATCGGCGGCATGCCTGCGCCGCGGACAAAAGAGAATTGGCTTTTCTGAAACACAACGCCGCACAAAGTGCTGGGGAAGCGACCCGAATTGGCACGGGCGAGAATGACCCGCGCGACTGCCAACTGGCCAGTGAGCGATTCACCCTTGGATTCGAAATAGACGGCACCTGCAAGGCAACGTTGTTCGTTGCTTAGGCTGTCACGGACATCCTGAGTGTCAACAAGGTCAGCCAATGAAGCGGCGGATAGCGCATCGTCACTGTTATCGCGTGCTGCTATATTACGTGGAGGCTCCGTCATCGGCGTTCCGCCGTTACTTGGAGCAAAAATAATATCACCATTGTCAGCGAGCGTCGCTGTAACCTTGTCGCTTTTCGCCAGATCCAACTGCGCGCGTTCGGCGGCGATCTGTATAGCGTCCACGGCGATGGTGCTGGCTTTTAAATAGGTGCCTTGGTCATTGCCAAAGGCGAAGCTGGCATCGGCAGTAAAAACCGCAGAAACCAAAACACAAGAAACAGCCACAAGAGAAGTGGCACGAAAAAATTTCAACATGAAAAATACATTAAAGCGGCGGCACCAGCGGACGAAGCTGCATTACTTTGTTATTGTTCGTCTTTTGTTGCATCCGACTCGCGTGTTTATCTGGTCACCCCATTTGTGTACCGTATGACAACCTTCGCTACTCGTTGATGGCGCAGTTATGCTGCGGCGCACCAAAGTCAATTCAACACGGCCAATAGTCCGTCCAACCGTGCACCGGATGCGACATCCAGTTCTAAAACCCATAAATCTGGGTCGCGGGTGGCCCGCTTTTTCCAATAATCCTGCACTAAAGCATCGCTTGAATTGGCCAAATCGACGCTTTTCCAGGCAGACTGGCCGTCCAATGAAGGGTAACGTTCGTACAATATAGGGTCTGCACCGCGCACCTGCCCAATCAACAGGATCGCGCCAGATATGGCATCGCCCTTCTTCAGGACGGTTGCAAAATCACCTTCCGCTTCGGCCAATCGCTTGAGCGCAGAGATTTGTACTCCGCTGGCAAGCCGTGGTTCAATCAAGCGGCGTCACGCTCTTCAGAAAAGCTGAGCACGGCATACATGGCTGACGAGTCTGCCGCACCGCGCAATTGCGCCCGGAATTTTTCGTCTCGGAAAAGGCGTGAAACCTCCGCCAGAGCGCGTAAGTGCGAAGCTCCGTCTTGCGCAGGCGAAATCAGCGCGCACACGAGATCAACAGGTTCGTCATCCACGGCATCATAAGGCACTGGCTTCGTAAGCCGCGCAAATACTGCGACTGGCATATCGATACCGGATACCTTGCAATGCGGGATGGCAGTACCGCCGCCAAAACCCGTCGGGCCAAGCCGCTCGCGTTCAACCATGCCATCAAGCACGTCACGCGCATCCACAAAATAATTTTCTGCCGCGATAACCGATAACCGCGCCAGCAAGTCCGATTTTCCCGAACATAATATATCAGCAGCAACGGCCCCTTCAACGAGCCTAGTGGAAAGTCGTATCATATCTTTTTCAAAAGCGCTCGGTGTGACCGAAGCACAATCCCTTGAATTGGTTTACAAAACTATAAGATTTTGGCCGAGATCTAAGGTGCAGATTTTGGTTCAACCCACCCGATCGTGCCGTCTTCGCGGCGATAAACCATATTATGGCGTCCAGTTCCAGTGTTTTTGAATAACAGGGCCGGCGTATTGCGTAAATCCATGAGCATGACGGCGTCGGACACAGTGGATTCAGGAATATCGACGCGCATTTCAGCGACAATGACTGGCGCGTCCGGCAAGGACGCCTCTTCATTGTCATCACCTGCGTCAAATACGGTATAGGCCGCTTCTTCCTGCGCCAAAGCATAAGCCGTTTGTACATGCCTATCTTGCAAGCGGCGCATGTACCGGCGCAATTGTTTCTCGATGCGTTCTGCTGCGCGGTCAAAAGCAACATGCGCGTCCTGTGCCTCGCCTCTGCCTTTGAGGACAAGGCCCTGCATGACATGCATGACGATATCGCTCGTAAAGCCGTCATGCGGCGCGCGGCCAAAAGTTGCGTGCGACGACAGGGCTTTTGAGAAGTATTTTTCGGCAATGGACCCAAGTCGTGTTTCCACATGGGTTTGGAGCGCTTCACCGGTATCGACCTGATGTCCTGAAACCCTGATGTCCAATGCCTATCTCCTTTTGTTAAAGCGTTGACCCCGATTGAAGCCAAAGCGCGTCCTTAATCTTCGCTATAAATTCTGCATGCCGCGCCAATTCTTCCACAGAAGCAGAATGGGCGCGGCCTGGCCGAAATACCTTTGTTGACGGAACGCTGCTAACGTCCGTTTGGGCCACAGCTTTATCGGAAAAAGCATTGTCCGCGAGGCCAAGGCCGATTTGCCGGCCGCCCGTCAGCTCAATATATAATTGTGCTAAAAGCTCTGCATCGAGCAGCGCGCCGTGCTTTATGCGGTGGCTGCGGTCGATGCCATAACGGGTGCACAAAGCGTCGAGTGATAATTTCGCACCCGGATTTTTGACGCGCGCAAGGGCCACTGTGTCAACCATTCGGTCCATGGCAACAGGCGCGCGTCCGCAATCCTGCAGTTCGTGGTTGAGAAAACCGAAGTCAAAGCTAGCATTATGGGCAACGAGCGGGCTGTCGCCAAGAAATTCAAGGAGTTCATCAGCCTTTTCGGCAAAGGCTGGTTTGTCGGACAGAAACCGGTCCGACAGGCCGTGCACATTTTCGGCAGCTGCGGGCATTGGACGCTGCGGGTTGAAATAGGCGTGGTAGTGATTGCCTGTCATCACCCGGCTGACCATTTCGATGCAGCCAATTTCAACCATCCGATCCCCAGTTGCGGGGTCAAAGCCAGTCGTTTCGGTATCAAATATAATTTCACGCATTCTGTTATTAGATGTGAGCCTGTTTAAAGCCTTATGCAAGACCCGCGCGCAGCTTTTTAACAAGTGCCTGCACATCGGCGCGCGTCTCGGCGATATATTGGCCGGTGTCGATAATATGGTCGGCGCGTGCGCGCTTCTCGGCATCGTTCATTTGTAGTGCCAGTATATGTTCAAACTTTTCCGCGGTCATATTGGCCCGCGCAAGCACGCGTTCACGCTGAACCGCTGCCGGCGCGCTTACCACCACGACAACATCAACGCCTGCCTGTCCGCCTTTTTCAAACAACAAAGGAATATCGAACAAGATCATGTCCGCATCCTGATGCAACGCCAAAAACACCTTGCGGCGTTCCGCGACGGCGGGGTGGATTATCGATTCCAGCAATGCCAGCCGGTCGCGGTCGCTAAATACAGCGGCGCCCACCGCCTTGCGGTCGACTCCGTCAGCACCCGTTGTGCCAGGAAAGGCCAACTCAATAACGGGCACCAGCGCGCCGCCCGCCTTTTGCAGGTCATGCACCGCCGCGTCAGCATCAAAGACGGGAACATTTTCATCCGCAAACATCGCCGCAACGGGCGACTTTCCCATGCCGATGGAGCCGGTAAGGCCAATGATCAAAGGCTTTTTCATGTGAGTAAAAGAGAGCGCAGTGCATTCTCACCATCGTCGGGTGGGGCCACGCCAAAGAACAACTCAAAGGCGATAGCTGCCTGCCCAACAAGCATTTCAAGACCATCCACCGTTTCCAACTCACGCATCCGCGCCGCCTTGAGCAAAGGCGTTTCAATCGGGGCATAGACGAGATCATAGATAATCGCATGTTCAGGCAAGGGCGAAAGATCGATTTCAAGTGCCGCTTGCCCAACCATGCCCAGAGGGCTTGCATTCACCAGCAATGCTGCATCGGGCAGGCGTGCGTCAAGGCTGATGACTTTGCCCTTCAGGCCAAAATGCGCCAGCAAGCCGGCTGCCTTCAACCCATTACGGGCCATCAAGACCACTTCACCAATGTCAGCTTGCGCCAAAGCGAATAGGACCGCGCGCGCGGCGCCGCCTGCGCCGATGACTATGGCCGTCTCGCCTGCAATCGGGATGTCCGCAATTGGCCCGTAAAAGCCGCCCGCATCGGTGTTGGTGGCAACAAGTGCGCCTGAATCATTGCGAAACACGGTGTTGATAGCGCCAATTGAATTGCGCACCTCGCCGGGGTCGCTGACAAAGTCGAGCGCCGCAATCTTGTGCGGGATCGTGATGTTGCATCCACGCCAGTCGGTATCGGCGGCACGCTCGGCAAAATAACGCTCCAAATCTTTGGGTTGTACATCAGATGCGCGGTAATCGCCCACCATGCCCAATTGTGTAAGCCAGAATTTGTGTATCAATGGCGATTTAGAATGCGCAATCGGGTGCCCGATCACTTCAGCATAATGTGTCATATGGATAAAAGGCCCCTCAATCGCAAATAATCAAGCACCGGAAGTAATGGCATCCCGATAATGGTGAACTGGCTGCCGCTGACGCTTGCAAAAAGTTGCGCGCCCTCGGCTTCAATCCGGTAGCAGCCGACGCAATGGCGGATGTCTTCCCAACAGGTGTCGACATAGTTATCAATGAAAGCGGGGCTTAGCGGACGCATTGTCATTTGCGCAGTGTCAACCACCCGCCAGACAGGCGCGCCGCCTTCACATATCACCGCAGCGCTGATTAACCGGTGTACAGAGCCAGAAAGTCGCGCAAGTTGTGCGCGTGCATCTTCCGGTGTTTTAGGCTTGTCAAAAACATGGCCGTCGGCGCCAACGCAAAGCTGATCACAGCCCAGCACCAATGCGGTAGGCACCTTGCGTGACACTTTGCGCGCCTTTGCCTCAGCCAGGGCATCCGCAATATCGCGTGGTTTAGCGCCTGCTTCGGCCAAGGATGTTTTGATGCTATCTTCATCAACCAAAGCAGGCACCGCCTCAACCGCGACACCGGCCGCGTTCAACATCGCGATCCGCCCAGCACTTTGGGACGCCAAAATCAGCGTCATGATTGAATTTCCGCTTCCCATACCTGCGCCAATTCGCGCTCGTTAAACAGATTAATGATCGCGGCTGCACTTTCTTCAATTGAACGACGCGTCACGTCCAACACCGGCCAACCATTATCGGCAAACATCCGCCGCGCATGCGCAACTTCGGCGCGGACCTTCTCTTCATCGACATAATCTGTGTCCGGCAATTGATTTAACGACAATAAGCGGTTGCGCCGCACCTGTATCAGCCGTTCGGCGCTGGTGACCAAGCCAATGACCATTGGATGCTTGAGCTGAAATAAATTCGGTGGTGGCGGCGATTCCGGCACGATTGGAATATTTGCAGTCTTATACCCACGATTGGCCAGATAAATACTGGTTGGCGTTTTCGATGTTCGGGATACGCCGGCAAGCACAATGTCGGCTTCTTCCCAATTTTGGGCGTTTATCCCGTCATCATGCGCAATGGTAAATTGAATCGCCGCAACCCTTGCAAAATAGGCTGCGTCCATGACATGTTGGCGGCCGGGTCGCGCCTTTGCTTCTTGGCCAAACATATTGGACATTGCGTCACTAACCGCGTCGAGCGCCGCAATGGCAGGCAAGCCCAGCGCCCGACAACGTGTCTCCAATTTGCGGCGTGTATCGCGATTGACCAACGTAAACAGCACAAGCCCAGGGTTGGCGGCCACGTCCGTCAATATCCGGTCCAGATGGCTTTCGGAGCGCACCATTGGCCAGAAATGCTTGACCACATGCTCTGCGTCGTCAAACTGCGCCAAAGCTGCCTTGGCGATACTCTCCAAAGTCTCGCCGGTAGAGTCCGACAACAAATGTAAATGAAAACGCTGGGTCATGGCTGACAGTCTTGTTGGCAGGCTGGGGATAAATCAAGGGACAAGTTTTGCACGTCCATTTCTCCGGCACTAACCCAATTTTGCGGCTCGATTCGAGCACAGCCTATCCACAGGGGTATTTTTATATCCACAGGGTGTGGATAATGGGGATGAAAATTGCGACTCCCATTCATTGTGTTTGCGCCCGTGCGTCAAGCTGTTGGCAATATCAGCAAAAGCTTTTAAGGCCCGATCTATCAACACCACATCATCTTTCATCATCCTTTATATAAATATATATTTTGATTGGATCTCACCGCTCTATGTCAGCGCAAAACCCGAAAAAACTGCTTAACGTCCTTCTAGGCAATCAAGAGGATGTTCCCCCTATTTGGTTGATGCGCCAAGCAGGGCGTTATTTACCCGAATATCGCGCGCTTCGTGCTGAAAAGGGCGGATTTCTAGCGCTTGCCTATGACAGCGACGCAGCGTGTGAAATCACGTTGCAGCCAATTCGCCGCTTTGGCTTTGATGGCGCAATTTTGTTTTCAGATATCCTCGTAATCCCCCATGCCATGGGCCAAGATCTTTGGTTTGAAACAGGTGAAGGTCCACGCCTTGCGCCACGTCTCGCGGAATCAAAATTTGAAGATTTTGTGCCTGCCCCACAACGGCTTGCACCGATCATCGACACTGTGCGTAAGGTATCGACCGAGCTACCACCTGAAACTACATTCCTGGGCTTCGCTGGAAGCCCGTGGACGGTCGCTACCTATATGGTGCATGGTCAAGGCAGCAAAGACCAAGCAGAGGCACGCAGGATGGCTTATATGGAGCCGGAGCGTTTTGCCGCATTAATCGAAGCTATCATTTCGGCAACGGTGGATTATCTGGGTGACCAGATCGATGCGGGTGTCGATGCCGTGCAGTTGTTTGACAGCTGGGCTGGGTCATTGTCACCGGCGCAATTTGAAAAATGGGTGATCGCGCCCAATGCAGAAATCGTGCGCCGGTTAAAGGCGCGAAATCCCGAAGCGGTGATTATCGGTTTCCCCAAAGGTGCGGGCGGAAAGCTTGCCGCTTATGCAGAAGGAACAGGGGTTGATGCCTTGGGCCTTGATGAAACCGTTGATCCACATTGGGCAAACCGACAATTGCCCAAAGGCCTGCCGGTTCAAGGCAATCTTGACCCACTTGCCTTGATCGCAGGTGGTGATGTATTGAAAGATTCCGTGCACAACATCCTGTCTGCGTTTGAAGATCGGCCCCATATCTTCAACCTTGGACATGGTATTCAGCCCGACACGCCAATCGAAAATGTTGAATTGCTTCTCAATCTGGTCCGTAAGGGTTAACCCAAAAAGGCCGTTTTTATGACGGAAACGCTATCTGTGCTGTATATCTGGCTGAAATCTGCCCACGTTGTTTTTGTCATTTTTTGGATGGCGGGGTTGTTCATGATTCCGCGCTTCTTTGTCTATCATCAGGAAAGTGCTGAAGGGTCTGAAGAAGCCGCCAAATGGGTAGACCGTGAATCCAAACTCATCAAAATCATCCTTAATCCGTCCATCATTGTGGTTTGGGTTTTGGGATTATTGCTTGCGTATAATATCGGCGCGATGGCGCAAGGATGGTTTCACGCCAAATTATTGTTTGTTTTGGGACTGTCGGCTTATCATGGCTGGACTGTAAGCTATGCCAAGAAGTTGGCGCGCGGTGAACGGCGTTTAACCGGCAAGCAATTGCGTTTGCTTAATGAAGTTCCTGGCATTGCCTCTGCCATCATTGTCATATTGGTAATTGCCAAACCCTTCTAAGCCCCAGCCGCTTAATGGACTGACTAAACTATTGTGATTTTAGAACAGTTGACGGCGTGGCCATCACTGGGTATTTAACAGGCGAAGCCCGTCCTGGGCATGAGGCGCTATCCACATAACAATTGCGCCACTGACTTTTTAAAATTCGACCGATTATCTTTTTCATATCGGCGACCAACCTGGGCACTGCGTCCATCCAACGGAATTTTCTATGCATTTGAAAGAGCTGAAAAGCAAAAATCCTGCTGACCTCGTATCGATGGCTGAAGAGCTGGGTGTCGAAGGCGCGTCTACCTTGCGCAAACAGGATCTTATGTTTGCGATCCTGAAAGAACTTGCCGAAGATGGCGAGCAGATCATGGGTCTGGGCACGATCGAGGTTTTGCCTGACAGCTTCGGCTTTTTGCGGTCGCCCGAGGCTAATTATCTAGCAGGTCCAGACGATATTTACGTGTCCCCAAATATGGTCCGCCAGTTCGGTCTGCGCACGGGCGATACGGTTGAAGGCGAAATTCGCGCGCCAAGAGACGGTGAGCGTTATTTTGCCCTGACCAAGGTAATGAAGATCAATTTCGATGATCCCGATGCGGTGCGCCATCGCGTCAACTTCGATAACCTGACGCCACTGTATCCGGACTCAAAGCTGATACTCGATTCACTTGACCCAACGGTTAAGGATAAGTCAGCTCGCGTCATCGACATTGTTAGCCCGCAGGGTAAGGGCCAACGTGCGTTGATTGTTGCGCCACCACGGACAGGTAAAACCGTGTTGCTGCAAAATATTGCCCGCGCCATCACCGAAAACCATCCAGAAGTGTTCTTGATCGTTTTGTTGATCGACGAACGGCCCGAGGAAGTTACAGATATGCAGCGTTCGGTGAAGGGTGAGGTTGTCTCCTCCACCTTTGATGAACCCGCAACGCGTCACGTGCAAGTTGCTGAAATGGTTATAGAAAAAGCAAAGCGTTTGGTTGAGCATAAGCATGACGTGGTCATCTTGCTCGATTCCATCACACGTCTTGGCCGTGCCTATAACACCGTTGTCCCATCATCTGGAAAAGTGCTGACCGGCGGTGTGGATGCCAACGCGTTGCAACGTCCAAAGCGTTTCTTTGGCGCAGCCCGCAACATTGAAGAAGGTGGGTCACTGTCCATCATCGCGACAGCCTTGATTGATACAGGCAGCCGCATGGATGAAGTTATCTTCGAAGAGTTTAAGGGTACAGGTAACTCCGAAATCGTTCTGGATCGCAAGGTCGCGGACAAGCGTATCTTCCCAGCGCTGGATGTCGGCAAATCCGGTACGCGTAAGGAAGAATTGTTGGTTGAAGAAAACAAGCTTAAGAAAATGTGGGTCCTTCGCCGCATCCTCATGCAAATGGGCACTATCGACGCGATGGAGTTCTTGCTCGATAAGATGAAGGACTCAAAGACCAACGAAGACTTTTTTGACTCGATGAATCAATAAGCAATAGGCGAAGTGATGATGCTCGAATTTTTGATCGCAACGGTTTCAGCGGCACCGTCCTTGGGTGGGCCTGCTGAAATTTGGGGACATATCGTCAATGATTTCTCCAACTTAAATAGCAGTAGCGCCTGGACGGCTTTGGCTTCTGTTATCCTGCTCGATCTGGTGCTGGCGGGTGATAATGCCATTGTCGTTGGCGCGTTGGCGGCTGGGTTGCCTCCGGAACAACGTAAAAAAGTTATCTTCATCGGCGTTATTGCCGCGCTCGTTTTGCGTGTCGTATTTGCGTTGATGGTTAACATATTGATGGGCGTCATCGGTCTGATATTTGTCGGCGGACTGCTTTTGATTTGGGTGGCGTGGAAGATGTACCGCGACTTGAAACGCAGCGAAGCAACAGAATCCCCTGGCTCACCTGAAATATTGGGTGACGAAAATAGCGGTATTCCAGCGGCCAAAAGCTTCGCCGCTGCAGCATGGGCTGTGGCGGTCGCCGATGTGTCGATGAGCCTCGACAATGTCCTTGCGGTGGCGGGTGCAGCTAAGGACCATCCGGGTATTATGATCGTCGGTCTGATCTTTGCTGTTGCTCTTATGGGCATCGCCGCAAATGTTATCGCGCAATACATTGAACGCTATAAATGGATCGCATGGTTCGGCATGGCGGTTATCGTCTATGTCGCGGGCAAGATGATCTATGAAGGCTGGACTGATCCCGACTTGGGGGTTGGCCGTTATGTGATTGCGATGATAGGCGGCTAAATTGGCTTCCCCATGAACAGGGGAAGCCCAAAAGTTTATCCCAGCTGCTCTGCGAAAAACGCGGCGGTGCGGCTATCTGCAAGTTCAGCGCCGACCGCATCGCGCCGGGTGCCCATCTCAGCTGCAAAGCCATGGTCAAGGCCAACATAGTCGTGCAGCGTCACCTTGGCATTATGGCCAAGGCCAGAATGTATTGCGGCCTGCGCTTCTGGACCAACAAAATGGTCCGCGGTCGGAATATGCAGCATCAGCGGGTTAGCAATGGCGTGGCTTTCATGCAGCATCTGGTCAATCATGACGCCATAATAGCCAACTGTCGCACTGATATCCGTCCGCGCTGCCGCCATATAGGCCAGACGTCCACCCAGACAGTACCCAACACAACCCACCTTTTCGACAGGCGCTTGTTTTCCAAGCCCCGTGCGGATGGCATGGATCATTGCTTCAATATCGCGAACGCCATCATCGGCATCATATTGGCCAAAATAGCCAAACGCCTCTTGAAGTTCCGTCTCAACATCAGGGTTCAGCTCAACGCCCGGCGCAAAACGCCAGAAGATATCAGGCGCAACCGCAAGGTATCCTGAAGCTGCCAAATGATCGACCTTTTGCCGAATACCAGCATTCACCCCGAAGATCTCCGGTATCACAATGATTGCAGCCCGCGCGGTTTCTGCGGGCGCCGCCAAATAGGCCGGAAAAAGGGCATCCTCACCCAGCGCATCCACATTCACCATTTCACCCATATTCAGCTCCTTGGCGGATATTCTCCGCAATTGCGTGATTCGACTTAGCCCCTATAGTGCTTCCTATCAGCAAATAGGAGTGCGTGGCCCATGAAGATGCACATTGAAATTGATTGTTCGCCCGAAGAGGCGCGGGCGTTGCTCGGTCTGCCTGATGTTACCAAGGCCAATGAAGCCTATGTCGAGAAGGTTACCAACTTGATGAACGGCGCCGGCGGCATTGATCAATTACAGGAAATCGGCAAACAAATCGCGCCCATGGGACAAATGGGGCTTCAACTGTTTCAGCAGTTGATCGAGACAGGCGCCAAGGCGGCGATGTCGGGCTTGAATAGCAAAGATAAAAAATAGCGATTTTTGATGCATTCCCCCGACACAATTTTTGCGCTGTCCAGCGGCGCCCCTCCTGCTGCGATTGGAATAATCCGGATCAGCGGGCCAGCGGCCTTTGACGTGGTGCGCGGACTTGTAGGGCGAGTGCCAGCACCGCGCAGGGCTTCTTTGTGCGTACTGCGTTTGCCTGAAACCAAGGAGCATCTGGATCAAGCGCTGATATTAATCTTCCCAGGGCCCAAAAGCGCAACGGGTGAGGATCTGGCTGAGCTGCAGCTGCACGGTGGTCGCGCCGTTATCCATGTCGTCGAGGAAGCCATTCAGGCCTTTCAGGGGGTCAGGCGCGCCGAGGCAGGTGAATTCACGCGAAGATCGTTTGCCAATGGCAGAATGGACCTCAACGAAGCAGAGGGACTAGCGGATCTCTTGTCTGCAGAGACCGAATGGCAACGCCGCGCCGCCAACCTTATGTTCGGCGGCGCGTTCAGCGCGGCAATCGAGCAATGGCGTCAGGAAGTATTGCGCCTTTCTGCACTTACCGAAGCTGAGCTGGATTTCTCAGACGAAGACGATGTTGAATCACAAAATAATCGAACAATTACAGATATTTGTACTAATTTAGCGGCCGATATTGCGCGATTATTGGCAGCGCCGCCTGCGGAAAAGTTGAAGGATGGATTGCGGGTCGTTCTGGCTGGGCCACCTAATAGCGGCAAGTCCACATTGTTAAACGCGCTTGTCGGGCGGGATGCCGCTATTGTATCCGATATTGCGGGCACGACGCGGGACATGATTGAGGTGCCTGTCAGTGTGCAGGGTGTTGCATTGATATTCACGGACACAGCGGGATTGCGAGATGACAGCGAAGACGTGATTGAGAAAATCGGCATCGTCCGCAGCCACGCAGCTATGCAACAAGCGGATATAATATTGTGGCTTGGAACGCAGGGCTCTGGCCCAACCCACCCGAATTTGATTGAGGTCGCAACAAAAAGCGATTGGAACGGGCATGTCAGCAAATCTGCGGACGCGATTGCGGTGTCTGCGGTGTCTGGCGCGGGCATGTCCGAATTGCTCGATACTGTGGTGCGGACTGCAAAAACATTATTGCCACCTACGGATCAGTTCGCCGTCAACGCGCGACAAAGATCATTCCTTGGGCGGACTGCGGATGCTTTAAGTGCATGCCGTGAGACAGAGGACTGGTTGATTATCGCAGAAAATCTGCGCCAAGCGCGTTTGGCTTTAGACGCGCTGACGGGGCGTGCACACACTGAAGATCTGTTGGACACTATCTTCGGGAAATTCTGCGTTGGAAAATAGTGTTTCACGTGAAACAATAATTTCTCCTTTTTGACCCCAGCGATCAGTTCGGCTATGCGCGACACATGAAGACTGATTTTGACATCATCGTTGTTGGTGGCGGCCATGCGGGGACGGAGGCTGCAGCGGTTGCTGCCCGCATGGGTTTGCGTGTCGCCTTGGTCAGCTTTGACAGGCTTATGATAGGCGCCATGTCCTGCAATCCAGCTATTGGAGGTCTTGGAAAAGGCCATTTGGTGCGCGAAGTAGATGCCTTTGACGGTCTGATCGGCCGTGCCGCCGATGATTCTGCGGTGCATTACCGAATGCTCAACGCATCCAAGGGTGCAGCGGTTCAAGGCCCACGTATTCAGGCAGATCGTAAATTATTTAAGGCATCCATCCAGAATCAACTTAATCACCTTCCCAATGTCCGAGTTATTGAAGGTGAGGCTGCGGCTTTACATTTTCTTCCACGCGCACCGACGCGCGTTGCGGGCTTAGTTCTGGGTGATGGCTCTATCATAAAGTCGCCGTCGGTAGTCCTGGCTACTGGGACATTTCTCGGCGGCAAGTTATTTCGCGGGGAAGAGCGGCTCGATGGTGGCCGGGTCGGCGAAGATTCAGCGATGCTGCTTTCGCAGCAGCTGAGGCAAGCGGATTTACCGATATCCCGTTTAAAGACCGGGACGCCGCCGCGCTTGGATGGCCGGACCATTGATTGGGCGCAGCTGGAAATGCAGCCCTCCGACGGCGAAGAATGGACCATGTCCGCAATGCGCAGCCGTCGCACTGTGCCGCAATTATTTTGCGCCATGTCGCGTACAAACAGTCAGACGCATGACATTATTCGGTCTGGGCTTGACCGCTCCCCACTTTTTGGTGGCGACATAGAGGGTAAGGGCCCCCGCTACTGCCCGTCGATCGAAGATAAGATTTTCCGTTTTGGAGACCGCGAAGGCCATCAGGTTTTTCTGGAGCCTGAAGGGCTGGACAGCCATTTGATATATCCAAACGGCATTTCAACCTCACTACCGACCGACATTCAAGAGGCTATGGTGAGGTCAATGTCTGGCTTGGAGCAATGTCAGATTGTGGTGCCTGGTTATGCGGTTGAGTATGACTATATTGATCCACGCTGTTTGGATTCCAGTCTGGCCGTTCGCGGTTTTGAGGGTCTGTATTGTGCCGGGCAAATTAATGGAACTACGGGGTATGAGGAGGCCGCTGCTCAGGGTCTCGTGGCAGGTATTGGCGCTGCGTCAATGCATCTGGGCCAAGCCATGCCAGCAATTGACCGGACAAATAGCTACATTGCAGTCATGATAGACGACCTCACCCTGCAAGGTGTTACCGAGCCCTACCGCATGCTAACTGCGCGGGCCGAATATCGGTTACGTTTGCGGTCCGATAATGCGCAATCGAGGCTGACGCCCATGGCGATTGATGTTGGAGCTGTTGCGGCTAGCACGGCTGCGGCGTTTCAGCACCGAGAGCATCAGCGCAAAGATCTGCTCGGGCGCCTTCATTCCCAGGAAAGTGCCGACGTCCTCATAAAGCGTGGCTTTTCCGTAAAACAAGACGCCGGTAAAATGTCCTTGTTTGAATGGTTGCGCTTTCCGCAGCTGTCGGTTGCAACGTTGCTTGCACGTGAAAGCGAAGCATGGCCGACGGACCTGCTTAACGAAGTTGAGCAGGATGGCAGATACGCACCTTATTTGGCGCGACAAGAGGCAGAAATACATGACGTCACCGCCAATGAGGAAATTAGACTTCCCGAGACAACCGATTACAGTTTCATAGCGGGGCTTTCCAACGAAATGGTTGAGCGTCTGCAAACAGCAAAGCCGCAGACTTTAGCCGGAGCGTCGCGCATTAGGGGTATAACCCCTGCGGCGCTGGCTGCCATTTTGGTACATGCCAAGCGGACAAAATCCAGTATCGTAGAACCGGCATGACCGAGCAGGAAGCAGTGCGTTGGCTTGAAAGCGAGTTGGGTGTTTCACGTGAAACAATGGACGCGCTCAAGACCTTTGTTGCGTTTTTGAAACGGGAAGCGAGCAGTCAAAATCTGATTTCTGCATCGACGCTTGATCATATTTGGTCCCGCCATATTGTGGACAGTGCCCAGTTGCTGCAATTTCTGGACCATGCCCCCGCAGCCACCCGCTGGCTGGATTTGGGCTCGGGTGCTGGGTTTCCCGGGCTGATTATTGCATTGTTGGCCGATTACAACGTGACGCTTGTGGAATCGCGTGCGCGGCGGATTGATTATCTGCAGCGTGCGGTTGAAATGTTGGCCCTCACCCGTCGTGTTCATGTTGCAGGGGTTACGTTGGAACGTTTGGAAACCGCGCCTTATTCCGTCATCAGTGCCCGTGCGTTTGCGCCATTACCGAAGCTGTTTGATCTTGCAGAACGCTTTGCGACAAATAAAACTTTGTGGCTTTTACCAAAGGGGCGTAATGCGGACCACGAGTGGCAAGACGCCCAAGGCGTTTGGGATGGAAATTTTAAAGTTATGCAGAGCATAACTGACCAGGATGCGGGGATTCTGGTTGGCACATTATCGGGGCATCGCCAAACCAAAGCGGGTGCCGCAACACAGGGGCAAAGGCCATGATCCGTATTGCTGTAGCGAACCAAAAGGGAGGGGTTGGCAAGACCACAACAGCCATAAATCTGGCGACGGCGTTGGCTGCAAGCGGTTGGCGCTGCGTTCTTGTGGATCTTGATCCCCAAGGCAATGCTTCCACGGGGCTTGGGTTAAAGCAAGCGCAGCGGGTTCACAGCAGCTATGATCTATTGCTGGGAGATGCATCGTTGAAAGACGCGTCGATCCCGACGCTTATTCCGAACCTCGACATTGTACCTGCCACTGTTGACCTATCGGGTGCGGAAATCGAATTGGTTCAGTGTGAAGATCGCACTGGTCGGCTTAAAGCGGCGTTTGATAAATCCGACGCGCATTGGGACATTTGCATAATCGACTGCCCACCGTCGCTTGGTTTGATAACCGTAAACGCGCTGGTTGCGGTAGATTCGCTTCTCGTCCCGCTACAATGTGAGTTTTTCGCGCTGGAGGGGCTTAGCCAGTTATTGCAGACAGTTGAACGCGTTCAGGGTCGTTTCAACCCCGCCCTTACAATCATGGGTATCGCGCTTACCATGTACGACAAGCGTAATAAGCTGACCGAGCAGGTGGCTGACGATGTGCGCAGTTGCTTAGGTAATCTTGTATTTGATACCGTCATTCCGCGGAATGTGCGCTTGTCTGAGGCACCTAGTCATGGGCTTCCGGCCTTGGTCTACGATCACCGCTGCTCGGGATCAGAAGCCTATATGAAACTTGCCAGGGAATTGATTGGCCGACTACCGGCCCGGGAGTTAGCAGCGTGAGCAAAGACAATACGTCGGAAAAGTCGCCGTTAAAGAAAAAAATGGGCCTTGGGCGGGGCCTGGATGCTTTGCTCGGTGAGGCATTGCGCGGCGACAGCATGGGGACAAAATCAAATTCAGACATGGATTCTCGTGGGCAGAGCGTTGCGACGCTGTCGGTGATCGACATACGTCCTAATCCCGATCAGCCACGGCGCCATTTTGCCGATGAGAAGTTGGATGAGCTGGCCGCGAGCATAGCAAAGCATGGGATTATTCAGCCCATAATTGTCCGGCCATTTCAAGGGGGGTACCAGATTGTTGCGGGTGAACGCCGCTGGCGGGCGGCCCAGCGTGCGCAGTTACATGATATTCCTGCAATTATCCGCAGCTTTGACGATTCCGAAACGCTGGAAATTGCGCTTCTCGAAAATATCCAGCGGCAGGATTTAAATCCAATTGAAGAGGCTGATGCCTATAAGAAGCTAACGGAGTTATTTGGGCACAGTGCCGCCGAACTTGCCGAGTTGGTGCATAAATCGCGAAGCCATGTTGCAAACATGATGCGCTTGCTGGACTTGCCGCCAACGCTGCGCGACCTGGTGACCGAAGAAAAGCTAAGCATGGGACACGCGCGCGCCTTATTGGGCAGTGACAATGCGGTCCAGTTGGCAATGCTGGTCATCAAAAAAGGGCTGTCTGTTCGTGCAACTGAAGCGCTGGTGCAACAAGAGCGCGCGCCAAAGGCGAAAAGGACAGTATCTGCTGGCCAGCCAGAAAATGCCGATATCCGCGCAGTCGAGTCGCATCTTGGCGATCTTTTGGGATTGAAGGTGCGGATAGCGCAAAAAAATGCGACGGGCGCTGGCGCAGTGACTTTCGAATATGGGAGTTTGGACCAATTGGACATGTTGTGCCAGCGGCTTACGGGTGAAAAATTCTAATATTTTCAGCTGGTTATATTAAGGCACTGGCCTTTTCAAGGCTGATCACATGTTGATATGGGCACCGGTGCAGCCCGAACGGTCCAACGCCGACGAATAGGGCCACTGGTCTGATGGGCGCCGCGTAGCGCCTTAAACATAAACCCGATGTGTCCGCTGCTAAATTGTGATGTTGCAGTTGCCCGATGGGCCAGGGTCGCTTAGACTTTGCATAGGAGCACTTTTATGGATGCAACACAGTCAGGGTCGCAGGATGTGGTGAAACGGCACCATAGCCTCACGCGTATCTGGCATTGGTTGAACGCCATTTTCGCTACGATATTGCTGATGAGTGGCCTCATGATCTTTAACGCCCATCCGCAATTATATTGGGGCGAATTCGGCGCACGCGGAGATTATGCTTGGTTGCAAATTGACGATACACGCACCACTGGGTTCGTGAGAATTGGGAATGCCCGCGTTGAAACCACCGGCGTGCTGGGACTATCATTAGATTCAAAAGACAAGGTTCGCAGGGTTGCCTTCCCCGGCTGGGCGACCATTCCGACCCATTATAGTCTAGCCGCTGCGCGCAGGTGGCATTTTGCCTTTGCGTGGCTTTTCGCGCTTGGGCTGACGGCCTTCATGCTGGGTTCGCTGGTCAACGGCCATATTCGAAAGGACTTGCATGTCCGACGTGCGGAATGGAGCGTGGCTAATATCTGGAAAGACATCAAAAATCATGCGCAGCTGCGTTTCGATCACGCGCACGGCACTTATAATATACTGCAAAAATTCACCTATATTGGGCTCATATTCGTCGTGCTGCCGACCATGATCCTGACGGGCATCGCAATGTCGCCTGCACTGAACGCGGCTTGGCCGTGGTTACTTGATCTATTTGGTGGGCGGCAGTCGGCCCGCTCGCTGCATTTCATTGCTGCGACGATGATGGCACTTTTTGTTGTCGTTCACCTCCTCATGGTACTACTTTCCGGACCAATTAAGGGTGTCCGGTCGATGATAACGGGGCGGCATGCGGCGACCAGTGAACCCAGCCAAGTTGGAGAACAGCCATGACCGATGGGCGCAAATTTATCCGCCGGCGCGACCTGTTGCGCGGCGCGACTTTGGGCAGCGGTGCGCTGATCTTGAGTGGCTGTGACGCCATGAATGAGAATGCGACCTTCAGATCTGCGCTGCGGTCGGTGGATAGTCTTAATCAGATCACGCACAGGTCGTTAATGGACCGCGCAACGCTGGCGCCTGAATTTGCGCCGTCGGACATATCGCCCATTTTTAAAACAAATGGTTCGGTGATCGCTACTTCGGCGGAATATCTCGCGCATCTGCAGAATGGTTTTGCGGACTGGCGGCTGCGTGTTGACGGCATGGTCGCCAATCCCTTGATGCTTGGCCTGGACGCGCTGCGGGCCATGCCAGCGCGCACGCAAATCACGCGGCATGACTGTGTGGAGGGTTGGAGTGCGATTGCGCAGTGGCAAGGCACGCCGCTCCGCCTGTTGCTGCAACAGGCCCGCGTGTCTAGCCGTGCCAAATATATCGTTTTTCATTGCGCGGATGATTACGGAGCGCTGCCATATTATGAATCGATTGACTTGGTCGACGCCTACCATCCGCAGACCATATTGGCGTGGGGCATGAATGGTGAAACTCTGCCCGTGAAATATGGCGCACCTATCCGGCTGCGCGTAGAGCGGCAGTTGGGCTACAAGCAGGCCAAATATGTTATGAGCATCGAGGCGACGGACGACCTGACCAAATTTCACGGTGGAAAGGGAGGATATTGGGAGGATGTTGGCGACTATGCATGGTATGCTGGAATCTAGGCTTGCACCGCTGCGCGGTTAATGGAAAAACCTGTGGCAGAGTATAACGGAGACCCAAGTACCATGAAGACCCGCGCTGCAGTTGCATTTGAAGCGAAAAAGCCATTGGAAATTGTTGAGTTGGATTTGGAAGGTCCAAAGGCTGGCGAAGTGCTGGTCGAAATCATGGCGACGGGCATTTGCCATACC
>NZ_JBIKPH010000119.1:0-7634 GCF_044357595.1 Sphingorhabdus sp. | reverse complement strand
CCGGTATGAAGGATTCTAAGGTCATTATCGCCATCAACAAGGACGAAGATGCACCGATCTTCCAGGTCGCAGATATCGGCTTGGTTGGTGACCTGTTTACGGTTGTGCCGGAGCTGGTCGGGAAGCTATAAAATATTGTATTATAACGTAAAAATTTAGGGCGGCCCGAAATGGTCGCCATTTTTACTTGCAGCGGCTGGGTTGATTTGTCTAACTTGTCCTCATGGCATCGCTCGTCATTCTATCCCCTGCTTTGCCCAACGCGAATTACCGGTAGCGCCGTGTCTTTCTATAGCGGCCGATTAAGCGTTGGCGCTGCGCCCTTGTCGCTGGAGGTTATACCAAGACAATCTCGCGTCATAATGCCGCTATCAATTTGCTTAAGGCAGTAAGTCAAACGGCAAAGTCGGCTCGCTCAATATCTTCTCCATGCGGCGCCACCGCTCGGCTTGGGCCGGATTGCCGCGTTCGACATAGTTCCTTACCAAGTCCTTGCCCCAGCCATAATTGATCACATAGCTGCGATAATGGTCCGTAAAGCCAATCGATTGTTCGGCACGGGCGGGCGAAAGTAAAAGATATTTCTGCGTCAATGCCAAGGCCTGTGGCCGCGTCACTTCATCGTCCAGATACATTTTTGCGATCGTTAGTCGCGCGCCCGAAAGTGCCTCGGTCATTTGCTGCATTTTCCAATAGGCTTGGGCTGTCTGGGGGTCCAGGCCAGCCAATGGGTACAGCACGTCGCGTTCAAAGGCCAAGCGCTCCTGCGCCGGAAACGCCAGATCAATGCCGTAATTTGCGCTGCCCTCGGAAAGGACGCTCGTCGGGCTGTACAAGGGGTTTACCTCATACTCCTTCCAGCCATTTTTGCGCGCCAGTCGTTCCTCGACCAACAGGTTCAGAACATGATGCCCGGGATAGCCCTCATGACAGCCAAGATCGACGGCGCGACTGATGCGGATGGGGAGGTCGGTGTTAATCTGAATAAGGCTTTTGTAATTGCCCTTATAATAATTATAACCCGACCACGGCTTCCCCGTCACGAACTCCATATCAAAAGTTTCACCCGCCGGCAGGTTGATGTGCGCTTCCGTCCGCCGCTTGCACTCGGCAATCGCTGCGTCGAAGACGGGCTTCATCCGATCCTTGGGCACCGTATAATTCTCGTTAAAGCTATCCACCCGTGTTGCGAGTGGGCCGTCGCCCGGAATAAGCTTTTCAAGGCCAGCCAAAATGGCATCATAATGGGCCAAGGGCATTAATTTCGGAACTGTCGCAAACTGGCCCTCGGCTTCTGCGTTAAACGCAAATTTGCGGCCCTGAAGCATCTGCAGGCGGGTATCTGCAGCGACAAGCATGCCGCGCAGCGCATGTGCGCGGCGGCGATCCGGTGCCGATTGGATGCCCGGTAACGCGGCATCAATGGCGGCGGTGAGTGTGCTGGCTTGCGCAATCAATGCGACAAGCGAACGCGGGTTTGCGGCGGCGGCGGCCTGCAACGCAGCTGGACCATAATATGCATCCACATATTCCGCCTCATGCGTGCCAGCTTCGAGCGTCAATTGAATATACGCGTCAGAAACGTCAGTCAGGGACATTGAGGGCGCGGCCTGTGACGCAACCGATGGCGCCGGAACCGAGCTGCAGCCCGAAGCGAGCAACGTGAGCAGCAGGATGTAACTGCGAAACTTCATATGGCATCTCCAGAGAGCCGCTTACGAGGCGCGGCGAAGCGCAAAATACTATAGCCCAGGATCGCGGAAAGTAGCGACCCCATCAAAACACCAATCTTGACAGCGTCACCTTGTGCTGGCCCTGCAAAAGCAAGACCACCTATAAACAAGCTCATTGTAAAACCGATGCCGCACAGTACGGCGACGCCGAAGACTTGCATCCAGCTGGCGTTGTACGGCCGGACAGCAATACCGAGCTTAACCGAAAGCCAAATGCTGGTGAAAATGCCGATTTGCTTGCCCAAAAACAGGCCCATTGCGATAGCAAGCGGAAGTGGCGCGGTAAGTGCGGCGAAGCTTGTGCCCTCCAGCGAAACGCCAGCATTGGCAAACCCAAAAATCGGCACAATGACAAATGCCACAGGTTTCACCAAGGCATGTTCCAGCCGATGCAGCGGCGAATCCGCCGCATCTGGGGCGGCAAGCGTGCGTCGGAACGGTATGGCAAAAGCGGCCAACACGCCGGCAATCGTGGCATGGACGCCGGACAATAATGTGGCATACCATAACAAGGCCGCTAGGAGCAGATATGGCCAAAGCACATTGACCCGAAACCGGTTCAACAACAACATCGCGCACCAGATGGTTCCAGCAGCAGCCAGCGCGACAAGGTTCAGCTCGGCTGTGTAAAATACAGCAATAATCGCAACAGCCCCCATGTCGTCGACAATGGCAACCGTCGTCAGGAACAGCTTCAGCGACGCGGGTGCACGACTGCCCAACAGGGCAAGTACGCCAATGGCAAAGGCAATATCGGTTGCAGCGGGAATGGCCCAACCACGTCGTAACGCGGGCTCGCCGCCTGCAATAGCAAGATAAATGATAGCTGGAACAATCATGCCAGCAGCAGCCGCAATCATCGGAAGTCTGCGATCAGCCCAAGTAGACAAGTGACCATCCACAAATTCGCGCTTTATCTCCAGGCCAACGAGCAGAAAGAAAATCGCCATAAGGCCATCGTTAATCCACAGATGAATGGTCATTGGCCCAAGCTTGGGCGTCAATTCTGGGCCGATTACCGCATGAATGAGATGGGTGTAATCTTGCGCAAAAACTGAATTAGCAATGATCATGGCCAGCGCGGCCGCCACCATCAGCAGTATCCCACCAGCCGCTCCGCTGGACAAAAATGCCCGCAAAGCAGATTTTCTAGTTAGTGATTTTGGAATATTGATCATGTAAAATTACTATGGCCATCAGGCTGCAACATAGCAAGTAAGGGCCGTTGGCCAGCCAAGGTGGCGCGCAGCTTTCTGCTGGTGGAGGCATATGGGGCGGCGGGCAAAGCGACATCATGCGTCTGGATGTTGCGCCGTCCGCGCGCGCCTGGGTACCCGCTGGACCCGCCAGATTGCGGATCGACGCAAGTTGGCGATTTCGCGTTGCGGGCGATGCCCAACCCGGCAATGGTCCCGCCGTGACCTTGTCCACCAGTTTCTAAGCGCTAGCCTTTATCCTGCCGCGAAATGCCGTTAGGGTCTATCCGTCGATCATGGATATATATCTTCCCATAGCCAATTTGTCGGTGAATGCGCTGGTCATCATCCTGCTGGGTGGCGGCGTGGGCGTGCTCTCGGGCATGTTCGGCGTAGGCGGCGGGTTCCTGACAACACCCTTGTTGATTTTCTATGGCATCCCCCCTGCAGTTGCGGCGGCGTCCGCATCCACGCAGGTAACCGGTGCAAGCGTGTCGGGCGTGTTTGCACATATGAAGCGTGGCGGTGTTGATTTCCAGATGGGCGGTGTGCTCGTCGTAGGCGGTATATTCGGTACCGGCGCGGGCGCTGCAATTTTTGAAATATTGGAATCCGTCGGCCAGATTGATACCGTCATCAACATTCTGTACGTCCTCATGCTGGGCAGCATCGGTGGCATGATGGCCAAAGAAAGCCTGTCGAGCGTGCGTGCCACCCGGTCGGGTAAGCCGGTCGTCGCGGCAAAGCGACGGCATCACCCGCTGGTTGCCAGCCTGCCCATGCGCTGGCGCTTCTATCGTTCAGGTCTTTACATTTCACCGCTTGCGCCGTTGATATTGGGTTTCGTCACTGGCATTATGACCATGCTGCTTGGTGTTGGCGGCGGTTTCATAATGGTGCCCGCCATGCTGTATCTTTTGGGCATGGGCGCGCAGGTGGTTGTAGGGACGTCATTATTCCAGATTTTGTTTGTGACCATGGCGTCTACGATGATGCATAGCCTGACCACCAAGGCCGTCGACATCGTTCTTGCCGTATTTCTGCTTATCGGCAGTGTCACCGGCGCTCAGATTGGCGCGCGTTTGGCGCAGCGTATGCGGCCAGAATATCTGCGCCTTTTCCTTGCCACTATCGTTCTACTGGTCGCAATCCGCATGGCGCTTGGTCTTGGTTGGCGGCCGGACGAAATCTACACGTTGCAAGCATTATGATACGCTGGTTGGCCTTATTTTTATGGCTGCTTCCGGTCGCAGCAAGCGCACAGAATGTGCCCAAGCTGGTGCCTGACGTCTCACAGCGTCAAATTGATATTCAATCGGGCTTCACTGGCGCGGAAATGCTGTTATTCGGCGCAATCATATACCCGCGCGGCGTTGTTCCAGAGGGCAGGGTTGATGTAGCGGTTGTGCTGCGTGGTCCAACCCGGTCCATCACCCTGCGCGAAAAACAGAAAATCGCTGGCATTTGGATCAATGCGGACAGCAGTGATTTTCGCTCGGTGCCATCTTACTATGCCATCGCATCTTCACGACCACTCGAGCAGATCGTAAACAGCAAGACCGCCGCGATTTATGAGCTTGGCTTGGATCGTTTGCAGCTCTCCCCAAGTGGTGAAGTGGATGCTGCCGAACAGCGCCGCTTTGCCGATGGGCTGGTGGATTTAAACCGCCGCAATGGTCTATTTCGGCAAGAGGCCGGTACGGTCGAAATCACCGATCAAGTCCTGTATCGCGCCCGCCTCAACATTCCCTCAAGCGTTCCGGTGGGCGTCTACACCGCCGAAACCTTGCTCATTCGCGACGGCAGGGTCATCGTCGCCGATGACAATGTTGAAGTGCGCATTCGAAAGACCGGGTTTGAACAGTTGGTTACGGTCATGGCAAAGGACTACGCCCTTTTTTACGGGGCGATGGCTGTGCTTGTATCGTTGCTGCTGGGATGGTTCGCTGGTTTTGTCTTTAATCGGCTCTGATTAAAGCTTTAATTGTTGTTAATCCGAACTGCGATATTGCTCCCGCTAAGATGGTAGTTATTTTTTACCCTTCTGCGCTCAGGTCCCCATGCCTTCATTCGTTGAGATTTGGCCGCAGATATTGCCGTGCACGGTCCAGATCCAGTCCCCGACGCGACGCATAATCCGCCACCTGATCATCACCAATCCGTGCGACACCGAAATATTCCGACTGCGGATGGCCAAAATACAAACCGCTCACCGCTGCGGTCGGCAGCATCGCAAAGCTTTCGGTGAGCGTGATACCGGTTTTATGCGTAGCATCCAGAAGGTCGAACAAGGTTGGTTTCATGCTGTGGTCTGGGCAGGCGGGGTAGCCGGGGGCGGGCCGAATGCCGCGATATTCCTCACGGTTCAGCGCTTCGGGCGTGAACTGTTCATCGGGTGTATAGCCCCATAAATCCTTGCGGACATGTTCGTGCATCCGTTCGGCAAAGGCTTCGGCCAAACGGTCGGCCAACGCCTTCAGCATGATGTCAGAATAATCGTCAATATTGGCTTTGAACTGCGCCAAATGCGCCTCGATGCCGTGGCCAGTCGTAACGGCAAAGCCGCCGATCCAGTCGCCATCGCGGCTGATAAAGTCAGCCAAGCACATGTTCGCCTTGCCTTCGCGCTTAGCAATTTGTTGCCGTAAAAACGGCAGACGAACGTGCGTTTCGGTTTTCTCACAATAAACGACCACATCATCGCCATCGCGCCAGCAAGGCCACAATCCGGCAACGCCCTTCGCGCGAAGCCATTTTTCGTTGATGATCTTATCGAGCATCGCATTGGCATCGGCAAACAAGCTGGTGGCGCTTTCGCCGACGATTCCATCGGTCAAGATCGCAGGATAATTGCCATGTAATTCCCACGCGCGAAAGAATGGGGTCCAATCGATATATTTGCGTAAGTCCGCCAAGTCCCAATCATCATAGGCATGAATGCCCGGCTGACGCGGCGCGGCTGGTTTCATGCTTTCGTCGATTTCGAACGCATTGGCGCGGGCTTCTTCGAGCGGGGCGAGCGGCTTTGCGGTCTTGCCGGCACGGGCGTCGCGGATGTGGCTGTATTCGGCGCGGGTGTCCGCAACAAACTTGTCCGCCATAGTATCGCTGACCAAAGTGCCCGCAACACCAACAGCGCGCGATGCATCCAACACATGGATGACGGGCCCGGAATATACCGGCTCAATACGCAATGCCGTGTGGGTTTTTGACGTGGTTGCACCGCCGATCATCAGCGGCATTGTCATACCCGCCTTTTCCATCTCCTCGGCCACGGTCACCATTTCGTCCAGCGAAGGGGTGATGAGGCCCGAAAGCCCGATCATGTCGGCGTCATGCTCCACCGCTGCCTGCAATATCGTCGGCCAGGGAACCATAACACCCAGATCAACAATTTCGAAGCCGTTACACTGCAGCACAACGCCAACGATATTCTTGCCAATGTCATGCACGTCGCCCTTAACGGTTGCCATGATGATCTTGCCCTTGCCCTTGGCGCCGGCCACTTTTTCTGCCTCAATATACGGGAAGAGATGCGCAACGGCCTTTTTCATCACGCGGGCGGACTTCACCACTTGCGGCAGGAACATACGCCCTGATCCAAACAGGTCGCCAACAACGTTCATGCCGTCCATCAACGGCCCTTCGATCACCTCAATGGGCCGGCCACCCGCCATTTTGATAGCAAGCCGTGCTTCTTCGGTGTCTGCTACGATATCCGCATCAATGCCTTTGACCAAAGCATGTTCAAGCCGTTTATTGACGGGCCAACCGCGCCATTCGGCCTCAGCCTTTTCCTGCGCCACATCTGTCCCGCGATATTTTTCGGCAAGCGCGATCAGGCGCTCGGTCGCATCGGGGTCGCTGTTGAGGATGACGTCTTCACACGCAACGCGTAATTCGTCATCAATGTCATCATAGATATCGAGCTGCCCGGCGTTGACGATCGCCATATCAAGTCCGGCAGGAATTGCATGGTACAGGAAGATTGAATGCATCGCCCTGCGCACCGGTTCATTACCTCGGAAGCTGAATGATAGGTTGGAAAGCCCGCCCGAATAATGGGCATGCGGGCACAGGACACGCAGTTCCTTTAACGCTTCGATAAAGTCGACGCCGTAATTATTATGCTCCTCAATCCCCGTTGCCACGGCAAAGATATTTGGGTCAAAGATTATGTCTTCTGGCGGGAATCCTATGCCTAGCAATAGGTCATAAGCGCGCTTGCAAATCTCCACCTTGCGTCTTTGTGTGTCCGCTTGGCCCGTTTCATCGAACGCCATAACGACGACCGCGGCCCCATAAGCCATGCACAAACGCGCATGATGTAGAAAAGCCTCTTCGCCTTCTTTCATGGAAATTGAATTGACGATCGGCTTGCCAGAAACGCATTTTAGGCCCGCCTCAATCACGCTCCATTTGGAACTGTCGATCATCAACGGCACGCGCGCAATGTCGGGCTCGGCAGCAATGCGCTTGATGAAGGTGGTCATCGCCTCATGCGCGTCGAGCAGGCCTTCATCCATGTTGATGTCGATAATCTGCGCACCATTTTCGACTTGGTCGCGCGCGACCTCGACAGCGGCTTCATAGTCGCCGGCAAGGATCAGTTTTTTGAACTTTGCGCTGCCAGTGACATTGGTGCGTTCACCAATATTAACGAAGCGCGAGGAAGAGGAGCGGGAAGACATTTTTTGTTCTACTT
>NZ_JBIKPH010000207.1:0-2715 GCF_044357595.1 Sphingorhabdus sp. | reverse complement strand
GGTATCAGTAAAGTACGCAATGCGTTGGCCAAAATCTGGTCAGGCGCTGTAAAACCTTCAGGCATTGGCAACACTTTATTTGCCTTGGCAAATGCGGCATAATCCTTTTGCATGGCGACAAAGCGTTCGGGTTCCGAACCCGACAAATTATGCGCCTCACCGGGATCTGTTGTAATATTATAAAGTCGCCAGCGGCCATCTCCGTAAGGCGGCAGGTTCTTGACGAGCTTGTAATCACCTTTGAACAACACCGCATTGCCAGATAATTCATATCCCAACGGCTTGTCTGGCGAATGGACGGACGACGCAGCCCCTGTGAGCATGGGTGTCAGGTCCGCCCCGATCATTGGCTCGACGCGGCGCCCTGAAAAACTGCCTTGCTGCGGCGCCACTCCGGCGAGCATCAGCAAAGTCAGCGGCATATCGGTTACATGTGCAAAACCGGCTGCAACGCTGCCACCCTTGATCGCAGGGTTGCCTGGCCAAGCCATAATCATCGGAACACGCAAGCCACCTTCGCTCGCGGTAAACTTGTATCCACGCAGTGGTGAGACCGATGCGCTGGCAAAACCGGCACCTTGCGCGGTCAGCGAACCCGGGCGCCCTTGTTGGGCGATGCTTTGATCATATTCTTGATTGGCGTTCCAGCGCGTAAATGCGCCCATGTTCATTGGATCTGTTGCTTCTGCGCCATTGTCAGACAGAAACACGAAGATGGTATTATCATATGCGCCGATGGCCTTTAGATGCGCAATCAACCGGCCGATTTCACGGTCCATCGCCGTGCCCATGCCAGCATAAGCGGCCATCGCACCCGCACGCTGCCGTTGCTGCTGTGCCGACAACTTTGACCAATCACCGCTGGTGTTCATGGTTACCGTCGGAACGCCTACCGGCATCACGCCTTTGGCGATCGCAGCGGCGCGGCGTTCGTTGCGCAGCACAGTCCAACCCGCATTGTAGCGCCCCGCATAAGCCGCAATGTCTGCGTCTCGCGCCTGCACCGGAATATGGTTTGCGATGAAGTTGACGGATGCCAGAAAAGGCTTTCCGCTGGCCTTACCGCGGTCGATATAGCCGATCATCTTGTCGACAATGAGCGTTGAGGAGTAGAAGCGCTTTGGCAGTTTTGCAGGCTTTCCATCCTCGGTCCATTCGGTCTTGTCGTAAATCAGCAGGTTGGGTTTATCTTCAAAATTGTCTGCGCCCGATTGCGCGAGCGCAAGCGCGTGGTCATAGCCGCGCGCCGTTGGCAAGGTATTGGGCGTGTGGCCCAGATGCCATTTTCCGGACAGGTAGGTGCGGTAGCCGACAGCGCGCAGCTGTTCAGCAATGGTCACCACACGGTTGTTGAGGTGCGTTTCATAACCAGGCTTGCCCAAATGTTCGGGTGGAATTGTCTCTGGCATATTGCCAAGGCCAGCGCGGTGATTAATCACCCCGGTTTGCAGCATTGCCCGCGTTGGCGAGCAGGATCCTGCCACATGGAAGTTTGAAAAACGTACACCCTTTGCGGCAAGCGCGTCGATATTGGGTGTCGCAATTTCACCACCGAAGGCCCCTACATCGCTAAAGCCCCAATCATCCGCAAGGAGAATGACGATATTGGGACGCTTCGGCTGCGCCGCTTGCGCGCCAAGCGTTGCTGGGCTCAGCAACGCCAGCGCCGTCAATAGGGTTGCCGGTCCCTTCAGGATCATCGGTTCAGCAACGCGTCGAGGCAGCCCGTCTGCGCGAGCAGCGGGTCAATACGCCCACGTGCGGTCGCATCCAGCGCAGCATAACGCGCGCGCAAATCGGCCAAGCACTTCACCTGATATTTGAACACGCCTTGCGTGTAGGGCAGACCCATCGCGGAGATGTGGAAGCTATCTTCGCCTGCCTCAATCGCGGCGGCGTTGGCGAGGAGAAATGGCATGTAGATGTCGCCGACCTGTTTCAGCCAAGCAGTGATGACCGGCGCAAAGGGCGCATCGGCGCCTGCGATCTCTGTATCCCACTGCCCGTCGATTCCAGACATATCGTCAATATGTAGCAGCCATCGGAAACTATAGGGAAAGTCTTTGCGCATCATCGCCTGCGCAGTGGGGTCAACACCAAGCTGCGACAATTGGCCATACATTCCGAATTCCGCAATGCTCGGCCGAGAACCGAACAGGCAGTGATGATCCACCACATGCGCCTCAAGCGCACCCAGCAACGCGCGCGTTGAGGCTTCAATCAACGGGAAGTTTTCAGCTGCACAACCGACAATCGCCATGCGGCCAACCTGCCGCGCGCGGAACTGTTCGGCATAGCCCTGGCTTGCTGCCAGCCCGCCACCCTTCATCGCGTCAAAAGCGAGCCAGCGGCTCATCTGGACCTGGTCTACCTCCTCCAGCCAGCGATACCCGAACATTGCCTTTGTCACCCATTCGTCAGCAAAATCCTCAATTAGATGCGCGATAAAGGCGCGCGCCGGATCGGGCGGGATCACTGATCGTTCGGTATGCCGCGCCTCCAGATCATAAATGAGCGGGGTCGAATCATTGTGGAATGTTCCATCGGGATATTCCATTACAGGAAGAACAGGGGCCTTGACCTTACTCAGCGCGTCGCGCGAGTCCGTGCCGTGCGCCCACATATGCGGGATACGACGATAACGCATCAGCGCGCGCATCTTCATCGAATAGGGTGAACCCAGTGCTCCGTTGAGTGTGTACATTGTGGGTGGTT
>NZ_JBIKPH010000024.1:0-21946 GCF_044357595.1 Sphingorhabdus sp. | reverse complement strand
GCTTGCGCCGGATAATGGCAATAGCTGCGCTTCCAACGGCCACTTGGTCCGTCGCGGGTATAGCATAGTGGTAATGCACTAGCCTTCCAAGCTAGCTAGAGGGGTTCGATTCCCCTTACCCGCTCCAACTTCCCGTTCGTAAACGTTCGTGCAGGGCTAGACAACTACCACATATTCACAGTATTAAGGCGTTAAATGGCTGACAGCGTTCGCCCTCGTTCGGGAACACTCGTACCGCTTTGGGGGCTATTTTGGGGGCCAAAGTGAATTGACTTCTTAAGACGCCCCCGAAATGGGGGCCACTTGTGAGGAATGGTGAGTAAAATGGCGCTTACTGACGTTGCAATTAGAAACGCAAAGCCGGGGGTTAGGCCCTACAAACTCGGCGACTCGCTCGGCATGTACCTACTGGTCCAGCCGACTGGCGGTAAACTGTGGCGTCTAAAGTACCGAGTAGACGGGCGAGAGAAGAAACTAGGTATTGGCAGGTACCCAGAAGTGAGCTTGGCGGATGCTCGCAAAACCCGCGACGAAGCACGTGAGCAGATTGCCGTTGGCAAAGACCCATCCCGCGAAAAACAGCGCAATAAGACCCGCGCCAAGCTAGCAGCGGACAATACTTTTTCTGGCCTTTCAGGGGAATACTGCCAAAAACGCAGGCGTGACGGTTCCAAGGCATGGGCACCGGCCACCGCAGTGCGTAGCGAGTATCTCCTTTCTCTTCTTACACCTGCCTTGGGTTCAATACCGATTGCAAAAATTGAACCAGAGGATGTTTTACTCGCCCTTCGCAAGATTGAGGGTAAAGGCAACCTAGAGAGCGCCCGTCGCACCTTACAACTGGCCAGCGCTGTTTTTCGCTATGCAGTGTCAACAGCGCGCCTGAGTTCTGACCCCACACGCGATCTGCGAGGCGCCCTGACGGCGCCGACAGTGACGC
Source organism: Sphingorhabdus sp. (assembly GCF_044357595.1). GTDB lineage: Bacteria > Pseudomonadota > Alphaproteobacteria > Sphingomonadales > Sphingomonadaceae > Sphingorhabdus_B. Next base: position 21,006 of record NZ_JBIKPH010000024.1, on the reverse strand, counting down.
ACTATGCAGCAATCACCGACGCAAAAAGTGTTGGCGAGTTACTGCGTGCGATTGATGGCTATGAAGGCCAAGGACTCTCGCGACTGGCGATGCAACTTGCTCCCCATGTGTACGTCCGCCCGGGTGAGTTGCGCCATGCTGAATGGAAGGAAATTGATTTAGATGCCGGGCTATGGGTTATCCCAGCAAGCAAGATGAAAATGGGCAAAGCCCATCATGTACCCTTGTCACGGCAGTCGGTCGCCTTATTGCGGGAAGTGCATGTAGCTTCGGGTCCGGCTGGCTATGTCTTTCCATCCATTCGCACAGGCTCACGCCCAATGAGCGAAAACACAATTAATGCTGCGCTCCGGCGGCTTGGCTACAGCAGCAATGAGATGACTGCACACGGCTTTAGGGCGATGGCTTCTACCTTGCTGAATGAAAGCGGGAAATGGCATCCTGACGCCATCGAGCGGGCACTGTCTCACCGCGATACCGATAAGGTACGTGCAGCATACGATCGCGGTACGCACTGGAAGGAGCGCGTTGAGATGGCACAGTGGTGGAGTGACTACCTCGACCAGCTTCGTAAGGGTGCCGACATTGTGCAATTTCCGGAACGGGAAGCAGTTTAAGATGGCTGATACCGAATATGATGCTCTTTTAGGCGACTTGCGAGCGCTTACCGCCGCACCAAACGGCGCGGAGTTCACGCGATCCAACTTGATTGCTTTACTTTACGTTCTGGACATTCATCTTAGCGCCCCACTTGCTACTAAGGAAGGGGAACTAGAGGATGGAACTCTCGTCGAAGCGGAGCATCCTGTGTCCGCGCTGTTGTCTGGACTAGTTAAGGCGCTGGGGGACTTGGACATTGGGCTTACCGATCCGGTGTTCGAGCCGGCAGCGGGTAATCAAAATGCGCGCCGTAATTGGCGTTTGCGACAAGAGGACAATGCCCTGATCGAAGGGCTTGAGGTCTTTCAGCAGGCCAAGAAGATCAAGCACCTCAAGAACGCAGCTATGAAAGCGGCACCAGAGCTTAAGCGGAGCAAATATACTCGCAGGGGTAAGGAGCTGTCATGGTTAGATCTATATAACCTGCATTATAGACATAAAAACAATGACTTATAATCTCAATTTGCCTACTTTGTAGCGCAATCGAACCTGTCCCATTGTACTCAAACGATCACTTTTGGTCATATGGAGTATAAACATGGATAACAGTTACACACGCCCACTTGCGTACTCAGTCAAGGACGCTTGCAGCGTTTCAAGCTTAGGACGCACGACGCTCTACACTCACATTAAGTCTGGTCGTTTAAAGGCCATCCGCGTTGGTGGTCGCACGATCATCCCCGCGGAAAGCCTGCACACCCTTCTTAACGGGGAGGTAGCGTAATGATGTTCCGGCCAACTCTAGCGCGGCAGCAGGCTGCCATGTCAAAAATGTGGACGATCTTCAAGATTGACCAAGACGCGCCAATTTCTTTGCGGGCCATTTGGCCAAAAGGTGTGCCAGCCAGTAAGGCTGTGAAAAACATCACGTTCAATGCGGCGACATATCCGAACTTAGTTGACCGTCAAAAGGCTTTTGAGGAGGCCGCACTTCAGCTTAATCGCCTTGGGTACAATATCTACATCGTGATGAACCCTATCAATACGGCCTTTGCTGGCGATGAACATAACGGGCTTGCGGTCAAAGATGCAGACATCAAATGCCGTCGGTTGCTGCTTGTAGACATTGACCGGGCTGTAACTAACCAGCCAGCTACTGACGAAGAACGGGACGATATTTATAAGTTTGGGTTTCACAACATCGAGAAACCGTATTTCTTTGATAAAGACTTAGAACCGATGTCGGTTTGCTCTGGCAACGGGATGCACATCTACTTTCCTTTGGATGACTTGCCGAACGATGCGGGTACGAAAGCAAATTGTCGGAGTTTTCTTCTCAGCCTTGCACGACAGCATGACACGGCGGACATCAAAATCGATACCGGTGTTTACAATGCTTCGCGCATAACCAAAGTGCCCGGCACGGTTGCCCGCAAGGGCTTGGAAACCGAAGATCGCGAATATCAGATGGCGAGTATCGTCGAGTGAAGCCGCTGTCAGCATCTGCGCTTAAGCAGGCGGTGGCAGATTTAACTCCCGCTATGCCAACACCCAAAGGCATAGCGGGTAGTCCTAGTCTTGCTTCCACAGCGCGCCCGTCACCGCTAGCCGCCATCATACAGAAGGGCATCGACTCAGATCTCCTGAAGCTAGGGGAGGCGCTTAAACACGTTTCACCAGACGCCCTCCGGGGCTCTGGTTCTATCTTTAACCCAGACGGCACGCCGTCCAATGAGTATTGGCTTGGTGTTGTTTTCGCTGTCAGGCGCGAGTTTGGTCCAGCGGGTGAAGACTTGGTGCGCAACTGGTCCAAACAAAGTCCACGTTATCTTGATGGCAGTGGCTTCGATAAAGCTTGGGCCGGTTATGACCCATCGCACCCAAACCCTGTTACGATAGGTTCGGTTTACAAGTTGGCGCAGTACTTTGGTTGGCAGCAGGCAAACACACCTTCATTGCCGCCCGCCACTTTGCTGCCGTCCAACCCTGCCAGTAACTGCTTTAACTTACTCGACCGCAATGCGATCATGGCGCAGCCACCGCTGCGCTGGCGCATAAAATATCTACTTCCAGAAACCGGCATAGCTGCCCTGTACGGGCCAAGTGGGTCCGGTAAGTCGTATCTGGGCATTGACGCCGGGATATCTATCGCATTGGGTAACAAATGGTTCGGTAACCGCGTTTTCGCTTGTGCTGTGACCTATGTGATACTGGAGAGTGAGGCCAGTCTGCGTAATCGCGTTGAGGCATGGGAAGTCCATAACAACGTCAACATACCGCCAAACTTTAAAGCCATAGCACAGCCGTTTGAACTGGCTGACCACCAGCAGGTCGAAGACCTTGGCTCGAGCCTCCCCAAGGGGGGCGTGGTGATCATTGACACGCTTAACCGGGCAGCGCCGGGGCTTGATGAAAACTCTAGTCAGGACATGGGGCGCATGCTGGCCGGTATGAAGCGCCTACAGGAGATTACAGGTGGTTTGGTTCTGATAGTACACCACACCGGCAAGGACGCCTCCAAGGGCCTCAGGGGGCACAGTTCGCTCTACGCTGCGCTAGATGGCGCTATCGAGGTTGAACGTAACGCTGTGGGTCGCACATGGTCCGCAGCAAAAGTGAAAGACGGCGAAGACGGGAAGCGTGTGGCGTTCCAGTTAAATGTTATCGACCTCGGTAAGGATGCGGATGGCGACCCTATAACAAGCTGCGCTGTTGGGCCTGATACAGGTGCATTATTCCGTCAGCCGCCACCTACGGGCAAGAACCAAAAGTCTGCGCTTGCTGCTATTCGCAGTGCACTTAGCACGTCGTCTACTTTGGGTATGGCTGGGGCCGGGTCACAGGTCCAGTGCTTACTGTTTGAGGATGCGGTCGATGCAGCTGCGGAGGCTATGGTTGGCATTGAAGTTAAGCGGCGTAAGCAACGCGCACGAGAAGCGATGCAAGGGTTGGTTGAAAGTGCCCATCTGCGGCGTGGGCTGGATAATGATGGGGAGGAATGGTTATGGTTGTAAAAACCAAAATCAAGTTGACCGTAGACCGGCCCCTTAAGGGGGCCCGGTCTTTTCGGTCTCGGTCCGCTGGACCGAAAGGTCCCTTTCTTCTCTTTCGGTCTTTTCGGTCCAACTCATTCGTGGGTAAGGGGAATATAAAAATGCCCTCGGTCTTTCCCTCGTCCTCGCCCATGTCTGGGCTTGGGGTATGTCAAAATGTTACCTAATGTGGCCAACGGAACAGCACGTAGGTGCAAGGCCATCTGCCGCGCCCGTGGGGACCGTTGTAAGAAATTAGCTGTGACGGGTTGCAGAACCTGCACCTCGCACGGAAGCCACAAGAGAGTTAAGAAGGGCATCGCCCACTGGAACCATCGCGGAGCCGGTCAGTCGCGCGTCGAGAGGCGCGCACATAGTGCTAAACTTCTAGAACTAAGAGAGCTTGAGGCACTATCATTTGCCTTAGGGCTAGCCACGGGGCCTAAGTGGCGGGGTCGAAAGCCATCCGCACCGTCCACCTAAAACTAAAAGCACCGTTGTGTTTGGCAAAAGCTATCATCAAACAACGTGAAAGGATCAAGCAATACCAATAAACAGGGGCGCCAGCATCGCCGTAGGCTTGCCGCAGAATATCAACACAACAGATGAGGCCAATGTACCACCAATTTACGCACCCACTATTGCCAAATGTTCTGGCGACGGACAACCGCCGTAAAAAACATTAACAGTCCAGTATGCCTCAAAGTATATGACAATGGTCACTTTGCTGCTGTCCGGAACCAAAGGCAGAATTATTATAAGTCGCCCGCCTTTCATGTGGCTCGCTTTAAGTAGATATCGGCCCGTTCAAAAGAATCAAACAATTCGTAGTCATTCTAGGCCTGCGGTCAGGCCGTTAAACAGCGGACGCAGGTAGTTCTCCCCTGCGTGTTGTTCGGGTGCACCGGGCAGCCAGTAAGTTAGCTCACCCATGCCATTGACCGCCGCCGCGGTTATCTGAGCCGCGATCTGCACATCGACAAGGCGCAGCGAGCCATCGGCTTGCCCATCGCTAATCATCGAGCCAAATCGAACTGCGTTACGTTCATAGTCTTTCAAGATATCCTGGCGGATCCCAACCGGCAAAGAAACCGTGGCCCCCTTCAGAAGCGGCGCGTCGCCCAGTAGTTGGTGTTCGATCAGGGAGTTCAGAGCCGACGCTAGGCGACTATGGCCGTCGACGGGCAACTTCTGGGCTGCTACCTGAGTGCGACGCACTACCTCGGTCGTTCGGCGAAAACAGACCACCACCAAGTCGTCCTTAGCGTCGATGTGATGATAAAATGCCCCCTTCGTAACATCGAGACGTGCAGAAATGCGGTCAACCGAGGCGCCGTGATAGCCCTGCTCATTGATTAATTGGGTAGCAGCCCGAAGGAAGACTTCGTGCGGGTCTTCGCGTCCGCCGACGTTGGTTTCGGGAAGGGTCAAAAGCTCCGGCGCCCAGCGATGGCCCGGTGCTCCTATGCCGTTCATTATGATGTCGATGAACCTATCAGTAATGCGTTCGAAGTCCTCAGGTTGGTAGTGAGGTAGCCAAAGGTTCATCCACCAAAACTGTTGCACCAGAAAGTGAACGCGCGCATTTGTGGTCGAGCGCGGGGCTGGTTCGAGCTCAGGCTTTCTGAAAAGCGCGCGGGTTTGTCTGAACATTTCAACATAAGCCCCAATAACTTCTGGATCGCCAAGGGCCCGAATGTCATCGGCCTGCGCGATCGCAGGTATTTCGCCGCTGGCTACGTCTCTGTGGAAGCTGAGAACGAGAATGATCAGCCGTTTGAGGCGCCCGATCACTGTGGGCTCTGTCGCGGCATCGGCGATAAAGTGATTGAACGTTTCGATCGAGCGCTGGAAGCAGGCTGCCGCTAATTCTTCTTTGTTGGCGAAATAATAGGCGACGCCCGTCGGCGTCATTTTCAAATGTTCGCCGATGTCGCCTAGGGACATCCCCTTGAGACCCTTCTGATTGAGGATCTGCGAAGCGGCCAGCACGATAGCCTCTTGCCGCTTCAGATATTTTACGGTTCTCGGGCGCACCTGCGGTAATGCTTCAGTTGTCATGAAGCTACCGACCATTTGAGTAGAGCTCTGCTCGGAAGGGAGCCCCAGGTAAGGCAAAGCCCGATGGGCCATTCGGTCATTGCTTCTCTTTCAATCTTCCCAAGATCCCAAGGCCATAGCCCAAGAATTGACCGAACCGCAAGTGATGGTCTGCTCGGTGCCATTGCCGTTTCTGACCTGAGTTAATCGTTTGATTTCTGTTCATTTGAACTCCGCCAGTTCCGAGTTTCGGCGTCGTGCCAAGCTCATAAAAAGATAGATACTTTAAATACAAAAAATATGCTATTTTTTTTTCAACAATTTATTGGAATAAAAAAACTACATAATAACGTGTATAATCAATAATATACAACAAACTTGTATATACATAATTTCATTTAGATTTAAAATATTAATACCCTTACAACGAAAAAATGTTGCAATTGCTTTTTCTCCATGTCAATTCGACTGGACAAATGGGGAGAGCAAAATGACCAAGTTTGCATTGGAGGGTAAAATGACCAAGTTTGCATTGCAGTTAACATGCGCGATTGGAGCCGTTGTGGCCTATACTGGGGTCGCGGAGGCTGCGCTCGCGAACCCTGAGGCAACCAGCGCGACCTCGAGTGATGCAGCAGATGCCCGCGAACCCTCAAGCAGTCCCTATACAGAACTCGGTGAGATCATTGTGACGGCAACGAAGCGTGCGGAAAACGTGCAGAGTATTCCAATGTCTATCAATGCGTTCAGTGGGGAGCGGTTGGAGGAAAGCGGAGCAGTTGATGTTCGCGATGTGCAATTCCTCTCCGCAGGCGTACATGTGACAACGGCTTCGGGCGTAGCAAAGATAACCATCCGGGGTGTCAGCGAAGCTTTTTCTGCAAGAACTTCAGAGTCCGGTGTCGCCATGAATCGGGACGGGGTCTATCTCGGAGATCGGCGTGAGCGCCGAATAGCTTTTTTCGATGTAGAGCGGGTAGAAGTCCTTCGAGGCCCTCAGGGTACGCTGTACGGTCGCAACGCCACGGGAGGCGCAGTTAACATCATCACAAAAGGTCCTACGGATGAACCCCAGGCCGGCATCAGTGCAACGTTAGGTAATTACAATTTGATTGAGACGGAGGGCTTTTTCAGTGGTCCAATTATCGGGGACAAATTATCGGGCCGCCTAGCATTCCAAACACGAGACAATGCTGGTTACACACCAAATGTATTCAATGGGGAGCGTCACGACAAATTCGATGTCGCCGCTTTGCGCGGCAAGCTGCGCTATGAACCAACCGACAACTTTCGACTCGACCTCGCTGCAGACTTTGCAACGGATAATAGTTCCTTTATCGCAGTCCAGTCCAAGAGAGACCCGAATGTTCCTCTGGGCGGCCAAGCATTGGGCGGCGCCGTGACCCCAGGTGGCAGAGCGGTCAATTTGAACAATGATATATTTGAACGTAACCGTCATAGGGGTATAGCCGCAAAAGCGGAATGGGATATTGGTGGAGCAACGCTTACATCGCTAACGTCCTTTCAGCGTCACGACCTGAACTATGCCCTTGATTTCGATGGCACAACAGCCAACGCCGGATGGCAATATAATACCGAGAATGGAAACTATACTAGCCAGGAGCTAGTTCTGACTTCCGAGGGAGTGAGTGATCTTAAATGGGTCTTGGGAGGATACTATTACGGAGCTGAAGATTCATTCGCGTCCGATACGTTCGTACCAGTGTTGATCAAATTCTCTTCCGACCAGAATGGCGATGCTTATGCTATGTTTGGTGAGGCGAGCTATACATTGCTAAATCGTATAACCCTCACGCTTGGCGGCCGATACTCCTACGAAGAAAAGTCCATCAATACTCAGATCAAGTTGCCGACCGTTACTTTGCGTGAAAACCTGACAGACAATTGGAGCTCGTTCACACCAAAAGCAGCACTGACTTATAAAGTGAATGATGCGGTCAATGTGTACGCAACAGTCAGTCGTGGTTTTAAAGCAGGTGGATTCAACAACGCGGTCCTGCAGGGCCAGGCTTATGAGCCGGAAAAGGTAACTAATTATGAAGTTGGAGTGAAGAGCTCACTGTTAGATAAACGACTGATTGCTAATGTATCCATCTTCAACATGGATTATAAGAATTTGCAGTCATTCATAAGGCGCCTAAACCCTCAGACGGGGGTTGAAGGAAATTTTGTTTTAAATGCTGGCGCGGCTAGGATAAAAGGTGTCGAATTAGAACTTCAAGCCCGCGCGACGAAGCGCCTCTTTCTGGATGCCAATGTTGCGTATCTTGACGCGAAGTATGTGTCCTTCCCAGATGCGATCGATGGAACCCAAGGTAGCATTGTGGTCAATGTTTCCGGCAACAGGATGCCCAGCGCGCCGGAGTGGGCCGCTAATCTAGGCGCGACCTATACGATTCCAGTCGGGAGTTGGGGTTCTGCGAAGTTGCGTGGTGATTGGAACTATAAGGGCAAGACCTTTTTTTCGCCATTCCAGGACGATCTTCGCTCGCAGGGTTCCTTCAGTCTTTTTAACGCTCGGCTCACCTTCGAGGATTCGGCCGATAAGTTTAGCGTCGCCGCATGGGTGAGGAATATCACAGACAATCTAGTGGCAGTCGAACGAAACGCCTCGGGCAAGAATGTTCCTATTTACACGACTTACCTGCCTCCACGCACCTATGGTGTTACAATTGGCTACAAGTTCTAACTGGGAAATGGTCATTAGAAACAGCAAAGGAAGGACCCCGGAATCTGACCGGGGTCCAAGAACCGTGCAATTTAAAACCAGAACAAACTAAAGCTTATCATTATCAATAGCCGAACACACGGGAGTTTTCTCCAGACAAGTTGGTCAAAGCATTTTAAAGCTTACAATTTATTTCGTAACGCGACTGCCAGATTAAAAAGATGACGGAGTTTGCAATATAAGCAGACAAAGGGCACAAAATGAAAACAGTATCAAAATTAGAATTTTCAGATTTACTAAGTGAATTTCGATCTGGTGGGAAAATATTGTTTGCTTCTTTCATTGGCATCAGCGTTAGCATCTCGTCGTTGCTATATTACTCGAGTGGCATATTTATAAAGCCGCTACAGGATGAATTCGGATGGACACGCGCCCAATTGGGTGGGGCGAGTTTTTTGTCGGTCATCACATTGGCGATTTTCGCGCCTTTGGTGGGAAGGCTAGTTGATCGCTACGGTTTACGCCTTGTTGCGACTTTATCATTAGCACTTTATGCAGCATGCGTATTTGCGCTGAGCCGAATGAATGGCGATCTCTCGCTTTATTACGCTATCGTCGTCGCATTCACTATCTTAGGACTTGGTTCGTCGCCAGTTGCCTTCACAAGGGCCGTGAGCGCGTGGTTCGTCCGCAATCGCGGCCTTGCTCTTGGTATATCAATGGCGGGCACAGGTCTGGCTGGAATGGTCATGCCCTTGTTACTTTCGCCATTTGTTGCCGAGTATGGTTGGCGAGCAGGATATCAGAGCCTTGTAATAACAATTTTAGCCGCGATACCCATCGTTTGGCTTTGGATACGTGATCATCCAGCCGAACATGAAATTACTGAACCTAAGGTAGCAATGGATAGGGGCTATTCGGCCAATCTGCCCGGCTTGAGTTTTGCAGCAGCCCGAAAGGGCCGGATCTTTTGGATCCTCGGATTGATATTCTTTTTAATCGCGCTTGCGGTGAGTGGTCTGATAATATCATTCATTCCGCTCTTGCTTGACGCGGGGGTAAGCCCGGTGGCCGCCGGAGCTTTCGGAGCAACGCTCGGTGCGTCGGTTATAGCTGGCAGGGTTGTGACGGGCTTTCTCATAGATCGCCTATTCGCACCTAGGGTGGCGGCCGTGCTGTTCAGCTGTGTAGCCATTGGTTGTCTGGCACTGGCTTTCGGGGGCCTGAAGTTGGCAACGGTCGCGGCCATCGCGTTGGGCCTAGCCATGGGCGCAGAGACTGATCTAATCGGTTATCTGGTTTGCCGCTATTTCGGCCTCCCCGCATATGGTCAGATTTACGGAGCACAATATAGTTTTTTTGCTATCGGCGGGGGCATAAGCTCCATTATCGCAGGGAGCATCTACGACAACTTCGGAAACTATGACCTTGCGCTTACAAGCAGCGCGCTCCTGCTGTTCATCGCTTCTATATTATGCTTTTTTCTTCCTGCTTTTCCAGAGAGATTTCCTTTGGATTCAAGGCAAGCTGCGTCGTGATGATACTTTACAATACGTCCTACTCAACATGCAGTCAGAAGGTCCGCATTTGCATGGCCGAGAAGGGTATTGAATGGGAAGACCGCCAAGTCGACCTAGCTGCTGGTGGTCATCTGACCCAGGAATATCTGAAGCTCAATGCCAATGGAGTTGTCCCGACCCTTATCCATGAGGGACGGATAGTCATCGAATCTTCTGTTATTTGCGAATATCTAGAAGAACTTCATCCCAAGCCCGCGCTGATGCCCGATAGTCCTCACGGAAGGGCGATAGTGCGCGCGTGGATGCGCTATATTGAGGAAGTACCAACTGCATCAGTGCGCGTTCCGTCTTTCAACACCCTGTTCAGTTCAGCCCTCTCTCAATGGAGTGATAACGAGTTGAGATCGCAGGCGGATCGTCGCCCTTTACGCAAGCATTTTTATTTAAAGTTGCATGGTGGAAAGTTTAGCGAAGCCGAATATGATGCATCCTTGGAGCGTCTGTCTCAAACCATATCGCGTATGGAGGCTGCCCTAGCTGGCGGTCCCTGGCTATTAGGAAGACAGCTCACCCTTGCGGACGTCATGTTGATCCCTCTCATCACTCGAATGGAAGACATAGGTCTAGCCTATTTGTGGGCTGGTGCACCGCGTGTAACGGATTGGTTTGCGCACGTGAAAACTCGACCATCATTCGACGTCGCGTTTTATCCTAGCGCCCGGATCATGCTTTCGAGTGCGGCGCAATGATTGTCGGGCGTCATAAAATGATATTGTTGGAAAATAAGGTTTCGAGAAAGTGTTAGTGGATTATAAATGCAAGGAAATATACATGCACAATGAAGAAATCGTTTATCCGCTGCGACGGATCATAACCGGACTTAATGCCAAGGGTAGTTCAGTCGTTCACATTGACGGCCCTCCTGCTGCGGTGCATGAATTTTCAGTTGGCGCCGGTCTTTACGAAATCTGGACAGATACAGGCGGCGAACTATCACGCCACGACGAACGCGACCATGGTGAGGGTGCTGTGAGTCTATGCCCTTCGCAAGGCGGTACTAAGATCCGATGGTTCACAGTTACACCCTCACAGGAAAATGTATCGCCAGAAGAGTTGGAAGAGGCTGCACGGGATGCCTTCGGGTCAGTAAATGCCGCAGGTCATCGTCCCGATACTACACGGCACGCTGGCATGCATCTAACACCAACCATAGATTTTATCATCCTTGTCAAAGGTCAGGTCCGTCTCGTGCTCGATGAGGGTGAGCGGCTGCTTTCACCTGGAGATGTTGTTGTGCAACGTGGGACTAACCACGCATGGGTCTGTGAAGGAGACGAGCCTGCTATTCTGGTGGCTGTCCTGATCGACAAACAGTTTGCAGATTGAAGTCATTGATGAACTCGAACACTGATCCTCGGAGGCGAGAATGAAAAGAAAAGTGATCGTTACTTGTGCGGTGACCGGAGGCGCTGTGGTCAATCCCAAACATCCAAACTTTCCGATAACGCCAAGCCAGATCGCCGATGCCGTCTACGAAGCGGCGAGTGCTGGTGCGGCAATTGTCCATATACATGTACGCAATCCCGAGACTGGAGAGACGTCTCGCGATCCGGCTCTCTTCAGAGAAGTGGTCGACCGCATCCGTCAGGCGGGTGTTAACATCGTTATCAATCTCACCTGTGGCCATGGCGCCTTCTTTCTGCCCAACCCTGAAAATGAGGGACACGCCTTGCCGGCAAGCGATGTAGTCAGCGCACAAGTGCGGACTACTCATCTTGCTGATTGCCTCCCCGAGATTGCTTCACTCGACATTACGACGATGAACTGGGAAACGCCCGCGATCGAATATGTTTATCTCAATACTCCGCGCACTTTGCGCAAGATGGCTGCTATTTATCGTGATCTCGGGGTCAAACCGGAATTGGAGGTTTTTCACCCTGGAGATATCTTGCTGGGCAACCGACTGGTTGAGGAGGGGCTGGTAGATGGTCCGGCGATATACCAATTCGTGCTCGGCGTAAAATGGGCCTCACCGGCCACGCCTGAGACGATGATCTACATGCGCGACCTGATCGCGGGCGAGGCCCATTGGGGCGCGTTCGGGCTTGGACCGATGCAGTTCCCAATGGCGGCGCAGTCTATGATCCTCGGCGGTAATGTAAGAGTTGGGCTGGAGGATAATCTCTACCTCGACCGAGGCGTATTTGCCACCAACGGCCAGCTCGTCGAGCGCGCGGTGCGAATCATCGAAGACTTGGGTAGCGACATCGCCACCCCAGACGAGACGCGGGAGATATTGGCGCTGCGAAGACACGCGCCTATCAATGGAGAATAAAAAATGGACCGGACTTCAAGGGTAGATGTCTCCACTGTGTCTATGGCGAACGATCAAGCCAAATATGGCCTCCCGACAGCGACACCAGAATCCACCGGAATTTCGGCCGAGCGGTTGGCACGTATCGCGCCCGTCATGCATCGCTACATAGAGCAGGGACAGATTCCCTCGCTGTTGACAGTGGTTGCCCGTCACGGGCATACTGTTCATTATTCGGTGCAGGGCCATGCGGACGTTGAGAGCGATCAGCAGCTGCGCTTCGATACCATTTTCCGCCTCTATTCCATGACCAAGCCGATCACCGCCGTAGCAACAATGGTCGCTTATGAGGAGGGTCATTTCTTTCTCGATGATCCAATCGCAGACTACTTGCCCGAATTCAGGGCAATGACGTTATGGACGCCAGAGGGACTGGTTGATGCCCGGAAGCCCATCACAATCCGCAACCTGCTTACTCATACTGCAGGCCTCACATATTCCATGGTCCCCGACGTTCCGGCTATTTCAAAATTGTACGAGGATGCAAACATCAACGAAGTGCTCGCCCGGTTGTCCGGCCGGACGTTGGCCGATCATGTGCATATGCTCTCCGAACTTCCACTGATCGCTGAGCCTAACACAGCTTGGCATTACAGCGAATCCTTCAGTGTTCTCGCGCGACTAATCGAAGTCGTCAGCGGCCAAAGTTATGATGAATATCTAAGGGCGCGTCTGTTCAGACCGCTCGGAATGAGCGACACAGACTATCATGTTCCCCCTGACAAGCAGCATCGCTTGGCGACGCTCTATGCTCGTCAGTCCGATGGCAGTTTTACGCCCACCTTAAGCTATGGTGGAGATTATGGCAGGCCACCGGATCTGGTTGCGGGTGGAGCTGGGCTTGCTGGTACGGCAGGTGATTATCTTAAATTCGCACAGATGCTCCTCAATGGCGGCGCGCTCAATGGGGAGCGTATTGTTAGTCCGAGCAGCGTCAGGGTGTTATTAGCAAACCAGCTGGGTACAAAATTCGGAAGCACTCCCTTACCAAGCGTCGGCACATTTTCGTTTCGAGGCACAGGATTTGGCTTTGGCGGCGGGGTCGTGACGGATGTGATTGCCAGCGGCACCACCGGTTCCAAAGGTGAATATTTCTGGGGCGGATGGGCCAGCACGGCCTTCTGGATCGATCCAGTTCAGAATTTGATCGGTATGGCATTCAGCCAGCTCATTCCCTCGCCGGGCGAAGTGCTTAGCCTACGCGCCCGTATGCACCAAATGACCTATCAGGCGATTGAACAGGGTTGACGCCAGGTTGCCTCGCGAGTTGAGTAGATTATGAATTTATCGGCACTGCTCGAAAGTCCTCGCAGCGCCCATATCTCTCGCACCATATAGGGTGAGGCGACAGTGGTACCTAGTGTAAGGTTGACGATCTAGCGGGACATCGCTGGATTAGTTTATAGCCTTTCTCTGAGGGCTTCATAGGGTTTTTTCCATTGAAGGCACCGTGTGGTCTGCTGAAGTTTTAGAAGGTTTCCCATTCGCTGAGTTTGGCTTCGAAATCGACGTCGCCTTTGTATGACAGGAGTTGGTAAAACTCCTCTTGGCCAAGAACGCGCCGTAGCTGGCAGCGCCTCATCAGCATGGGGGGCATCAATTAGCAAACATTTGCGTCGGACGAGCAAAATAATATGTAAGAAGGAACTGTGGGTCCCATAACTCAGAATAGGGGGGTGGCACCCCGGTGGGGTCTCGTTGGGTAGCGATTTTGAAGGGGGTGGGGGGGGGTACTTATTTGGTGCGAGCCAGTCGGTGCCTAGCTCCCGACTGCTCGCCTCCGTTCGCTCGCAGCCAGAGCTATTGGGGGCCATATTGGGGGCCAATTTCAAAAACAGTTTACCCACTTAAAGCATTCGCTTGGCTTTTGACCTATTTTTGGGTTCCCCTTACCGCTCCAGCTCGTGTTGACTTCATCTCATTATTTGCACCGCTAAACTAATATAGTTTGCGACAACGCAGCCATTGTCTCGACAAACAGTTACGACATATACATTCGATATTCAGAAATCTGCAGGTATGCGGGCGACAACAAGGAGCTATGACGATGAATAAACTCTCAATCTATGCTGGCCTAATGATCCTTTCTGTTTCTTCCGCAGGGGTGCTGCATGCGGCACCAGTTAAGGCCGATGCAGACGGAAATCGCATTGTCACCAAGGCCGAAGCCATAGCAGCAGCAGATGCGCGCTTTGCCAAGATGGATCTAAATGGTGACGGCACATTAAACGCAGCCGACCGGACCGCCATGATGGCAAAGCATTTCGCGAAGATGGATAGCAATGGTGACGGCTCGATTAGTCAGAGCGAGTTTATGGCCATACATGAAGCAGGCGCAGAGCGACGTGCAGACCGACGCAAAAAGCGAATGGAACGCATCGGGGCGGGCATGCGTGAAGGCCGCCAACCTCGCCGTTTGGGCGCCATGGTCATGATGGCACGCGCCGATATCAATGGGGACAAGGCTGTGTCACAATCAGAATTTCGCGCTGCGATTGACGCACGCTTTAGTAAGGCAGATGCCAATCAAGACGACAGCATTTCAATTGAAGAACGTCAGGCCGCGCGCAAGATGCGCTAAGTTTAGAGCGCAACGCCCGCGCGCTTATGGCTTCGTACCCATATTGAGATGTACCGGCTTCCGGAGCTGGATGGGTGGGCGGCATCCGGAAGCCGATATGTTCAAGCATTGCTGACAAGCAGCCCAGCTTAATGGGCCAAATGAGGCCATGATTTCTGACGGTCCAGTGTCACAACATTGAAGTTGACGAAATCATGACCTTATGGCCTAATTCAATTATACGGCAGTTAATCCGACAAACTTAGTGACGTGGTTAATTTTTTTATGTGCCGCTATTTTGGTATTCCGATTTTAGCCCTGTGTCGCGCGACTGCATCTTGTCAGCGCGCTCCATTTTTAACGCAATAACCGTTTGTAGGTCGGCCGCGATACACGCTAATTGCCGAACGATAGGTTTTTAGTGAGGAGTGTCGCATGCGCATCGCGCTGTATCAGCCGGACATGGCCGGGAATGTCGGCGCAGTTTTGCGCACCTCTGCTTGTTTTGGCGTGACATGCGACATTATCGAACCATGTGGTTTTGCGTTTTCCGAACGCGCGCTGAAACGTTCCGCTATGGATTATATCGACCATGTGAAAATTCAGCGGCATCCCGATTGGACCGCCTTTCTGGGTTCATTGGAGGGCGCACGGATCGTCTTGATGTCGAGCAAAGCATCTACGCCCCTGCCCCAATTCGCGTTTCAACCTGACGACGTTATTTTGATGGGGTCCGAAAGCAGCGGTGCGCCTCCCGAAGTCCATACACGAGCCGATGCGCGGGTATACATCCCCATGGCCGCAGGATTTCGGTCCTTGAACATTTCCGTATCGGCTGGCATCGCTCTTGCCGAAGGTCTTCGACAGACCCACGCATTTCCGAGAGCCAATCTATGACCCTGATATTAGATCATCGCCAACAGGCCGCACGAACCTCTTTCGAATCGCTGCGTGACAGAATATGCGCCGCGTTTGAGGCCATTGAGCGCGAAGCAGGCTCGGACGCTTCGTTTGAATATACGCCATGGGATCGCAATGATCATGACGGCTCCCCCGGCGGCGGCGGCGTACGCGGCGTGATGAAGGGCAAGGTCTTCGAAAAAGTCGGCGTAAACGTCTCCACCGTAGGCGGCAGTTTTAACCCCGAATTTGCCAAAACCATTCATGGCGCGGCGGAAGACCCCAATTTCTTTGCTACCGGAATCAGCTTGGTTGCGCATATGGCGAACCCGCATGTGCCAGCCGTCCACATGAATACCCGCTATCTTGTTACGACGAAAAGCTGGTTTGGCGGAGGCGCTGACCTGAACCCTCCGATCCCCTATGAAGAGGATACTGCCGATTTCCATGCTCGGCTGCGTGCTGCTTGTGCGCCTTATGGCCCCGATGTGTATGAACGCTATCGCAAATGGGCAGAGGATTATTTCTGGATTCCGCATCGCAATATCCATCGCGGCGTGGGCGGCATATTTTACGATCATCTCGAAAACACCAGCGATGCCTTGTTTGAACAAAATTTCGCTTTGACCCGCGATGTCGGCAATGCCTTTCTGGACATCTTCCCAAAGCTTGTCCGCCGCCGGATGAACCAGCCGTTCACAGCGGAAGAAAAGCAGGCGCAACTGCGGTGGCGCGGCCTCTATGCCGAGTTTAATCTGGTATATGACCGCGGCACGACCTTTGGCCTGAAGACTGGCGGTAATGTGGACGCCATATTGATGAGCCTTCCGCCGCAAGTTGCGTGGGACTGATCCCCAATGGTGTATAGCCCGATTGCCAATGGCGAGCTTGGTGCGATTGTCACATCGCTGGAAATGACAAGCCGCCCGCCCCTGCGGGCTATGCCAGCGTCGGAGCTGCGGCTGGAACGCTGGCAAGCGCCGACTGCAGAAAAGTACCGCACGCTGTATCGCCGCATTGGTGAACCATGGCTTTGGTTCTCACGGCTTGAGCTGAGTGATGCCGATCTGTTGCAGATCATTCATGACCCAATGGTGCGCATTTGGGCCGTCCTCGACCGGCGGGGAATTGAGGTCGGCATTTTGGAACTCGACTTTCGGCTGCCTGAGCAATGTGAAATTGCCTTTTTCGGCCTGGTGCCAGAGCTCACCGGCAAGGGGCATGGCAAATGGCTGATGGCGATGGCGCTGCAAATGGCTTGGGCAGAGGCTGACATGCAACGGTTGTGGATACATACCTGCACCTTAGACGGCCCGCATGCGCTCACTTTTTATCAGAGATCGGGCTTCGTCGCCTACCAGCGACAGTTGGAAACTTTCCCCGACCCGCGCATCACTGGCCTCATCCCGCGCGATGCAGCCCCGCATATCCCGCTTATTGATTAGGTGTTTGCGCCGAAAGTTGACGGTTGACGGCCGCGAGCATCAAGATGAAAGCCACGGCCTCGACAGTGACGAAGAGCGCGCTAACGCCTGACTGAAGGATCGGAATCCCCGCCTCGCCTGCGATGGATTGGGAAACGGCATCAACTGCGCCGCCCACAATCCCGGATGCCAGGCGCACTGCGAGCGCAACAAACAGCATCAATATCAAAATCGCCCAACCACAGTTACGCGTGACGTTCCAAGTGCGAAGGACCGATGCATGCATACCGACGCGACTATCCCCCGCGATCACCGCAGGCAGCAATGCAAACCGCCCTGACAGATAAAGCCCGGGTATCACGAGGAGGAAAAATCCAGCCAATGTGGCCCATCCCACCATCAAGCTTGCCACCAAATAGGGCACAAACAATGCCGCCGCGACGCCAAGGGCGTCCCCTACTTTGGCCAAAGTACGTCCCGACAGCAGGACATAGAGCGACAAGCTACCATACATCGTCACCATCATGCTTGGCAGCAATATAGGCCAATTGACCTCGAAATAGCTGCTGAGTGTCGCAACTGCAGTGTCCGCATTTTCCAAAGTGTCGATCATCAATGGCGGCACCAGAAAACCAGAAATCCAAGCTGTCAAAAAGATGAAGAAGCCGGCGATTGCAACAATCGCGTCTTTGTCCGCAGCAAACATATTACGCGCGTCAGACCACACGGTCCGGTAATCAAGCTTCTTTGGCATTTTGTTCGTATGCATAGCTGGGGCGTAGAGATAGACATATGCGGTGGCAAGCCGCTTGCGCCATGCTAAAGGCTGCTACATGATTTTGGATGGCAATATCGACTGGGACGTTTCCCAAGGCCTGACGCATTACCCAGACGCGGTCGCGCGGATGGAGGCGTTGCAGGCAGCAATACGCGACACCGGCGCGCGAGAGCTTGTATGGCTGCTTGAACACCCGCCTTTGTACACCAGCGGAACGAGTGCAGACCCTGCCGAGCTGCTGAGCCAACAGTTTCCAGTTTATGACACCGGACGCGGCGGGCGGTACACCTACCATGGCCCTGGCCAGCGCGTGGGATATGTCATGTTTGACCTTGCGCATCGGGGTAAAGATGTGCGGTGCTACGTCCATGCGTTGGAAGGCTGGGTAATCGAAGCCCTTGGGCATTTTGGAGTAGAAGCGCGCCGCGCAGAAGGCCGCGTGGGTATTTGGTGCGACACGAAAAACGGCCAAGAGGCAAAAATTGGTGCCATTGGCGTGCGGATCCGCAAATGGGTCACGATGCACGGCTTTGCGGTAAATATCGCACCCGATCTGAACCATTTTTCGGGCATCGTACCATGCGGTATATCCGAATATCCGGTCACGAGCCTTGCCGCTTTGGGTATTGAGGCAACGCTCGCAGATTTTGACGCCGCATTACGCGCCACTTTTGTAAGCTTTCTCAATAGTCTTGCGAAAACGACCGGAAATTGTACGGTCGCGCCGAAATAGATGAACGAGGATATCATGCGCCTTTTCCGACTAATGCCGGCCCTTGCCCTACTGCTTCTGGTGTCCGCCTGCGGCAGTTCCAAGGAAGACAATCAAGTCACCGAAACACGTATGGATAATCTCGAAAGTCTGAAAGGTACGATCAGCGACGACATGATCAACACCGATGAATCGACCGACGAAGCGCCTCTTGATGCCGCGCCTGCGGTTGCGGAACCAGATAAGGCCGAAGTACCAAAGACGGATGCCGCCAAAGCGTCACCGACGGAAACGGAACCCGCTGGCAGCACAATACCCGACACAGCAAGCGAACCAAAGTGAGACTAAACAGCACTTTGAAAATGCCATGCGGGGCGGTTTTGAATAACCGTATCGCAAAGGCCGCGATGACCGAGGGGTTGGCTGACCCATTGGGTCGTCCGACACCCGAACTGCAGCGATTATATGGTATTTGGTCAGATGGCGGAGCTGGCCTGCATATCTCGGGCAATATCCATATTGATGCCAATCATCTGGAACGTCCCGGTAACGTCTTTTTTGACGGACAGCCGGACGAAGAGATGATGGATGCGCTTCAGGCGTGGACAAAGGCCGCAACACGCAATGGCAACCATTTTTGGGCGCAAATTAGCCACGCCGGACGGCAAACCATGCGCGCGGTCAATCCGCACCCCAAGGCGCCTTCCGCTGTCAAATTGGGGCTGCCGGGCGGACAATTTGGCATGCCAATCGCGCTCACCGAAGACGAAATTTTGAACTTAATCGGCCGTTTTGGTCAGGCGGCTTTGCACTGCAAAAATGGCGGTTTCACCGGCGTCCAAATCCATGCCGCACATGGCTATCTTATTTCGCAGTTTTTGAGCCCACGGTCCAACCAGCGCACGGACCGTTGGGGCGGAAGCCTTGTCAATCGCGCACGCTTTCTGATGTTCACGCTGAATACAGTGCGTACTTTGGTTGGGCCTGACTTCCCGATTTCAGTCAAATTGAACAGTGCCGATTTCCAGCGGGGCGGTTTCGCCTTTGAAGACAGTCTTCAGGTTGCCCGCTGGTTGCAGGAAGCTGGCGTCGACCTCATCGAGATCTCCGGCGGTACCTATGAACAGCCAAAACTTCTGGGCCTTGAAGGCATGGAAGTTGAAGAAACGCAAAATGTGGCGGACACCACGCTCGCGCGTGAGGCCTATTTTGTTGATTTTGCGCAAGCGATGAAGGCCGAATTAACAATACCACTGATGGTGACTGGTGGTTTCCGTAGTGCATCCGCTATGGAGCAAGCGCTGCGTAACGGTGCCGCCGATGTCATCGGCCTTGCCAGGCCATTATGTGTCATGCCCGAGGCGCCCAAGCGGCTGCTGGGCGGCATGGCTATGCTTCCTAAGGTCGAAAACCAGTTGAAGCTGCTGCCCGAATGGCTTTCATCCTTGCGCAAGCTCAAGATGATACGCGGCATAGAGGGTTTTGCGACACAATATTGGTTCTACAGCCAGATATACGCGCTTGGCCGCACCGGCAGGGTACAATCCGACCTCACGGTGTTTGCCGCGCTTCGTGAAGTCGAAAGCTATCAAAAAAGCTGGTTAAAGGCGCACCGCGCCGAAAAAGCTTAGTCGCCCTCGCCGGGATCAGCGCTGAAATATTTGTCGAATTTGCCTTCTTCGCCCTTAAACTCATCTGCATCGGCAGGTGGTTCACGGCTAGTGGTGATATTCGGCCATTCGGCACTGTAGGTGGCGTTCAATTCAAGCCATTGCTCAAGACCGCTTTCGGTATCTGGCAAAATGGCTTCTGCGGGGCATTCTGGTTCACAAACGCCGCAATCGATGCATTCATTGGGGTTGATGACGAGCATGTTGTCGCCTTCGTAAAAGCAATCCACCGGACATACTTCAACGCAGTCCATGTATTTGCAGCGGATGCAGGCATCGGTAACAACATAAGTCACTTACGGAATTCTCCTATAGGTGGCGTTACGAAAGCCACTTTACTCCGACTGCCTATTGCGAGGCGCGGGGGGAAGTCAACGGCCGAATGCAAATGCCTGCCAATTTTTAGTCTATCAGTTGATAGCAAAGCTGTGCCTCAGGCGCCGGACCCCGCCGAAAGGGCATCGAAAGAAGCTTTAGGGTCACAACCGTTTCACCAATCGGCATAGTAATGACATCCCCCGTCACGATCGGCAGGCTTGCCTTTTCAACCCGGCGACCATTGACGCGGATATGCCCCGCCTCGGCCCAGCCTTGGGCAAGCGTTCGGCTCTTGGCAAAGCGCAGAAAGAAAAGGAGCTTGTCGATCCGCAAAGTCGCCCCGACCGTCTAAAGCTTGAGGCCCTTAAGCGCCGCCAACTGCAGCGCCA
>NZ_JBIKPH010000118.1:0-7698 GCF_044357595.1 Sphingorhabdus sp. | reverse complement strand
CCGGACCATGATGGTTTTGCCGCCGCCATTGCGGCCTATGGCGAGACGGACAATTTTTGTTATCGCGCTGCGGCTGGTGAGGCATTGGCCGACCGGCAGGCGCAGATTTGGGATCCGTGGCTGGACTGGGCCAAAGGACGTTATGATATCGATTTCCTCATTGTCGAAGGTATCATGCACCAACCCCAGCCAGCGGCTACGCTTGAGACTTTGCGTAGCGCAGTCGCTGCACGCGGGGCATTTGAACTGGCCGCCATGGCAAAACTTGCGCATTTGTCAGGATCGCTTGTCGCAACCTTGGCCATCATCGAACTCGCAGGCACCGCCGAAGATATTTGGAAGGCCGCCTGTCTGGATGAGATTTGGCAGGAAGAATTATGGGGCGCTGACCATTGGGCGCAGAAAAACCGGAGCGATCGTGAAGGCGAGTTCATGGCTGCGGTGCGTTTTCTGGATTTGCTTGTACCCCGAACCTAGGTGAAAACCCGCCTCGCTGGTTAAGGGAAGGGCGGGTAATCGGGTTCTATAATCAAGGAAAAGGCCAATGACAGACAACGCGACATTCACCTTACGACCGCTTCCAAAGGCGGCGTTTGTTGCAGGCCATGCAGGATTGCTTCCGCAGGTCATTGCCGCTGTCATGGTCTTGTCCGGGATGGAGTATCGCTGGACAGTGCTGGCAGCAGCCTATGGCTATGCTGCATTTATATTCAGCTTCTTGGGCGGCATGTGGTGGGGCCTTGCTGTTACCACGCGCAACAATGATGTGTCGGCCAACGGGATATTTGCGCTCGCTGTCGCGCCAAGCTTATTGTCGCTTGCAACCTATTTGCCATGGATTTGGGGGTGGGAATGGCCCGGCCCCTCGCTGGCATGGCTTGGGATTTTCCTAATGCTATCGCCCTTAGCGGATCGATGGTTGTCGTCGCGCTGCGCATTGCCATCTGGCTGGATGAAGCTGCGTTGGCATTTGTCGATTGGCCTGGGCGGAATAACCCTGTTTTTGGCGGCTTTTGCTTAGGTCCTGACCCTAAGTCGCCGCGAGGTCGCGGACGAAGCCGATCAAGCCCTTTTGCCGCCGCCGTTTCATCCTTTCGGCCGCAAGAATTTGCTGAATCTTTTCAAAGCAGGCCTGCACATCGTCGTTGATGAGCACATAATCATAACCGTCCCAATGCCCGATTTCTGCCTTTGCGCGGCTCATACGGTCTGCAATGACGGCGCCGCTGTCTTGTGCACGGCTGTGTAAGCGGCGTTCCAGCTCGTCGATCGATGGTGGCAAAATGAAGACGCGAACGACGTCTGGTCCAGCCTCTTGATATAATTGCTGCGCGCCCTGCCAATCGATATCGAACAAAACGTCGCAGCCAGCGGCGAGCTTTTCCTCTACCGGCCCTTTTGGCGTACCATAGCGATGCCCGAAAACATGCGCCCATTCCAGAAATTCACCATCAGCAGCCATTTTCTTGAATGTAGCCGTATCGGTGAAATGATAATGAACGCCCTCTATCTCGCCGGGGCGTGGTTCTCGTGTGGTGTATGAAACCGATAATGCGATTTTTGCGTCCGCATCCAAAAGCATCCGTGACAGCGTCGATTTACCCGCACCCGATGGAGATGAGAGAACAAACAGCAGTCCGCGGCGTTCCAATTCATGCGGCTTGTGGGTGTGGGAATGGGCCATAGCCGCTACTGCGCGAAAGCTTAGGCGCGCGTCAAGAGGGAAGCGCGGTTGTGACCGACGAAAGCGGATCAGCTACGCTGGCGTTCCTTGCGTTTGTCAAACATGCTTTTGGCCGCAAATGCGCCGCCAACGAGCAACAAGCCCGGAATAGAGCGGGTTGCAAGGCGCGTGGCGACAATGCCAAGTCCCGCGCCAAGCAAGCCATTGCCGCTTTTGCGTCCGATAACTTCGCCGATAACGGCACCTGCGATTGTTTTTAGCATTTGTCGTCTCCCACGCAGCACACCAACAAATTGTTACTCAAACCATGTCTTCGGCTCTGACATGGGTGTCGAAAGTGGCTTCGTCAACCAGTCCGGATGCTAACGCGGCTTGGCGCAATGTGTTTCCCTTGCGCAGTGCCCGTTTGGCGATGTTGGCCGCATTGTCATAGCCGATAATCGGAGCAAGTGCGGTCACGAGCATAAGCGATCGTTCCACCAAATCGGCTATCCGCGTTCGGTCAGGCTCAAGACCTGCGACGCAATGGAGCGCAAAGCTGTCCATGCCGACGGCGAAAAGGTCAATCGACCGCAGGACATTTGCGCCGATCATGGGCTTGAACACATTCAACTGCAAATGCCCCTGAAGCCCCCCGACTGTCACCGCCTGATAATTGCCGATGACTTGCGCCGCGACCATCGTCAGCATCTCGCATTGCGTCGGGTTGACCTTGCCCGGCATGATTGAACTGCCGGGTTCATTTTCCGGCAAATGCAATTCGCCAAAGCCCGAGCGCGGGCCAGAGCCCAGCAGGCGGATGTCATTGGCGATTTTGGTGAGCGCAACCGCGAGCGTATTGAGCATGCCCGACATCTGCACCAAAGCATCGTTAGAGGCCAGCGCTTCGAATTTATTGCTGGCTGGCTCAAACGCGATGCCGGTTGCGGCAGAAATCTCGTTTGAGATGGCTAAGTCAAAGCCTTTGGGTGCATTTAGGCCAGTACCGACGGCGGTGCCGCCCTGTGCCAGTTTCTGGATAAGATGCGTGACGGCATGCTCTATGCTGTCGCGGCAGGCAGCCAATTGCGCGACAAAGGCGGAAAATTCCTGTCCTAAAGTCAGTGGCGTTGCGTCCTGCAAATGGGTGCGACCTATTTTTACGATGTCCTGCCATTCGGCGCTTTTTGCGGCAAGCGCATCGGTCAAGCGACCAAGCGCGGGCAAGAGGTCATTGCGTAGTGCCAATGCCGTCGCAACGTGCAATGCGGTGGGGAAGCTGTCATTCGACGATTGGCCCATGTTGACATGGTCATTGGGATGCACCGGTATTTTGCCGCCGCGTGTGCCCGTCAGCGCCTCATTGGCGATGCCTGCGACAACTTCGTTCACATTCATGTTCGATTGCGTGCCGCTGCCCGTTTGCCAGATGACGAGTGGGAATTGCGCGTCATATTCGCCGCTTAATATGGCGTCGGCTGCGGTAATGATGGCATTGGCGATGTCGGCTGGCAGCGCGCCAGAGGCCTTATGCGTCAACGCTGCGGCGCGCTTCACATGCGTAAGGCCATAGATAATGCCCATCGGCATGCGTTCATGCATAGGGAAGGGGAAGTTTGCGATACTGCGCTGCGTCTGTGCGCCCCAATACGCGTCTGCGGGGACTTCTATCGGTCCAAAACTGTCAGTTTCCGTGCGGGTTTTCCCCGTCACTTCTTCCGTCCGAAGTCCACGCTGACGACGTTGGAGCCATCTTCTATCGCTACGGATGGGCTGTCATTGCCAGCCTCTTCATGTGGCTCGGGCGTGCCTTCGCCAGCGTCGACATGGAATTGCAACGCGAAGTCAACGGCAGGGTCAACGAAGGCGGTAATCGCGGAATAAGGGATGAACAGATGCGATGGGATCTGGCTGAAGGACAGGCCCACTTCGAAATGCTCGGCCTCAACCTTCAAGTCCCAATATTTATGCTGAAGCACAATGGTCATTTCATCGGGGAAGCGTTCGTGCAGATGCTGCGGAATGGCAACGCCTGGGGCTTGAGTCTTGAAAGTGATGTAGAAATGATGGTCGCCCGGCAGGCCATCACGCGCAACATCGCCGAGCACGCGGCCAACAACAGCGCGCAATGCCTCCTGCACAACGTCGTCATAAGGGATCAGGCTATCAACATGCTCATCGGTCATCCTTGCTAGGTGGACCGCCGAGCGCTCGAAATCAAGATGCTTCTTGGTGTAAGCCAACTTGCCAAATGCGCTAGCGCAGCTATATCGGCGGCCATGCGTACAGGCTCTATCAGTCGCAAGACGAACGAAACGTCCATTGATGTTGAGGTGAACCTTGACGGCACTGGTGTATATGAAGTGTCCACAGGCATCGGTTTTCTCGACCATATGCTTGAGCAATTGTCCCGACATTCGCTCATTGACCTGAAGGTCAAGGCGGTGGGCGACTTGCATATTGATCAGCACCATACAACCGAAGACACGGGCATCGCGATTGGCGAGGCCGTTTTGCAGGCGCTTGGCGATAAACGTGGCATCACGCGTTATGGCACGGCTTATGCGCCGATGGATGAGACGCTGACCCGCTCCGCGCTCGATATTTCGGGGCGGCCTTATTTTGTGTGGAAAGTTTCGCTCGGCATGCCGCGCCTTGGCGAATGGGATACCGAGCTGATTGAACATTGGTTCCACAGCTTTGCGACGAGCGCCGGTATCACGCTGCATGTTGAAAACCTCTACGGTGCAAACAACCACCATATTGTTGAAAGCTGCTTCAAGGCCTTGGCCCGTGCGTTGCGCCAAGCGGTCGAAATTGATCCACGCAAGGCGGATGCCATTCCATCGACCAAGGGGACGCTCTAGACCGTGACCCTTGCGCTGATTGATTATGGCGCAGGTAATCTGCATTCAGTGCATAATGCGTTGAAGGCTGCGGGCGCGGCTGATGTGCGTGTCACGGCTGATCCCGACATTGTTGCGCATGCTGACCGGATTGTCTTGCCCGGTGTTGGTGCTTTTGCGCATTGTATGGCCGCCTTGTCCGGCATTGACGGCATGATCGCCGCGATGGAGCAGCGCGTTCGGGTGCAGGGAATACCATTTTTGGGCATTTGCGTCGGCATGCAGTTGCTTGCCGATGAAGGTGTGGAGCATAAAAGCACGCGCGGGCTTGGCTGGATTTCCGGCACCGTGCGCGCGATTGCGCCCGCCACGGATCTAAAAATCCCGCATATGGGCTGGAATGATGTCGTGCCCAGCGGCAACGCGCCGCTTGTGGAGCGCGGTGAAGCCTATTTCCTGCATGGCTATCATTTTGATGCCGCCGACGCGACGGATGTTCTGGCGACCACAGACCATGGTGGCGTATTGGTTGCTGCGGTGGGCCGTGCCAACATCATGGGTGTGCAGTTTCATCCTGAAAAAAGTCAGGCTTATGGCATCAATTTCCTCAAACGCTTTTTGGAGTGGAAGCCGTGATTGTTTTTCCCGCGATTGACCTCAAGGGCGGCGAAGTTGTGCGCTTGGCCGAGGGCGATATGAACCGCGCTACCGTTTATGCCGATGACCCCGCAGCGCAGGCGATGTTATTTGCCGAACAAGGCGCGGAATTTCTGCATGTGGTCGATTTGGACGGCGCCTTTGCGGGACGCCCCGAAAATGCCGAAGCAGTTGAGGGCATTATCGAAAATTTCCCCGGTTATATCCAATTGGGCGGCGGCATTCGCAATCCGCAGACCGTCGAGCGTTGGTTCGACATGGGCGTTGCGCGGCTGGTGATTGGTACAGCGGCGCTTAAAGACTCTCAGTTCGTAAAAGACATGGCGCGCGAGTTTGAAGACGGCATTGTTGTTGCCGTTGATGCACGCGACGGGTTCGTGGCGACCGAGGGCTGGGCTGAAAAATCCGACATGCCTGTCATCGACCTTGCCCGTCGGTTCGAAGATGCGGGTGTAGCCTCGATCCTGTTCACCGATGTTGGGCGCGACGGGATGCTGACCGGATGCAATATCGACGCGACGGTTGATCTGGCGCGGCGCGTGAACATTCCCGTGATCGCCAGCGGCGGGGTGAAGGGCATTGATGACATTCACATGCTCGCGCTGCATGCGAAGGACGGCATTGAGGGCGTGATTACGGGCCGCGCAATTTATGATGGGCGGCTGGATCTGGCGACGGCGATTAAGGTGGCGGGGCGGGCATGACCGTCCGCGTCCGCGTCATTCCCTGCCTCGACGTCTCCAATGGCCGTGTGGTCAAAGGGGTGAACTTTGTCGACCTGCGCGATGCGGGCGACCCAGTCGAACAAGCGCAAGCCTATGATGCGGCGGGTGCGGACGAGCTTTGTTTTCTCGATATTGGCGCAAGCCATGAAGGGCGCGGGACGATTATTGACGTCGTGCGGCGCGCGGCAGAAGTGTGCTTCATGCCACTGACCGTCGGCGGCGGCGTGCGCAGCGCAGAGGACGCGCGGGCGTTGTTGCTGGCGGGCGCAGACAAGGTCGCGGTTAACAGTGCGGCAGTCGCGCGACCCGAAGTCGTTGCTGATATCGCCGCGCGCTTCGGCAGCCAATGCGTGGTCGCCTCAGTTGATGCCCGCAGGACCGGCGACCGATGGGAGATCTTCACCCATGGCGGACGCAAACCGACGGGCATCGATGCATTGGAACATGCCGTCAAATTGGCGGACCTCGGTGCGGGGGAATTGCTTGTCACGAGCATGGACCGTGACGGTACACGCGACGGCTATGACCTTGCATTAACGCGCGCTATTGCCGACGCAGTACACATCCCTGTTGTGGCTAGCGGCGGCGTAGGCAATTTGGAGCATCTGGTCGCAGGTGTGCGTGAAGGCCATGCTAGTGCGGTTCTTGCGGCATCCATATTCCATTTTGGCCAATATAGCATATCCGATGCGCATGCGGCGTTGCGATCTGTGGGGTTGCCGGCGCGGGTCTGAAACATTGGCAAAAAAATTTGCTTACCGAGTCCTTGACCTGAAACAAAAACTCCCTATCTGAACCCTGTTAGCACTCACACTAAAAGAGTGCCAACGCTCATTCATTGCCGTCACGCCGGGCTTCGGCCGGTGGCGGGATGGCGAACAATTAAAGGAAGGTTCAACATATGGCATTTCGTCCATTGCATGATCGCGTTCTCGTCCGTCGGGTCGAGGCCGAAGCAAAAACCGCTGGCGGGATCATTATCCCTGATACAGCTCAGGAAAAGCCACAGGAAGGCGAAGTCGTCTCCGTTGGCGCAGGTTCCAAGGCAGAAGACGGCACTGTGACGCCGCTTGATGTCAAGGCTGGCGACAAAATTCTGTTCGGCAAATGGTCGGGCACCGAAGTCAAGATCGACGGCGAAGATCTGCTGATCATGAAGGAATCGGACATCTTGGGAATCGTTTCCTAAGCGACGAATGGTTTGAATCACCCAGCCTTCGCTGGGGCACACAATTAAAGGAAAAATATCATGGCTGCTAAAGACGTGAAATTCGGTCGCGATGCGCGTGAACGCATCCTGCGCGGCGTAGACATTCTTGCTGACGCTGTAAAAGTAACACTTGGTCCAAAAGGCCGTAATGTTGTCATCGACAAAAGCTTTGGCGCACCGCGGATCACCAAGGACGGCGTTACCGTCGCCAAGGAAATCGAACTGAAAGACAAGTTCGAAAATATGGGCGCACAGATGGTTCGCGAAGTTGCTTCGAAGACCAACGATATTGCCGGTGACGGCACGACCACTGCCACTGTTCTTGCACAAGCAATTGTTCGCGAAGGCATGAAGTCGGTTGCAGCGGGCATGAACCCGATGGACCTGAAGCGCGGCATCGACACAGCGGTTAATGCTGTTGTTGCTGACCTCGTTAAGCGTTCGAAGCCAGTTGCTGGTTCTTCGGAAATTGCACAGGTCGGTACGATCTCTGCAAATGGTGAAGCTGAAATCGGTAAGATGATTGCAGACGCCATGGAGAAGGTCGGCAAGGAAGGCGTTATCACCGTCGAAGAAGCTAAGGGCCGTGAAAGCGAG
>NZ_JBIKPH010000206.1:0-2756 GCF_044357595.1 Sphingorhabdus sp. | reverse complement strand
TGCCCTGTTCATGCTCCCCCAAAACATATTCAGGAGACGCAATACGCAAACGGCCCGCCAAAGCGGGCCGAGAGTGAATTTACTTACGAAGACCAAGCTTCGCGATAAGGGCGGCATAACGCGCGCCGTCGATTTTTTTGAGATAATCGAGAAGCGAACGACGCTTATTGACCATCTGGAGAAGACCACGACGCGAATGATTGTCCTTGTGGTGATCTTTAAAATGGGAAGTCAGGCCATTGATACGGTCAGTCAGGATTGCAACCTGCACTTCTGGTGATCCGGTATCGTTAGGCTCGCGAGCGTGCTCTTTGATGACCTGGGCTTTACGTTCTGCAGTAATCGTCATATTTTTCCTTCGAACATCATGGCGTAAGGTTAAAGCCACGGACGGTTTTCAATGTTCCGTCGATGTTCTCCACCAGTGCGATAGGACGCAAATCTGCGCCCCTCGCCCAATGTAGCCCATCTTTCATGGCAATCCCGGTCAAGACGCGGCCCTGTTGAACCGCCCTTGCCTGTTCCGGGGAGAGATCCAGAGCCGGGATGTCGTCCAGCCCTGCCTCTATCGGCAAGATAATGTCTTCTTGGGCGGCTCCTTGGCCGAATGCATTCAGTTTGTCTAGCGAAATCGCGCTTTCTAGGGCGAACGGCCCGGCACGCGTGCGGCGCAGCATCGAAACATGCCCAACCGCCCCAAGCGCATGCGCGATGTCACGCGCTAGGCTGCGGATATATGTGCCTTTGGAAACGTCGGCGGTGAGTGTGACCGCATTCAACAGGTCGTCGCGCCGAATGTAAGATTCTGGAACGCCAGTCACCACAGTTGAAGCACGTTCAACATGACAGACGGAAATGTCGTGGACCGTCACTGCGCGCGACTTCATTTCAATGACCTCACCTGCCCGAGCAAGGTCATAGGCGCGCTTACCATCTATTTTAATGGCGGAATAAGCAGGTGGAATTTGCTCTATCTGCCCAGTGAAATTTGGAAGAACAGCCTCAAGCTCTTTCATCGTCGGACGATGGTCAGACGTAGCAACAATCGGCCCTTCGGCGTCCAAGCCGCTGGTTTCTGTCCCGAAACTTATCGTGAAATCATACGTTTTGGATGCATCAAGCATACGCCCGCATAATTTGGTCGCTTCGCCCAAGGCGATGGGCAGCACGCCAGTTGCGAGCGGATCAAGTGTCCCGCCGTGCCCGACCTTAACTTTGCCAAAGCCAGCGCTACGCAAATTGCGCTTTACGGCTGCAACCGCCTGCGTTGAACCCAACCATAGCGGTTTATCAAGGATGATCCAGCCATGCATGCTGACCTATCGTCCCGCCCGCGCCTCATTAAAATGTTTGCGGCACATCGCAACATAGCGATCGTCGCCGCCGATTTCAGTTTGCGCGCCATCAACTACGGCTTTACCAAATTCATCCACCCGTAAGTTCATTGTCGCTTTACGACCGCAATCACAAACGCCTTTCAACTCGATCAAATTGTCTGCGATCCCAAGAAGTGCAGCTGAACCAGGAAACAACTCACCCTGAAAATCGGTGCGCAGGCCATAGCATACCACCGGAATGCCCGCCTTGTCCGC
The DNA here is from genome assembly GCF_044357595.1 of Sphingorhabdus sp. Classification (GTDB taxonomy): domain Bacteria; phylum Pseudomonadota; class Alphaproteobacteria; order Sphingomonadales; family Sphingomonadaceae; genus Sphingorhabdus_B. The sequence goes on along the minus strand of NZ_JBIKPH010000206.1, from coordinate 1,164 downwards.
AAGGCTGGCCGCCTGCCATACCTGCTCCTTTGTCAAAAACTGTGCTTCATCGATCAGCACGCAAGCCAAAGGTGTTTCCTGATGCTGGGCAAGCACTGCCTTTTCAATATCAGTAACGGGTTCAAACCGGCTTGCGTTACCCGCGAGGCCAATACGCGAGCTAATCGCGCCAAAGCCCGGCCTATCATCAATCGCTGCGGTCCAAAGCATTACCGTCATGCCGCGCTCGCCATAATTGAACGCCGCCTGCAACAATGTGGACGATTTGCCAGCGTTCATCGACGCATAATAGAAATACAGCTTTGCCATTATGCAGCCTCGCCAGCTTGATCGCTTGCCTCATCCTCCGTCAGATCCTGCTGAACCTTTGGCTGCGACAATAAGCCTTCGATATGGGTTGCCTGGTCAAAACTATCGTCCGCGAGGAATTTCAGCTTCGCGGCGTATTTCATGCTCACACGGGCAGCGACCTCCTTCTGGAAAAACGCGGTGTTGGTGCGCAGAGCCTTAAGGACGACAGCTTCGTTCACCCCAAGCAACGGTTTAATGAACGCTGTCGCGTGCCGCAAATCAGGCGACATCCGCACTTCGGTCACGCTGACACTGTGGCTGTTGAGGATATCGTCATGCACCTCTCCACGCGCAAGCAGTTCCGACAGTATATGCCGGAATTGCTCACCTACGCGCAGAAGGCGAACAGAGCGGCCTTCAGGACCTGTATCGTTATGTTTAGCCATAATTCTCGACTCTCAGGACCGAGCTAAAATCACAACGTCCGTTCACGCTCCTCGATCTCAAAGACTTCAAGCATGTCGCCTGCCTTGACATCGTTGGTATCCGCCAAGACGACACCACATTCGAGGCCAGCCCGGACTTCGTCGATATTGTCCTTGAAGCGGCGCAGCGATGCAATCGTGGTTTTGGACACAATGACGTCTTCGCGGGTAAGGCGCGCGTACAAGCCCTTTTTGATGATGCCTTCTGTGACCAAAAGACCAGCAGCCTTGTCGCGCTTGCCCGATTTGAAGACATCTTTGACTTCGGCCCGCCCAACGACGGTTTCGATAATTTCTGGCCCCAATTCGCCCGCCATTTCCTTGGCGATGTCTGCGGTCAGGTGATAGATCACGTCGAAATATTTCAGACGTACGCGGTCACGCTTGG
>NZ_JBIKPH010000030.1:0-19103 GCF_044357595.1 Sphingorhabdus sp. | reverse complement strand
CGCCGCGCGGATACCAATAGCCACCAATGCGCAGCCAATGCGGCTTCATCTCCGAAAACAGGCGCTGGCCAATGCCAACGGTGCAATCTTCGTGAAAAGCGGCATGGTTGCGGAACGAGCCCAAGAAAAGCTTGAGCGATTTCGATTCGACGATCGTCGCATCTGGCGCATAGTCGATAACCAAATGCGCGAAATCAGGCTGGGCCGTTACCGGACACAAGGATGTGAATTCAGGCACGGCAAAGCGAGCGAGATACAGCGTGTCTGGGCGCGGGTTGGGGACATAATCCAACTGCGCCTCTTCAGGCGTTTGCGGAAGCGCGCTTTGCGCACCGAGGTATTTTGGCTTTAGCATATCATTCATAATGGCGCTTTTAGCCGTTTCGCCGCGGGAAGCAAACGGGTGATACAGGATGCAGTCGGAGACGCCCCCCAAGATCGGCCCGATTTTCGATTGAAGCGGTCAAGTCTGCTTTCCTGAAATCCCGTATCGCCCTTGACCGCTTGTCTGGCTAACATAGCGATATGGCATCACTCATTCCTATATTTGGCGATCAACTCAGTCATGGCCTATCATCCTTGGCGGGGCAGGATAAAAAAGTATGCGTTATCCTCATGGCTGAGGTTGATGAAGAGACCGAATATGTGCCGCACCATAAATCCAAGATGGTGTATATCCTGTCCGCTATGCGCCATCATGCGGAGGATCTTCGCAGCGCAGGATGGACAGTTGATTATGTAAAGCTGACCGACGCGGAAAACAGCGGCAGTTTCACGGGCGAAATTGCCCGTGCCATTGAGCGACACAAGGTGTCCGCATTATGCGTGACCGAGGCAGGCGAATGGCGGGTGAAAGCGATGTTGGATAGCTGGCCCGATCGCTTTGATATCCCGGTGGAAATCCGGCCTGATGACCGCTTCTTGTGCACCCATGCTGAATTTGAAAGCTGGACCAAGGACCGCAAACAATTGCGCATGGAGTTTTTCTATCGCGATATGCGGCGTAAATCCGGCCTTATGATGAATGGAGACACGCCTGAAGGTGGGCAGTGGAATTTTGACGCCGAGAACCGGAAACCGGCGAAGCGCGATCTGGCGATGCCAAAGCCGCTACACTTTGCGCCAAACGCCGTCACACAAGACGTCATTCGGATGGTCGAGAGCCGCTTTGCAGGCAACATGGGTGAGACAGCAAAATTCGGATTTGCCGTAACGCACGAGGATGCATTGCGGCAGCAAAAGCATTTTTTGGACCACGCTTTACCCAGTTTTGGGGACTATCAGGACGCAATGCTCACCGGAGAACCGTTTTTGTGGCACTCGATCCTCTCGCCTTATATCAACTCTGGTTTGCTTGACCCGCTTGAACTGTGCCGCGCGGTTGAAGTGCAATATCACGCAGGCAAAGTCCCGATTAACGCAGCCGAGGGGTTCATACGGCAAGTCATTGGTTGGCGCGAATATGTGCGCGGGATCTATTGGCACGCTGGTCCAGAATATTTGGAAAGCAACGCGCTTGCCGCGATGCGGCCACTGCCTGAATTTTACTGGACCGGCAAAACCGACATGCATTGCCTGTCGCAGGCCATTGGCCAAACGATCGAGCATTCCTACGCGCACCATATCCAGCGCCTCATGATCACGGGCAATTTTGCGCTGCTGGCCGGACTGAACCCAAAGGAAGTCCATAAATGGTATCTCGCGGTATATGCCGATGCCTATGAATGGGTTGAGTTACCCAACAGCTTGGGCATGAGCCAGTTCGCCGATGGCGGCATGCTGGCGTCGAAACCCTATGCGGCGAGCGGCGCCTATATCAACCGCATGTCGGATTATTGCACGCATTGTAGCTATGACGTCAAGCAGCGCACTGGACCAGAGGCATGTCCGTTTAACTCGCTGTATTGGGAGTTCATTGCGCGCAACGAGGGAAAACTGTGCAAAAATCCGCGCATGGCTATGCCCTACAAAAATTGGGAGCGGATGGCTGACGCGGACAAGGTTGCATTGCGTGCCCATGCGCAGCAATTTCTCGAAAAGCTTGGATAGTTTGGAAAAGCTGCCTATCTTGCAGCGCAGTAGAATCACAAAATACGGTCAAGGACGAAAAACATGGAATTGTTAGTAAGCACCGAATGGTTGGCGGCAGAAATCGGAGCGTCCGACCTACGTGTGGTAGATGCAACCTGGTTCATGCCAGATGCCGGCCGAAATGCGCAGGCTGAATATGAAGGCGGGCATATTCCATCGGCTGTATTCATGGATATCGAAGAACTTGCTGACGCCAATAGCAGCCTGCCTAACACCTTGCCGCCGCCTGAAAAATTCGCCAGTCGTATGCAATCGCTTGGCCTAGGTGATGGCAGCCGCATTGTGGTTTATGATGACAGCCCGTTTAAATCGGCCACACGCGCATGGTGGATGCTGACTTTGTTTGGCGCACATGACGTCGCAATCCTTGATGGCGGCATCGCCAAATGGAAAGCCGAAGGCCGCCCTCTCGAAACCGGAAAGCCAACCTTGCGCCACCGCCACTTCACCGTTTGGAAAGACGACAAGGCCGTGCGCAGCAAGGCCGATATGCTGGCCAATTTGCACAGCAAGGCGGCCAGTGTCGTCGACGCGCGGGGCGCAGGTCGCTTTACCGGCGAAGAGGCAGAACCGCGGCCCGAAATGGCGTCGGGCCATATTCCAGGCAGCCGCAACCTGCCCTTTGGCCAATTGTTCAACGCGGACGGTACATGGAAGCGGGGCGATGAGCTGAGCCAGGCATATGCGGATGCGGGCGTTGACCTCAGCAAACCGATGATCACAACATGTGGATCAGGGATGACTGCAGCGGTCGTGCTGTTTGGCGCGCGGATGACAGGCAAGACCGACGTGTCGTTATATGACGGTAGCTGGTCAGAATGGGGATTGGATAAAGACACCCCTAAGGCACAGGGTGCGGCTTGAGTTCTAAGAAGTCTCAAAAACCCGCCACCAAAACAGTCACAGCAGGACGAAGGAGTGCGTTAACTGGACCCGTCGTCAACGTGCCCGTCTGGCGCGCAAGCACGCATTTATATGAAAATGTGGCGGCGTTGGAGGCAGGTAAATCTGGCAACCAAGACGGTCGTTTCTTCTACGGTCGCCGCGGCTCGCCAACACAATGGTCGCTGGCCGAAGCGCTCACCGAGATGGAACCCGGTGCGCATGGAACAATGCTTTACCCATCGGGCGTTGCGGCCATCGCTTGCGCCTTATTGTCGGTTCTCAAATCTGGCGACGTCTTGCTGATGACCGACAATGCGTATGACCCAAGCCGATCCTTGGCGGATGGCTTTCTGAAGCGATTTGGCGTCGAGACACGCTATTTTGATCCGCTCTTCACCGATTATGATGCGCTTTTCTGTGATCGTACCAAAGCGATATTGTTGGAATCGCCAGGAAGCCTGACCTTCGAGATGCAGGACATTCCCGCCATTTGCGCAGCGGCCAAAAAGCGCAATATAGTTACGCTTCTCGATAACACATGGGCGACCCCTTATTTCCATACCGCGCTCGACAAGGGCATTGATATGGCGATTTTGTCCTGCACCAAATATATTGTGGGCCATAGCGACGTCATGATGGGCAGTGTAACCACACATGATAAATATTGGACAAGATTGCGCCAAACCGCGCAGCAGCTGGGCCAGACAGTGTCGCCCGACGATGCCTATCTTGCCAGCCGCGGCTTGCGCACCTTGTCCGTCCGAATGAAAGCGCATGAGGCATCGGCACTGCAGATCGCCAAATGGTTACAAACGCAGCCAGACGTTGCGGGGGTATTCCACCCAGCGCTGCCGGAATGCCCAGGGCACGACATTTGGAAGCGCGACTTCTCTGGCTCGGCGGGTCTGTTTTCGTTCATTCATAAAGGCGATGCCGCAACCGCCGCTGCCTTCGTCGATGCGCTCGAGTTTTTTGGTATTGGCTATAGCTGGGGCGGCTTTGAAAGCCTTGCTTTGCCGGTCCACCCGGAAAAATACCGATCAGCAGTGCCTTGGGAGAAGAAAGGCACCCTCATCCGCCTGCAAATCGGTCTGGAAGATGCCGACGACTTGATCGCGGATCTTGACCAAGCCTTTACTGCGGCACGATCAGGCGCCTAACCTCAGCGCGTGGGCTCAGGCACCTCACCTGAATAATCGTAAAAACCGCGCTTTACCTTGCGGCCATACCAACCGGCTTCAACATATTTCTGAAGTAACGGCGCAGGGCGGAACTTTGGATCGCCCGTCGATTGAAACAGCACATTGGTGATTTCAAGACAGGTATCGAGCCCGATAAAGTCCGCTAGGGTCAGCGGCCCCATCGGGTGATTGAGCCCCAATTGGCACGCGGTGTCGATATCGCGGATGTTGGCAACGCCTTCGCCAAGTGCAAAGATTGCCTCATTGATCATAGGCATCAACACGCGGTTGACGATGAACCCCGGCGCGTCATTGGCAAAGACCAATTGCTTGCCAAGCGCCTCTCCATATTGGCGTACGACGTCAACCGTGGCGTCAGTGGTGCCCAGCCCCCGAATGACCTCAATCAGGCCCATAACAGGCACCGGGTTAAAGAAATGGACGCCAATGAAGCGTTTTGGATCGGGCGACGATTGCGCCAGACGGGTAATCGGAATGGACGACGTGTTCGATGCAAGCACAGCCTGATGGCCAAGAACCTTGCCGACAGCTTCAAATATCTTGCGCTTAATGTCTTCGCGCTCGGTTGCAGCTTCGATAATCAGTCCGGCATCAGCCATGGGTTCATAACTAGCAACCGGTTCAATACGCGAAAGCAGGGTGTCGGCCTCGACCTGACCCATTTTCTCTTTGGCGACCAAGCGGGCCAGGGCTTTGGCAATGCTGGCCTTGCCTTCTTCGGCCTTGGCCAGATCAAGATCGGATAGATACACATGATAGCCTGCGCCAGCGCTGACTTGCGCAATGCCTGCACCCATTTGGCCGGCCCCGATGACACCTATTGCACGCATTTTTAGCTCCAAATTTTCAACGTTGCCACGGCCTTAGCGAAGGCATTACAAAAGCGCTAGTTGCGCACGCACGCAAACGACGTGGATTGGATTGGCATTTTGGTGCAATTCCCACTAAGCGCCGCAGCAATGCGCATCCCTTAGGCAGAAAGTCGTTAAACCATGGCCATCCCTATTCGTCATGCCCCATTAAGAGTGGGCCTCGCTGGCCTTGGCACCGTTGGCAGCGGCGTTATTCGTTTGATTCAAGAAAACAGCGCATTGATTGCGCGGCGCGCTGGCCGCGAGATCGAAATCGTTGCCGTCACCGCGCGTGATCGCACTAAGGATCGCGGCGTGGATCTATCGCCCTACCGCTGGGTCGACGATATGGGTGAACTTGCGACCGCAGCTGACATTGATGTTGTCGTGGAGCTTGTCGGTGGATCGGATGGTCCGGCCCTGACCCTGGCACGCGAAACATTGTCGAACGGACGCGCATTGGTCACCGCCAACAAGGCAATGGTTGCGCATCATGGTGCCGAGCTTGCATCCCTGGCCGAGAGCAAGCAGGCCGCGCTTAAGTTCGAGGCCGCTGTTGCTGGCGGCATTCCGGTTATTCAGGGCCTGCGCGATGGTGCCGCAGCCAACCGCATTGATCGGGTCTATGGTATCCTTAACGGCACCTGTAATTTCATCCTGTCCACGATGGAGAGCGACGGGTTGGATTTTGCGCATGTGCTTGCAGATGCGCAGGCCAAGGGCTTTGCCGAAGCCGATCCGTCGTTCGACATTGACGGCATTGACGCCGCGCATAAGCTTTCGATCCTTGCGTCTTTAAGCTTTGGCTCAATCATTGATTTCGGGGGTGTTGAGGCGCGCGGCGTGCGCAAAATTCTGGCGGCCGACATCGCACAGGCCAAAATGCTTGGCTATCGCATCCGTCTCATCGGTCTTGCCGAAATTGACGGTGACAACGGGTCAGCCACTATTTTCCAACGGGTTGAGCCTTGCCTCGTGCCGCTGAGCCATCCGCTGGCGCATGTAACCGGTGCAACCAACGCCGTTGTTGCCGAGGGTAATTTCTCAGGCCGCTTGCTGTTCCAAGGCGCAGGCGCAGGTGACAAGCCAACGGCGTCCGCTGTCGTCGCCGATTTGGTCGATATTGCGCGCAAGGAAACTGGCCCTGCATTTTCTATGCCGGCCTCCGAACTTGAAAGGCTTCCGCGCGCGGCTTCCGCGCATCGGATCAGCAAGGCCTATCTGCGGATGCTGGTGGCTGATCGTGTTGGCGTACTCGCTGAAATCACGGCAGCCATGCGCGATGCCGGATTGTCGATCGAAAGCCTGATCCAGACCGAGGCGAGCGACGACGGATCGGCGTTGATTGCTATGGTGACGCACGCCGGACCGGAGCAAGCGATTAACGACACCATCAACGCCTTGGCAACCTCAGACAGCTTGCTCGGCGAACCGATGGTAATGCACATTTTGAGCGCATAACCAAAACGCATGCCAGCGCCCATTTTGCAGATCTTGAAAACATGGTGCCCGTGTATGCTCGATTTGTGCCGCCGCATTCGTGGGTTCGACGGCAGAGGTGAAAATCGCCACAAGCAATCTCGACAATGGGCCCCACCTTCACTATCGGAAACTAACCGTCTATATACCGATCCATACGAGGTGCTTCGTTCGCGCACCTTCGTTCTCAGATAGCTAGGAAATTCAAATGACTGCAGCAAGCCAAATCCTCGACCGTGTCCTTGTTCTGGAAATGGTGCGGGTAACCGAAGCTGCGGCGATCGCGGCGGCGAAGCTGATCGGACGTGGTGACGAAAAGGCGGCAGATGCCGCTGCAGTCGAAGCCATGCGCGCCGCCTTGAACGAACTGTATATGGACGGCACCGTCGTCATTGGCGAAGGCGAGCGGGACGAAGCGCCGATGTTGTTTATCGGTGAAAAGGTTGGCTCTGCCATTGGCACTGGCCCAAAAATCGACATCGCGCTTGATCCGTTGGAAGGCACCACCATAACCGCAAAGGCTGGCCCGAATGCGCTGGCCGTGCTCGCCGTGGCCGAAGAAGGCAATTTGCTCAACGCCCCCGATGTCTACATGGACAAGATCGCCGTCGGGCCTGGCTATTCGCCAAACATTGTCAATCTCGACAAAACCATTGCGGAAAATGTTACCGCGGTCGCCGCCGAAAAAGGCGTGCCGCCGCATGAATTGATTGTCTGCGTCCTCGACCGCCCACGCCATGAAAAGATCATATCCGAACTGCGCGCCATTGGCTGCGGCGTCATGCTGATCCCCGATGGTGACGTTGCGGGCGTCATCGCGACCACCAACCCAGACACCACTGTCGACATCTACATGGGCAGCGGCGGCGCGCCGGAGGGCGTTTTGGCCGCGGCGGCTTTGCGCTGTGTCGGTGGCCAGTTCAAGGGCCGCTTGCTGTTCCGCAATGACGATGAGCGGATGCGCGCACGCAAATGGGGTATCGAGGACCTCGACAAAATCTACGACCTTGAAGAATTGGCCAAGGGCGACTGTATCTTTGCCGCGACCGGCGTTACCCATGGTTCCTTGCTTGAGGGCGTCAAGACCCTGCGCGATGGCCGTATCACGACCGAAAGCGTCGTCATGCGGGCCTCATCTGGCACCGTCCGTTGGGTCAAGAGCGAGCATCGCAAGGCTGACAAACGCGGCTGATCTTCAGTAGATACCCATTTGCAGACCCACGGCGATTTGCTCGCCCATTTCAGCTGGCGCCATTAGGTCTGCACTATCGATAGTCTTCGGGGCCAATATCGCCTCTTGCGTCTGCGCGTGCGTGCACACAATGACACTCGGCAGTATTTGTCGCAGCCGCCAGCCCGTCGCGATCCGCTCGGCCTGCGCAACAGCATTGCGTCCGTCCGACCCAGCGCACACAATGATCGCATAAGGCCGACCGTTCAATGCGCCAAGGCACGGATAATAGCAGCGGTCGAAAAAGCTTTTCATGTCCCCACTGATCGCCGCCAGATTTTCTGGAAACACGAAAATATAGCCGTCCGCCGCCAACATATGTTCGGCGCCGGCATCCGCGGCGTTAAGGATCTGCACATCCACCCCCTGCGCCCGCCGTGCGCCATCGTAACAGGCCTTTGCCAAGCTTTGAGACCCGCCGGTCACGCTGTGCCAGATTATTACCAATTGCTTCATCGCCACTTGCTAGCACTGGCAGCGCGCCATAGGGAAGAGGGATGAAGCCAGTCCTCGACATTAATCGCTCGATCCTTGAACAAGCCTGGCACTGGCGTGGCAGCGGCACTGATGGCCGCGACCCCGACTTTCAGCCGGATGATCTCGTCACCCAGTTGCTGATGGCGCGCGGCGTTGAGCGCGATGATATCGAACGGCACCGCAACCCGACCATTCGCAACTTCATGCCCGATCCGTCGATATTTCAGGACATGGAGCACGCCGCACTTCGACTGGCGCAGGCCGTTGAGGCGGGCGAACAAGTCACCGTCTACGGCGACTATGACGTCGACGGGGCGACCAGTGCGGCGCTTCTCATTCGCTTGCTGCGCATGTTAGGGCTGGATGCGGGCTATTATATCCCAGACCGCTTGATGGAGGGCTATGGCCCCTCGGGCGAGGCCTTGGTTCGCATTGGCGATGCGGGCAGTCGCCTGATCGTTACGGTGGATTGCGGGGCGATGGCCTATGACGCCCTGTCGCAGGCCAAGGGTGCTGGGCTTGAAGTCATCGTTGTTGACCATCACAAATGCGCGTCAGAGCTTCCGCAAGCCTTTGCCTTGGTGAACCCCAACCGGCTGGACGAAAGCGACGAGGCGGCCTCCCACGGGCATCTGGCGGCGGTTGGCGTGGCCTTCCTCTTGGGTGCTGCTGTAATCCGCACCCTGCGTGCGCGTGGCTATTTTGCCGCGCGGTCGGAACCGAAAATCATGGACCTGCTTGACCTTGTCGCGTTGGGCACTGTGGCCGACGTGGCGCAACTTAGGGGACTGAACCGCGCATTTGTTGCGCAGGGGCTAAAGGTCATGGCCGCGCGCCGCAACGTCGGGCTGTCGGCGCTGGTTCAAACCAGCCGCCTCACCCGCGCGCCAATATGCTCAGACCTTGGTTTTGCCTTGGGCCCGCGCATCAATGCCGGCGGCCGCGTCGGCAAATCCGACCTTGGTGTGCGGTTGCTTATTACCGAAGACCCGCTCGAGGCGCAGGACATCGCCATGGAACTCGACCGCCTGAACGAGGAACGCCGCGCGATTGAAACTGTTGTGCAAGAGCAGGCCGAGGCCATGCTTGCCGGACAACATAATCGCGCCGTGGCGTTACTGTCGGGCAAAGGCTGGCACCCCGGCGTGATTGGCATCGTCGCCGGCCGCATTAAGGAAAAGACGGGCAAGCCGTCCATCGTCATTGCCGTGGACGAATATGGGGTCGGCAAGGGGTCGGGCCGCTCGATCGCCGGTGTCGACTTGGGCGCGGCCATCATCTCGGCGCGCGAGGCTGGGTTGCTCGTGGCGGGCGGGGGGCACGCAATGGCGGCGGGCCTGACCGTTGACGGTGACAAGATTGATGCCTTGGCGGACTGGCTCGATGCGCGGCTGGCGGCGGACGTCGCGAATGCATCGGGCGCCAAGGCGCTGCTGATTGACGCCATCGTCGCCCCGCGCGGGCTCAACCCGTTATTTGTCGACGCAATGGAAACTGCTGGACCTTATGGCATGGGCTGGCCTGGGCCGCGCGTGGTCACGGGGCCATTGCGGATCATCAAGTGCGATATTGTCGGCAAAGACCACGTCCGCGCCATCGTCGCGGGCGACGACGGGCAGTCATTCAAGGCCATGGCATTCCGGCAGGGCGAGACGGTTCTCGGCCAGACAATGCTCCACGCCGATCGCGGCCGGCGCTTCTGGTTTGCGGGCCGCGCCAAGACGGATGACTGGGGCGCGACGCCAAAGGCCGAGCTGCACGTCGACGACATCGCCTTTGCCGACTGAAATTGCGCCAACTTGGCCTTGACGAGTGCGTAACGAATCCGTAAAGGCGCGGCTCGCCAAGCAATTGGCCCCTTCGTCTAGCGGTTAGGACGCGGCCCTTTCACGGCTGAAACACGGGTTCGATTCCCGTAGGGGTCACCAATTATTGAAACTAAATAGTGTGGCGAGATCCGCGCGGTCTCTGTATCGTGGCTATCTATCACACCGATTGTGAAGTCCCGTACATCATCCGGCACGGCATTTGATGGGGGCATGCGCTGGCTATACCGCGCGGCGGAGACTTGGCTTGGCTTGAAGCGGTATTGGCAGCTTTCGCTGCCTATGGGGATGCTGTTGCGCTCAGGCGCAACGGGGCATTAGCTATCCGAAAACCCCGACAGGGCTCTGTCCAGCAATCCCAAGACCACGTCGCGGGCGTCCTCTACCGACAATCCCTGGTCCTGACGAAGCGACTGCCAATTGGCGAAACTCAAAAGAGCATAAATACCGGCCGTGCCAATGGTGTCAGCACGTGCCGTTTCAGAAATACATGCATTTATCATTTCAAACTCGATCCGCAGTACCCGCCGATGATCATCCGTCATATAAGGCGAGTCAAAACGTCGTAAGTCTGCGGCTATTCGATAATGAAAGGTGATTTCTTGGATCGTCATGCGACGCTTCGCGAGGGAGGCGATCCTCTCCTTCCAAGTCACGCCCTCGAGTTGCTGGAGCATGATGGGCCAGACCTTCAGCTCAACTTCCGCTCCCAATTGCCGATAGAGCGCGTCCATATCTTCGAAATGCCGGAAGACCGACCGGATCCCGACACCGGCCACTTCGGCCACCCGCGCGGCATTTGGCGAATATTCTCCCTTGCCGATCAATTCCATTCCGGCTGCAATAATCTTTGCGTGATTAGTCCGGCTGCGCTCACGTCTTCCATCGGCCAACGGCTTGCTAAGGTCCGTCTGATAAAATGGTTGCGCCTTAGACATGATTGTCGTCGGATAGTCGCGGGACCCCTTCTTAGTCAAAGATTTTCTGTTTAGGCCATCTGACGACAGAAATGTGCTGACTTGTTTTTCCTCACGTAACAGAGGCAATACGCAGCACCTTTAAAGCCTTACAAAACCCCATGACGGGCCCTTATTTCTTACCGTCAGAATAAACTGCGCGGCTTGGCGCAGGCGGATCCAGCCGGACCCATAGAGACATGTTCATCGCACCCAGCAAGAATGCCAGAGCAAGCGTCCGCGCGTTGCGCGCCGCCACGTCCGGCCAGAGCGGCAGAAGTGCCAACACGGCCAGCGCCAGCGGCTGTCCGTCGTCAGAACATTTGGTACTGCAGTTGAGTACCCGCGTCTTCGCGATAGTTATCCGGAAACCGCGCTGTGAGGTACATTAGAGGTGGTTGCATCCTCTGAAACGCCGCCGCGAAAGACGCTACTCCCGCGCAGCCGACGTCCCACTAGGGCGCCGACGTTTCAGCGCGCAAATATGCGCGTACGGCTAATGCTTGCATCAAGGGCGGCGGGAATGATTTCGCCGCTCACTGCTGCTGTTATTTTTTGACTGCAGCCAGCGCGTCTTTCGCTCCCTCCAGGGAAACTTCAACCACGAGGGTCTTTTCATCGCCTCCCCAGGGGCGGAAACCAACCTTCATCATTTTGCCGGCCGTCAGCTGGCCCTGAAGGTTCGCATCAAGTTCAACAACCGCCTGGCATCCATCCGGCAAACAGGTGGTATAATTAGCCTTAACTTCCTCGGCTTCATCGACCTTGATCACAGTACCGGCGCGAAGATCAACGCCAAATGGTAAGGTCAGAACGGCGAATGTGCGCCCTTGATCGCTCGCAAGCAGGGCTTGCAACAGGCGCCCCTTGGTTGTGTCGTCGGAATAATTCTGGGTCTGGACCGCGCGGCAGTCGGATGCACTCGCCTTATTGCAGAGCAATTCCCACTTTCCAAACGTGCTCTTGAGTTCCCACTGAACCGGCGCGGGGACCGGTGTAGCCTGACTAGCCGGTGCAGGCACCGCGGCAGGGGTGGCCGCAGCCTTAGGGCGCGCCGCCTCGACAGGCCCCAAACCCAATATACTAACGGCTACAACAGCAATCGACAAAGTGTGCAGAATTTTAACCATGTTTAATCCTTTAATTTATTTCGGAGAATTTCAAATTTATTATTGTTGAAATTTTGTTGCCCATCTCGTCGACCGCCGTCACCTCAACGTCAAGCTGGGCAATGCCGCCAGGCGAAGTGCCTCGGAGAACCGCAGCAGCCTCATCATACGCCACCCAAGTGGGCAGAGCGCTTCCGTCCGGTAAGTTGACACTCAATGTAATCTGGGCATCGCTACGCGCATTGCGGAAAGCCTCCACCGGAACAGCCACTTCGAACGTTTTACCGGCATCAAGGGACGGCGTATTAATGGGATCAACCGATATAAAGCCTTGCCCCGACGTATTAAGCGAAGCAACCATAACGGGACCCGCTAGCACCAGCATAGAGGTTGGCGCATTCGCCACTGCCAAACGGTCGTAAGTCATCGACATGGTCACAGACGGTAGCAGCGGCATTGAGATCAGAACCGGAGCGGTCGAAGCGTCAAGTATTGGCAGTATATAGTTCGACGCCGAAGACGTGAGGCTACTGACCAAAACGATCTGCCTAATATAGTTGCCGACAGCACCGACTTCCGCCGAGTTGGCCTGAGCGCTGGAATAGCCCAGTACCTCGCCAACGATGCCTGTTGTGACTGTAACCGATCCGGACAGGCCCGTATTACCGTCATAGACCTTTGCGGCAGACAACGAGACGAGCTTTGGCGTGATGGCACTAGAGGTGTTGTTCACATAGCTGATCGCATAGTCGCTCAGCACCGTGGTGCCCACAGTTGCCTGCGCTGCGCTTACTTCAATCGTCTTGTTGCTCAGAACAGTACCAGTTGCAGTGCCGCCCTGACGGCTCACATTCGCGTCCGAGTAAGCCAGCGTCACACCCGACAGGCTCTCACTGCCCACAAGCCCGCTCACGCCATAGCCAACGTTCAGCGCACTGCTCGCAACAGACGTGTTGCTGTCATAGACCTTCGTCTGCGACAACGCCGTAACAGTCAGCGCCTTGGGATCGATCGTCGCCGACGTCGACGCCGTTGACGTCGTCAGTGTGTAGTTGCCCGCATCCGCTCCGCCCAGCGTAATCCCGCTGATGCTAACCGTCTTGCCAATCGCTGCGCGCGCATTGTTAAACACGCCCGTTGAGGTCGCAACGTTCAGAACGTCATTGGTGAACATCCCGTTGAACGTCGCGCCAGAGGTAACCAGCGTTGCAGTGTCATTGCTATCATAAGTCTTGTTCGTAGCCGTAATGCCCGACACCGTGCTGATCGTTGCTCGCGTAATGTCGGCCGTACGGGTTCCGCCTACCAAAGTGTAGTTGAAAGCAAGGCCGGTGTTGTTACCCAGCGCCAGCGTACTGATGTCGAACGTCTTGGCAGTGCCAACATCCTTAGTACCGGTCAGTGTGCCAGTACCCGAAAGCGTCAGCTGCTCGCCGTTCACCAGCGTGCCGATCGTCAGCGTAGACGCCGCAACACTTGTCGTCGCATCATAAACACGGCCACCTGTCAGGCTCACAATGAACGGTGTGATGGCACTAGTAGTGTTGTTCACATAGCTGATCGCATAGTCAGACAGCACCGTGCCCGCAGTTGCCTGCGCTGCGCTCACTGCAATCGTCTTGTCACTCAGAACCGTGCCGCCGCCGTTGCGGCTCACATTCGCGTCCGAGTAAGCCAGCGTCACACCCGACAGGCTCTCACTGCCCACAAGCCCGCTTACGCCATAGCCAACGTTCAGCGCACTGCTCGCAACAGACGTGTTGCTGTCATAGACCTTCGTCTGCGACAACGCCGTAACAGTCAGCGCCTTGGGATCGATCGTGCTTGTAGTGTTGCTGGCATAAGTAACAGCGTAATTCTGGCCATTATTGCCGTCATTTACCGTCACCCCGGCAACAGTTACTGTACGGTTGCCACTGCCGGCTCTTGCACTGGTGAAGGCGTAGCTGCCACCGCTCACACTATCCAACCCGAATAACTGCGTATTGCTACCAGCCTTGACGATCGGTGCGGCTGCCACGCGGGCATCTGCGACACTCAAGCCGCCGTCATAAGTCTTCACAACATCCGACGTTGTCAGGGTCAGCGAAGCTGGTGTGATCGTAGCCGCATGGCTACCATCCAACAGCGTGTAGTTGCTAGCCAAGCCAGTGCCACTGATCAGGGTCAGCGTGCCAAGTCCAACAGCCTTATTCTGGCCGATGTTCTTGTCGCCAAGCGTACCTGCACCTGCAAGGCCCAGGGTCTCAACACCAACCAGTGTGCCGATCGTCAGCGCAGAGGCCGCAACGTCGGTAGTCGCATCATATACGCGGCCACCCGTCAGGCTCACCACATAAGGCGTGATGACACTAGTAGTGTTGTTCACATAGCTGATCGCATAGTTGCCGCCAAAGTTACCATCGTTGATCGTAACGCTCGACACATTCACAGTCTTATTGGTACCTGCATCGACATTGGCGAAGGTGAACCTGCCCCCAGAAAGCGTATCAGAGCCAAACAGGCGTGTTGTGTCGTCGGCCACTGCAGCTGTGCCGGTAGCGCTAGCTATGCCATCATACATCTTACTTAGATCTAGCACGGTAACCTTTAGCGGTGCCGGTGTGATCGTACTGGTGGTGTTTGCTGCATATGTCACCGCATAGTTAGCAAGATCGGTATTGGTTGCTGCTACTGCGCCGCTGATTGTCACGGTCTTGTTGTTCAATACGACGCCACCAACACCACGTCCGACATGCGGATCAGCATATGACAGCGTTACGGCAGCAATGCCTTCTCCCTGCACCAGATTGCTTACGTCAAAGCCGGTGCCTTGGCTCAAGGAGGGAACCTGAGTTGTACCATCGTAAACTTTTGTCTGTGATAGCGCCCTAATAGTGATCGGACGCTGCAGGATTTGGCCAGTTGCTGTTCCAGAGCTGCTTAGCAAGATGTAGTTGCTGGCATCAGAACCACCGAGCGAAATGCCCGAAATCACAACCGAACGAACACCAACATCCTTGGTATCGAACGAACCCACCGATAGCGCTACACTGATATCGTCAGCAGCGTAGATGCCGTTGAACGAGGCCGATGCTACCTCAGCAGCCATTGTACCGTCATAGACCTTGTCACGAATGACTATGTCCGAAACGCCCGAAAGTACCGCAGGGGTAATGGAGCTAGCCGTGTCGGCGACATAGCTGAAGTTATAGTTTCCAAGGATCGTGCCCGTCGCGCCAACAGCGGAACTCGGCAGGATCAATTTGGTACCCTGACCAACGTTCTTATTGTCATATGTCAAGGTAACCGAAGCAATCGCGTCAGATCCGATCATGGGGCCTGACGAGAAGCTTGCGGTTCCGGCAACAGTCGATGCATCGTAGACCTTGGTCTGCGGCAGAGCTGTAATTGTCGTGGCGTATGGGTTGATTGTGCTGGTAGTATTAACCGCATAGGTCACCGTATAGTTGGCGCCGTTGTTGCCGTCGTTGAGTGTTACACCGGAAACCGTGACCGACTTATCGCCCAGCACAGCACCATTAGCATTGCGGCTGACATTCGCATCTGTGAAGGCATATAGGCCTCCGCTCAAGCTATCGGCGCCAAATAGCTGAGTGCCGCTGCCTGACTTCACGATAGGCGCGGGCGCCGTGCTGGCGCCGACCACGGACACCGCTCCGTCATAGGTCTTCACGGCATCGCTTGAAGTAATAACTAGCGCAGCCGGTATCACGTTTACGGACTGGTTGCCGCCGACCAGCGTGTAGTTGGTCGCGCGGCCGCCGTTGGTGCCGTTACCCAGCGTCAGACTGGACACATCGACCGTCTTGGCCGTACCTATATTGCGATCAGAGGTTGTTCCGCTACCCGTCAGGGTGAGCGTTTGCGTGCTGACCAGCGTGCCGATGACAAGGTGTGATGCAGCGGCAGTCGTCTGTAACAACCTTGTGCCATCATAAATCTTCGTCCCCGTGAGATCGACGATGTATGGCACAATGGCGCCAGTGCCAGTGGCCGTCGTGTTGGACGGCGACCAGCTATAGTTGGATAGATCACCCGTCACCGAAATACCCGTTGCGGTAACAAGCTTGCCTACCCCGACGTCAGGATCAGCAAAGCTCATGTTGCCAAAGGTGACGGTCACATTGTCACCCGAAATGACATTGTTAGCCAACGTGCCTGTCGCAGACGTCGTGCCATCATACATCTTGGTCGTCACGACCGGTGTGAACGTAATCACACGTCGCGCAACATTGGCGAAGGCGGACGGGTTCGCCGCCAGCGTGTAGTTGCCGCCATCCGTCCCTGTCAGGCTGTTGACCTGCACCGCGATGAACTTGTTGGTGCCGATATTCTCGTCAAGGAACGAACCGGAGTAATCATAAGTGATGATATCGCCGGCAATCCGGTTGTCCGAGATGTTCACCTGCGCATTAGTCGTGCCATCATACTCGCGGCTGACGCCTGTCGCGGAGGCGATCAGCGTGCGTGGCAGAATGTTGGCCTTCAGGCCCGTCGGCTGAATTAGGTTATAGTTTCCTGCATCTAGACCGCCGAAGCTAACTTCGCTGCCAATAACTGGAATATCCGTCCCCACATTCTTGCTGGAGAAAGTGCCCGTCAAGTTGGAGATGCTAACCTGGTCGCCCTGGACAAGACCGGCAAGCGCCGACACCGACGTGTTGATGATGTTGCTCGTCGTCCCGTCATAGACCTTGTCGGTGGCAACCACGCCAACAACTGTTACGTCTTTCTTGAAGATCGACGCGGTAGCCTGATAGGTCGTGGGCAGCGTCACATAGTCGGTCCTGACCGCTGTCGGCGAGGTCTGTGTCATGATATTTACGATGGTAACGGGTTTGTTCTCGCCCGCCGCCTTGTTGTTGAAGTTAGCGAATGGATTGTAGACCAGCTCCAATGCCTCGCCCGCCACTTGATTTTCAAGCACGAGGCTCGTCACCGGAATGGCGGTGTTGCCGTCGTAAATCTTGTTCGGGATCACCGCCACGAGCGTCAGCGGACGCTGGTTGACGGTAACATTATGCGTGCCACCAGTCAGCGTATAGTTAATGGCAAGCCCAGCCCCGTCTGTCAGAGCGAGTGTGCCGACAGAACCCAGAACCTGAGACTGCGGGGTCGTTCCGATCAGCGTTACATGCGAATTCTGGATTGTACCGACGCCTGTCAGGCCAAGAGTTTCCTGTCCAACACGCTGGCTCAGCGAGAAGATATCGGAATTAACCTGGGTCGTTCCGTCATAGACACGGCCGCCTGTTAGACTGATAGCATAGGGGTTGATCGTGCTGGTGTTATTGTCAGCATAAGTGACGACATAGTTGCCGCCTCCATTGCCGTCGTTGACCGTCACATCGCTCGCCGTCACGACCTTGTCACTCAGGACCGATCCGGAAGAGACGCCGCCAGCGCGGCTGACATTTGCGCCGACGAAGGCATAAGTGCCACCGCTCAGGCTGTCGGTTGTGTTGCCGTTGCTAACATTATTGAACAGGCTGCCCGATATCGTGACGGGAGTGCCAAGCGCTGAGGTCGTTGCATCATATGTCTTAATGACATTGCTGGTGCTGACTGTAATCGCCGCCCTGTTGATGGTGCTGGACGTGTTATCGACGTAGCTGACATTGTAGTTGCCGCCAGCAAAGCCGTCATTCACCGTCACGCTGCCAACAGTCACCGTCCGGTTACCTGTGCCGGCATTGGCATCGGTGAAGGCATAGCTGCCGCCACTGAGCGTGTCAGAGCCGAACAACCGAGTTGCGCTACCCGAAACGATGGCAACAGGAGCCGTTGTCGCGCCTGCAACGCTCAATGAGCCGTTATACGTCTTGACGACGTCGCTGGTGGTAACCGTAAGGTTCGCCACTGTGATGGTAGCTATTCGGCCACCGTCCACCAAAGTGTAGTTGCTGGCCAGGCCAGTGCCACTGGTCAGCGTCAGCGTGCCAAGGCCAACAGCCTTATTCTGGCCGACATTCTTGTCGCCAAGCGTACCTGCACCTGCAAGGCCAAGCGTCTCCTGATTGATCAGCGTGCCGATCGTCAGTGTAGACGCCGCAACACTTGTCGTCGCATCATAAACACGGCCACCCGTCAGGCTCACAATGTACGGCGTGATCGTGCTCGCCGTGTTGTTCACATAGCTGATCGCATAGTCAGACAGCACCGTGCCCGCAGTTGCCTGCGCTGCACTCACAACAATCGTCTTGTCACTCAGAACCGTGCCACTGCCGTTCCGGCTCACATTCGCATCCGCGTAAGCAAGCGTTACGCCCGACAGGCTTTCAGAATTAACCATCGCACCAACACTGTAGCCGGCATTCAGCGCACTGCTCGCAACAGACGTATTGCTGTCATAAGCCTTCGTCTGCGACAACGCCGTCACTGTCACCGCAAAAGGATTGATCGTCGCCGTCGTCGACGCCGTCGACGTCGTCAGCGTGTAGTTACCCGCATCCGCTCCGCCCAGCGTGATCCCGCTGATGCTAACCGTCTTGCCAATCGCGGCACGCGCATTGTCAAACGCGCCCGCTGAGGTCGCAACGTTCAAGACGTCATTGGCGAACATCCCGTTGAACGTAGCACCAGAGGTCACCAAAGAGGCTGTATCATTGGCATTATAGGTCTTGTCTGTGGCTGTAATCCCAGAGACCGTACTGATCGTTGCTACGGTGATAGTCGCTATTCGGCCACCGTCCACCAAAGTGTAGTTGCTGGCCAGGCCAGTGCCACTGGTCAACGTCAGCGTGCCAAGGCCAACAGCCTTATTCTGGCCGACATTCTTGTCGCCAAGCGTACCTGCACCTGCAAGGCCAAGCGTCTCCTGATTGATCAGCGTGCCGATCGTCAGTGTAGACGCCGCAACACTTGTCGTCGCATCATAAACACGGCCACCCGTCAGGCTCACAATGTACGGCGTGATGGCACTAGTAGTGTTGTTCACATAGCTGATCGCATAGTCGCTCAGCACCGTGGTGCCCACAGTTGCCTGCGCAGCGC
>NZ_JBIKPH010000117.1:0-7809 GCF_044357595.1 Sphingorhabdus sp. | reverse complement strand
TCTCCTCATCCGCAGCGCCATCAAAAACGCCAGCGACAAAGGCTTGCAACATCAGCTTCTTTGCATCCGCAGGCGCAATGCCACGTGCTTGCAGATAAAACAGCCCCATCGCATCCAGCTCACCAATCGCGCAGCCATGTGCACATTTGACGTCGTCGGCGTAGATTTCGAGTTCGGGCTTCGCATTCGCGGTCGCGCTGCGGTCAAGCAGCATGGCCTTCACCGACTGCACGCTGTCGGTCAGCTGCGCATCGCGCGCGACGGCGACCTTGCCCAGATAGGTTCCGGCCGCGGTGCCAGCGAGGACCGAGCGCACGATCTGCGACGACGTCGCTTTGGGCTCGGCATGGGTAACGGTGGTAATAATTTCGAGATTTTGGGTACCGCCGCCTATTTGCACTGCGCCTAGTTTGAAATCCGCGCCCTCGTGCAGCGTCACATTCAATTCAACGCGGCCATAATCGCCGCCGATGTTGAGCACATGGATTGCGGTGGTTGCGCCTTTGCCGATGGCAATATCAAGTTGGTGGATGGATCCGGTGTCCTGCAAGATCGTACGGGCGAAATCGCCGCCCGCAGGCACGATGATGCTTTCAGGCGCAGCCAATGGCCACGCGGCCTCCACAGCGGAAATGTCGCTGTAGCGCCATGCCTCGTCGTGCCGTGTGGGGGCAGACCGATTCAAGCCGCCAATTCCTTATACCCGTCACGCTCCAGTTCCAGCGCCAGTTCCGCGCCGCCGGTCCGCGTGATGCGGCCATCGGCAAGGACGTGGACGAAGTCCGGCTTCACATAATCAAGTAGCCGCTGATAATGCGTTATCAGCAACACGGCTTTGTCAGGCTTGCGCATGATGCGGTTAATGCCGTCGCCAACCGTCCGAAGCGCGTCAATGTCGAGGCCGCTGTCGGTCTCATCGAGGATCGCGAGTGCGGGGTTGATGATGCCCATTTGCACCATTTCGTTGCGCTTCTTCTCGCCGCCTGAAAAGCCGACATTTACCGGACGCTTCAGCATATCCATATCCATGCCAAGCGCGCCCGCCTGCTCGCGTGCAACCTTCAAGAATTCAGCGCCCGATAAAGGTGCCTCGCCACGGTTCTTGCGCTGCGCGTTCAATGCCTCGCGCAGAAACTGGACGTTTGACACGCCGGGGATTTCGACTGGATATTGAAAACCCAAAAACAAGCCAGCGGCGGCGCGTTCGTGTGGTTCGAGGTCGAGGAGGTCGTTCCCGTTGAAGGTCACTGAACCCTCGGTCACTTCATAGCCGGGCCGACCAGACAGCACATATCCCAGCGTCGATTTGCCAGCGCCATTGGGTCCCATAATCGCATGGATTTTGCCCGCGTTGAGGGAGAGCGTGAGGCCCTTGAGAATAGGTTTATCGCCAACAGTGGCGTGGAGGTTTGTTATTTGGAGCATGATGAATTAATTCCGTAAAGACTGTGTACCAACGTCGCGTGATAAAGGGTTCATCCGACGGACCCTTCGAGCGAAATACCCAACAATTTTTGCGCCTCAACCGCGAATTCCATCGGCAGTTGCTGCAGCACTTCCTTGGCAAAGCCGTTGACGATCAATGCGACGGCTTCCTCGGCGTTCAGGCCACGGGCCATCGCGTAGAACATCTGGTCATCGCTAATCTTGCTGGTCGTTGCCTCATGTTCGATCTGCGCGCTTAGGTTACGCACTTCGATATAGGGCACGGTGTGGGCACCGCTGAGTGAGCCCAAAAGCAGCGAGTCACACTGCGTGAAGTTGCGCACGCCTTCGGCATTAGGCGCGACCCGCACCAACCCGCGATAAGTGTTGTTGCTGTGTCCCGCGCTGATACCCTTGCTGACGATGGTCGAGCGGCTGCCCTTGCCATTGTGGATCATCTTTGTACCGGTGTCGGCTTGCTGATAATTGTTGGTGACGGCAACCGAGTAAAACTCTCCGACGCTGTTTTCGCCGTTGAGGACGCAGCTTGGATATTTCCACGTCACAGCGCTGCCCGTTTCGACTTGCGTCCAGCTCACCTTGCTGTTCCGGCCCTGACACAAAGCGCGCTTGGTCACGAAGTTATAGATGCCACCTTTGCCCTCGGCATCGCCGGGGTACCAGTTTTGCACGGTCGAATATTTAATCTCGGCGTCGTCCAACACAACGAGTTCGACAACAGCGGCGTGCAACTGATTCTCGTCACGCATCGGCGCGGTGCAGCCCTCAAGATAGCTGACATAGCTGCCCTTATCAGCGATAATCAACGTGCGTTCAAACTGGCCGGTATTCTCCGCGTTGATACGGAAATAGGTGGAAAGCTCCATCGGGCATCGCACGCCTTCAGGGATATAGACAAATGTCCCGTCGGAGAAGACCGCGCAGTTCAACGTTGCAAAATAATTGTCATGCATCGGCACAATCTTGCCGAGCCATTTCTTCACCAGCTCCGGATATTCCTTAATCGCCTCCGAAATGCTGCGGAAGATGACGCCAGCACGTTCCAGTTCGGCGCGGAAGGTGGTAGCGACCGAAACACTGTCGAACACGGCGTCCACAGCCACGCGCCGCGCGCCCTCGACGCCAGCGAGCACTTCTTGCTCTGCAATCGGAATGCCCAGCTTTTCATAAATACGCAGGATTTCGGGGTCTACCTCGTCCAGCGAGCCAAGCTTTGGCTTGGCCTTTGGTTCGGCGTAATAATATGCATCCTGATAATCGATGGGAGGCACGTTGAGCTTTGCCCAATCGGGCGGCGTCATCGTTTTCCACAATGCAAACGCCTTCAACCGCCATTCGAGCATCCATTCGGGTTCGTTTTTCTTGGCGGAAATGAAGCGAACGGTGTCTTCGGTCAGCCCCTTGGGCGCGAAGTCCGTTTCAATGTCCGATGACCAGCCATGCTCGTAATCGGCGACCTTTTCAGCGGCGTCCCACGCGGCCTTATCTCTCATATCCAACTCGTCGCTCATCGCGTTAATCCCGCCAAATTGATTTGTGCCAGCGCGCCGCGCACCGCAGTGTTGACGACTGGCCAGTGCGCCTGAACACTACAATTGCCTTCTTTTACGCAATGCTGCCCCAAAGATTGCTTGTGGGCATCGCAGCATATCGTCAGGGCAATTGGACCTTCGACCGCCTCAATAATGTCGGCAACGCTAATAGCGGCAGCGGGACGGGCAAGCATGATTCCACCTCCTGTACCGCGCGCCGAACGCAGCAGGCCCGCCTTCGTAAGAATGCTGACAAGCTTTTGTGCGGTGGGCAGGGCCAGACCGGTTTCGGCGGCAAGGTCGGTTGCCGATACGCGCGCAGAGCCGCAATGGCGCGAAGCTGCGCTCATGATCACCACTGCATAATCGGCCATATTCGACAAACGCATCTTGCGTATCCTAATCAGATAAATTCGCTCCGATTAGGGCCAGATGGTCCTTTTGGTTGCTTAAATCAAGCTATAAAGGATTCAATATAGCGGAAGTTGCCTTTGTTATGCCATTGACGGCAGCTTTCGCCACAAGATGAATGCGCAGAGCGTAAATCCTCGGATATTTTTGAAAGTGGGCCGGGTTGCAGAAGAACGCTTTCCGCCTAGGTGTGGCGGCGCTGCAGTCTCACTTTCACATATTTTTCAAGCTTTTGCGTCGCGGCAATAGAGAAGCGCAGGCCGAGCTTGCTGCGGCGCCATAAAATATCGTCTGCGGATTGCGCCCATTCATGATCGATCAAATAGCCAACCTCGGCCGCATATAAATCATGTCCGAAGTCCGTGCCCAAATCCGAAAGGAATGTGGCATTTGATAATATCGTTCGTGTTCTGGTCCCATAGCTGCGCACCCATCGGTGCAAGAGTGATGGCGGTAAAAACCCGAAATCGCACTCAAGTGTGGCTGCGAGGTTTGCCGCGCCATCTATTGGAAAATCTCCCCCGGGCAGTGGCGCACGCAGCGTCCAACTTTGGCCTTTTAGGACAGGTAAATGCGCCGCAAGTTTATCCACCGCGCTCTCTGCCAGGTGGCGGTACGTGGTGATTTTGCCACCAAAGACGGACAATATCGGGGCGGTATCCCCTTCACCAACCTCCAGTTCGAAATGATAACCGCGTGAGGCAGTTTCGGGCTTGCCAGAGCCGTCATCGACCAAGGGCCGGACGCCAGCAAAACTATAAATGACGTCAGCGGCGGTTATAGGCTGCCTGAAATACGCCCCCGCCGATTGGCAAATATAATCGATTTCCTCTGGCGTGGCGTGAATGTCGTCGAGCGAACCTTTATGGTCGGCATCAGTGGTGCCAATTAGGGTGAAGTCATCTTCATAAGGAATGGCGAAGAAAATGCGACCATCGGGATTTTGGCAGAAATAAGCCTGCGGCGTATCAAAAATCTTGCGCACAACGATGTGCGATCCTCTCACCAGACGGATGGTTTCGCCGGTTTTGCGATCATGCCCTGTCGTCCGTGCGAGCAAGTCCAGAACCGCCGGTCCTGCTGCGTTCGCGACCGCGCGGGCCAATACAGGTGCTTGTCCGGCAATTTCTATATGCCAAAGCCCGTCGCGCCGTTCCAGGTGGGTTACTTCGCATAGGGTGCGGATATCTGCTCCGTGCTCGCCAGCATCCATCGCATTCAGAACGACGAGCCGCGCATCGTCGACCCAGCAGTCGGAATATTCAAACGCCTTCGCAAATTCTGGGCGAAGTGGCTTGCCTGCGGGCGCATTTTTCAAATTGACGGTGCGCGTTGCTGGCAGCAGCTTGCGGCCACCGATGTGGTCGTAAAGGAACAGGCCAATGCGCACGAGCCACGCAGGACGAGTACCTTTTTGATGCGGCAGGATGAACCGAAGCGGCCAGATAATATGTGGCGCGATGGCCCAAAGCCGCTCGCGCTCAATCAACGATTCCCGCACCAGCGCAAATTCATAATGCTCAAGATAGCGAAGCCCGCCATGAATAAGTTTCGTTGATGCCGATGAAGTGCCCCGCGCAAGGTCTCCGCGCTCAAGCAGGATAACGTGCGCGCCCCTGCCAGCGGCGTCACGTGCGATGCCGGCGCCATTAATGCCGCCGCCAATTACCGCCAGGTCATAAATCTGTTCGCTCATAAAAAGGCCCATGCGAATGCTGCTGACGCCACAAAGGCCGTTAAGGTGGCCAGTATGACGGGAAACAGGGCCTTCGTACCCTGACTCAGCAGCAAATCAAGTCGCGACCGCATTGCAGTGGCCGTAACAGCGAATAATAACATAGCCTTAGAGGCGATCAGGCCATATTGCGCCACCCAGGCTGGTGCCGCCACGGCAGAGTTGATCGCAACGGTGGCAAAGAATGCGAGAATGAACCAAGGCAGCTTCAACCGCGACGCAAGGCTTCTGGGCCGACCGTCGCTGGACCCAATAGCAAGCCCGATAAGCGCCACAGCGGGCGCGAGCAAAGCTACGCGCGACAATTTGACGATGGTTGCGGTTTCACCCGCCGATTGCGAGAAGCTGTACCCGCCGCCAAGTGCTTGAGCTACGTCATGTACGGCCGCTCCCATCAGGAAGCCGGCTTGCTTATCCGTGAAAGCGAGTTGCGCCGCAATGATCGGGTAGAAAGACATCGCAACTGCGCTTGCCAACGCGACGCCCACCAAGGTGAGCGTAAACTGCGTTTGGTTGAGGCGCTCGCGGCCTATAACTGCGTAAATCGCTAATGCTGCCGACGCCCCACAGATCGCCGTTGCGCCGCCTGCTAGCCAACCAGCGTAATTGCTTTGCCCGGTTAGGCGTGCGCCCAACAATCCGGCACCCATCACCAATGACATAATGCCAATTAGCCCCAAAAAGGCGAGCGCTCCAAGACCTCCAATTTGCATTGCGGTGACTTGCGTACCCAAAAGGACGATGCCCCAGCGTAGGCAAACAGTTCCGCAGAAATCGAGTCCGGGATGTACCTTTTGCTCGGCTGAAACAAAATTGAGAGCTAAACCAAGCAGCAAACCCGCCAAAATTACTGGCATTCCGTAATGCTCGGAGAACCAGGTTGCCGCGACCGAAGCGATCGCTACTACCGCAAAGCCAGGAAACAGCGCACCGAGCACCAACCGCTTGCGCAGTGGCGGATTATCATCGGCAAGATAGGTTTCGCCATAGAGGTCAGCGATGTAATTCGCGTTTATGTCTTGCGGTGTCATATAGCCATCTATAGGCACATGTGTTGGGGAGTTCCAGCATAAAGCAGGGCGTGGGAGTGGATTCAATGGCCGAAACCAAGATGACCAGTTCAGACAATGCAATGCGGTTCATCCGTTATGGCCTGATCGCGCTTTTGTTCTTTGGCACGGCGCTCAATTATCTTGATCGGCAAGTGCTGGCGTTGCTCAAACCGACGCTTCAAATGGAGTTTGGTTGGACGGATCGCGAATTTGGACATTTCGGATCAGCGTTCCAGATCGCTACTGCAGTCGCGCTTTTGGGAGTTGGCTGGTTTATCGACCGCTTCGGTGTCCGTTGGGGCTATGGCTTGGCCGTCGCCATCTGGAGCTTGGCTGGAATGGGGCATGCATTCGCAAGCAGTGTCGGGCAGTTCGTTGCGGCACGGGTCACGCTGGCTGTTGCCGAATCTGTAAACACGCCAGCGGCCATGAAATCAGCTGCCACCTATCTGCCCATTCGCGAACGATCTATAGGCATTGGTGTCATCAACAGCGCCTCAAACATTGGCGCGATCTTGGCTCCACTCACGGTGCCGTGGATTGCCATCACGTACGGCTGGCGTGAAGCGTTCATTATAACAGGTGCGTTGGGGTTTGTTTGGCTGGTTTTCTGGTGGCTTGGGACAGCAAAGCTTCAGCCATTGGGTGCGGCAGCGCCGACAGCCGCAACCCCTGCAGCGAAGGGTGCGCCCTGGAGCGAACTGTTGAAGGAGCGCCGCACCTGGGCGGTTGCAGGGGCAAAGCTGCTTACCGATCTTGTCTGGTGGTTTATTCTTTTCTGGGCGCCGGATTTTTTTGCGCGGCAATTTGGGCTCGGGCAGGCCGAAATTGGCGCGCCGACCTCTATCGTATATGCACTGGCTGCCGTTGGCGCAGTGACCAGCGGTATCTTGTTCCCGATCCTTCTGGGTAAGGGCATGACTGCGAATGCGGCGCGCAAGAGCTCAATGTTTTTCTACGCCTTTCTGATCCTCCCAATCCCACTGGCATTGCAAGCACCCAATGAATGGATAGCGGCGCTTATTATTGGTCTCGCCTTATTCGCGCATCAGGGTTTCTCGACCAATATCTTTGGGATGGCAGCAGATATCGTACCTGCGCGTCAGGTCGGCAGCGTTATTGCAATTGGAGCCTTGGCTGGCAATCTCAGCGGCGCAGCCATGCTTGAATTTGCGGGCTGGTCGTTAGAGTCAGGCCTCGGCTACGCCCCGATGTTTGGCATCTGCGCCAGCGCGTATTTGCTGGCTTTGCTATGGATTCACATCATGCAGCCAAGGCTGATTGTCGTAAATGATACGGATTGATTAGCTGGCCTTTGCCAAGCCTTCGGTTTCAACCAATTCCTGCAATTCGCCAGCGTCGTACATTTCCATCATGATGTCTGAGCCGCCCAGAAATTCGCCTTTGACGTAAAGCTGCGGGATGGTTGGCCAGTCGCTATAATCCTTGATGCCAGCGCGGATTTCCATGTCTTGCAACACATCTACGCTTTCATAAGCGACATTAAGATGGTCGAGAATGGCGATCGCCTTGCTGGAGAAGCCGCATTGCGGAAATAACGGACTGCCCTTCATAAACAGGACGACATTATTGCCTTTGACGATCTCTTCGATCCGTTCGTGAACACTCATCT
>NZ_JBIKPH010000205.1:0-2811 GCF_044357595.1 Sphingorhabdus sp. | reverse complement strand
TATGGTCGTGTGTCGATCGATTTTTAAACCCTTAAGAACTTCAACAGGAAGGGCGCGGCGTAAAACCCGCGCCCTTCTTTTTTGCCACGCATTTTGACGCCCAACGGTGCGCCTGCTAACGGGACCACGACTCCCGAACCAAGCAGAAAGCGTTTCTTATGATTCCACGTTATTCCCGCCCCGATATGGCCAAGATTTGGGAGCCGGAGAACCGTTTCCGCATCTGGTTTGAAATTGAAGCGCATGCAACGGATGCACTCGCCGAACGCGGCGTTGTGCCTGCTTCTGCGGCGCAGGCATTGTGGACATGGTGGAATACCAACCCAACGATTGATGTTGCAGCCATTGACGCTATTGAGGCTGTGACCAAGCATGATGTAATCGCGTTTCTGACATGGGTCGCAGAACAAGTAGGCGACGAAGCGCGCTTCATGCATCAGGGCATGACATCCTCCGACGTTTTGGACACCTGCCTTGCTGTTCAGTTGACCCAAGCAACGGACCTGTTGCTTGCGGACATGGATGCGCTGCTGGCCGCTATAAAGACCCGTGCAATGGAGCATAAATTCACGCCAACCATCGGCCGCAGCCATGGCATTCACGCAGAGCCTGTGACCTTTGGCATGAAACTGGCGCAAGCATATGCAGAATTTGCCCGCGGTCGCGAACGTCTGGTCGCCGCCCGTGCTGAAATCGCTACTTGCGCTATTTCGGGTGCAGTTGGCTCCTTCGCCAATATCGATCCTGAAGTTGAGGCACATGTTGCAGCCAAGCTTGGCCTTGCGGTAGAACCCGTCTCTACGCAGGTCATTCCGCGCGACCGTCATGCGATGTATTTTGCGACGCTTGGTGTCATCGCATCGTCGATTGAACGCGTTGCGACCGAGGTGCGCCATTTGCAGCGCACTGAGGTGCTTGAGGCGGAGGAATATTTCTCGCCCGGTCAAAAGGGCAGTTCGGCCATGCCGCATAAGCGCAACCCAGTGCTGACCGAAAATCTCACGGGTCTTGCGCGCATGGTGCGTGGCTATGTCACGCCAGCGCTTGAAAATGTCGCATTGTGGCATGAACGCGACATCAGCCATTCCAGCGTCGAACGCTATATTGGGCCTGACGCGACTATCACCCTTGATTTCGCTCTTGGGCGTCTAACCGGCGTCATCGACAAGCTGCTCATCTACCCAGAGCGTATGCAGAAAAACCTCGACCGCATGGGCGGGCTTGTCCATTCGCAGCGCGTGCTTTTGGCGTTGACCCAAGCTGGGATTAGCCGTGAGGACAGCTACCGCATTGTTCAACGCAATGCGATGAAGGTGTGGGAATCGGACGGCGCAGAATCGCTGATGGAACTGCTTAAGGCTGACCCGGATGTCGCGGCCAAAATGACAGCGTCGGAAATCGAGGACCGGTTCAATCTCGACTATCACTTCAAGCATATCGACACGATTTTCGACCGCGTATTTGGCTGATTTCGCGGTGGCATTTCGTCATGCTTTCATGGATTACACACTAACCCCTACCCAAAGGGGGAAAGTTTCCATAAGATGTGCGTGAAAAGGAGAGACCGCGCGATGCGATTTCTGAAAACGCTGCTTTGGGTCACGGTTATCGTTGGTCTGGTTGTTTTTGCGACCAACAATTGGCAGCCCGTATCGCTCCGCTTGTGGGGCGGGCTTCGCCTTGACACGAAATTACCGGCCTTGGTGGTGGTGGCATTCCTGCTTGGGTTTTTGCCCGTCTACATTCTTCATCTTACGCAGGTCTGGCGGATGAAGCGGCGCATTCTTGTACTTGAGGGCAATCAGCGGAGCATGTCTGCTCCCCCGCCACCGCCTGTATCCCCGCATCCAACGTACAAAGCCGTGGACCCGATATGACCAACCCGATCTTCGTAGCCATCGACACGCCCTATCTGGACGATGCGTTGGAACTCACGCGCCGAATCAGAGGACAAGTGGGCGGCATAAAGCTTGGCCTAGAGTTTTTTTGCGCGAACGGGCATCACGGCGTGCATGAGGTGCAGAAATTGGGCCTTCCCATTTTCCTCGACCTGAAATTGCACGATATTCCCAATACCGTCGCAAAGGCCATGCAGGCGATCAACGTGCTTGAGCCCGCCATTGTGACCATCCATGCCGCGGGTGGCCGTGCGATGATGGAGGATGCCAAAGCTGCTGCGGGTTTGCACACCAAAGTGGTTGCAGTGACCGTACTGACCAGCCTCGACGATCATGACCTTAATCGCATTGGGGTATCCGATAACCCCGAGCTTCAGGTCGCCCGGCTTGCGGCGCTTGCGCAAGAAGCAGGCCTTGATGGCATCGTGTGTTCCGGTCATGAGGTAAAAGCGGCAAAGAAAGCATGGAAAGACGGTTTCTTCGTGGTTCCCGGCCTGCGTCCCGCTGGCGGCACTGCCGAAGACCAAAAACGCACTGTAACGCCTAGACAGGCCCGTGACGACGGTGCGAGCGTCTTGGTCATCGGGAGACCTATCACCAAGGCGGATAGCCCTGACGAGGCTGCACGGGCGATTTTGGGCACTCTCTAGCAGCTACAGCTCCTTCATCCAAGTTCAGCATGACGGGAGTGAAATGGTCGGCTATTGGGCCCAATATGAACACACAAATCAAAATTTGCGGCCTCAAAGACGAAGTGACGGTGGATGCGGCCGCCAAAGCGGGCGCTACCCATATTGGCCTCAATCTATATGAAAAAAGTCCGCGTTATGTCCCAATGGAAAAAGCTGCCGCTCTTCGAATGCGCGCGCCAGCCTCGCTAAAAGTTGTTCTATTGCTGGTGAACGCGGAACCC
>NZ_JBIKPH010000004.1:0-65777 GCF_044357595.1 Sphingorhabdus sp. | reverse complement strand
TGAAGGCTATTTGTGGGACCCAGAGGAACCACGTGCCGCGATGCGCACCGCGATTGACGTCGCGCGCGCGGCTGGCCGCAAGGTAGCTTTGACACTGTCAGATGCTTTTGTGATTTCGCGCCACGGTTCAGATTTCTTGGCCGAGATGGAAGCTGGACGCATTGACATCTTGTTTTCCAACGAAGTTGAAATCTGCGCACTGAACAACAGCGATGATTTTGAAGCTTCGGTCGCTGCTATCGCTGCCAAAGTCCCGTTGCTTGTATGTACACGCGGCGAACAGGGCGCCATTGCGGTCGAAAATGGTGTACGCACTGAAGTGGGCGCTGAGCCTGTGGCGCAGCTGGTTGATACCACGGGTGCTGGGGATCTGTTCGCAGCTGGTGTGTTTGCGGGTGTTACGCAGGGCCGTCCTATGGCGGAATGCCTTACGATGGGTGCCATATGCGCGGCTGAAATCATTTCGCATTATGGCGCGCGGCCAGAAGCGGACATCGCTGATCTCGTAGCCAAACGGCTGGGTTAATCACGTTTTTTGCGGAACAGGACACGGTCCTCGGGGCCGAAGCCCCAGCGCCAGATGATCCAACCATAAAGGCCAAGGATCGCAGGGGCGCCAACCATCAATTCTACCCATTCGAACCGAGCGGGCAGGCTAACAAAGGCCATGCCAAGCAATGCCCCAGCCGCGACCGCGGCCAACAATGCCCAGCGTAAAACACGGATTCTATGCCCCAACAATTGCGACAAAAACCGCGACTTTACCAATGACCCAATACCAAGCGAGATCATGAGGCCACACGCAACGGCGGCGGCCTGATATAGGCCAACATATTCCGGCTTTACCGGTAAATCCTTGGCCAATTGGATGAGGCCGACGCTCACGAGCGCCTGCACGACCAGCATGCCGATCGAGATCAACAGGTTTCGGTGGCGCGCCATATAGACCAATGCGGACTCGCTCACGACCGCCGTGGCTGCCGCCACCTCAGCAGCGAGCAAAAAGGCAAGCGCCCCAGTGCCGCCAACAAATTCTGGTCCGATCAGACCCATGACCGCCTCACCAGGGATGCCGAGAGCTAAGGCGATTCCCGCCTGCGCGGCGATGATCCAGAAGCCGACTTGGCCGACCTGTTTGGCAATTTCGGTATAATTGCGCGTTTGCAAGTTCCGTGTGATGACAGGGCCCAAGATCGGATCGAAGCTGCTTTTCAGTTTCTGCGGCAAGCTTGCGACCTGTTGCGCAACATAATATATCCCGACCACGGCTGGCGAAGCGAACAGCCCCAATATGGCAAGATCAAGCCGCCGGCTCCCCCATTCGGCTGCGTCTGCTGCTGCTAGCGGCAAATTCCGCTGCGCGATGCCCAGCGAGCGAGTCAGGCTTGGCCGCCAGCCGCGTGGCGCGCCATAGCTGCGCCATAATGGCCAAAGCGCGAAGAACAACGCAGCCACGAGCGACGCAACATACGCTAAGATCAATCCGTCACGCGCCGAGTAAAAATAAAACACGCCCGCAGCGATGCTGATTGTCCATGGCTCAACAACCGCGCGTGCGCGCACGGATGACACAATGTCGAACTTATAGGCAAGCGCCGATAATGCGATGTCGGTGGCCACAATCGCAAAAATTGCCAAGGGCAAGAAACGGTCAAGTCCGGTTATCCCGCTGTTCGGAAACATCAGCTGCGGCAGCGCAATGAAAAAGGCAGCGCCCAATGCCGACGCTGCCATCGCCGCAAGCAAGGCATCTGCGATGATGTGTGTCTGTGGCCGGTCGCCCTTTGACAAAAGCTCTGCCAAGCCGCGGCGTAAGCCAAGGGATGCGAGTTGCGCGGCAAATTCAACGATAAGCAAAGCATAAGCAAAGCGGCCTAGCGCTTCGGGGCCATAAAGCCGTCCCGCTATGAACAGGAAAGGCATCCGCGCTGCCAAGCGCAGCACAAACCCAAAGACATTCGTCCGCCCGCCCTTGGCAAGCGCTTGAATATCGTCTTCGTCGGTTCTGGCTGCGGTCAAGTGGTGCCTCTGTTGGGTAGTTAGCGGATTTGACCCGCCGTTACCAGCTTTCGGACTTGAGTGGACGGGCAAGTAATTCGGCAATAACCGAATCGACCGTGGCCGCGTTCGTCAACAACGCGCAAACGGCTGACACGATTGGCATTTCAACGCCTAAATCCGTTGCCGACTTCAAAAGCACTGGCGCTGTAAACGCGCCTTCGGCGACAGTTTTTCTATCGGCTAGCAAGCTTTCCGATGCTTTCCCTTGCCCAAGTCCACGGCCCAAGGAAAAGTTGCGCGAATTTTCCGAACTGCACGTCAGCACGAGGTCGCCAAGGCCGGATAGGCCAGCGAGCGTCTCCGCTTTTGCCCCGCGTGCCAGGCCATAACGCTGCATTTCGGCAAAGCCGCGTGCGATTAAAGCAGCCCGGGCATTCAGGCCAAGGCCTGCGCCGTCGACGACACCGCACGCAATTGCGAGCACATTTTTAACCGCGCCGCCAATTTCCGCACCCACCACGTCGTCGGACCAATAGGTGCGGAATGACGGTGTCGCAATTGCACGCATAAGGACCGCACCCAGCGCTTGATTTGCCGAAGCGAGGGTAACTGCAGTGGGCTTGCCAGCCGCGACCTCATGCGCAAATGTTGGCCCGGACAGCACCGCCAGCGGGTTGCGTGGCCGGACTTGCGCTGCGATGTCCGACATCAGCATTTGGGTGTCGGCCTCAATCCCCTTTGCACATAGGATAAGCGGCGCTTGTGTGTCGGGAAGGGCCGCCAGCGTTGTGCGCACATGCTGCGCGGGGGTTACGACTAACAGTGCGCCACATTTTTCCATGCGCGTGAGATCGGCCGTTGCCTCGATTCGTGTTGATAATGCTGTACCTGGCAGGAAGATGGCGTTTTCATGCCGCGCGTTCACACTACGCACGACGTCTTCTTCGCGCGCCCAAAGCAGCACATGGTCATGGACTTGCGCCATGACAGTGGCAAGCGCAGTGCCCCATGCGCCGCCGCCAATGATGCCGACCGGATAAATGTCTAAGCTCATGCTTTCACTCCTGCACCGCGTGCCGGCGTGGCATTGGGGTCAAGCGGCCATCGAGGCCGTGCAACAAAGTCCAAACCATCGGTCAGCCCCATCGCAAAACGCTCTGCGCCGGCCCATGCGATCATTACGCCATTATCTGTGCACAACCATAAGGGGGGTGCGACAAAGCGCATACCGCGCTGCGCAGCGAGCTTCTGCAGCATTTCGCGGATCGGCACATTGGCCGCAACGCCGCCTGCGACGACCAACGCTGCGGGCGCGTCAATGCGATCAAGCGTATATGTGATCCGGTCATACAAACAATCGATCACCGCCAATTGGAACGACGCGGCGATGTCCTCAATTTTAAACTGGTCGGTTGCATGTGCACGAAGAACTGCGCTTTTGAGGCCAGCAAAGGAGAAATGCGGTTCATCCGCGCCTTTCAACGGACGGGGCAAGGGCACGTTGCCGGGGTTGCCCATGGCCGCAGCGCGCTCGACCGCTGGTCCACCGGGAAAGCCGAGGCCCAATATCTTTGCTGTCTTGTCAAATGCCTCACCGACGGCATCATCAATAGTGGTCGCCAGCCGGTTGTAATCGCCGACGCCGTTGACCCGAAGCAACTGGCAATGGCCGCCCGACACGAGCAACAGCAGATAGGGAAATTGCAGATCGGCATCAATCAGCCGAGGTGACAAGGCGTGGCCCTCAAGATGGTTGACTGCGATCAACGGTTTACCGGACGCCATGGCGAGTGCCTTTGCCGTGACCAAGCCGACCATCACGCCGCCGATCAGGCCAGGGCCAGCGGTCGCGGCAATTGCATCGACGTCTTTAAGGGTCAGGCCAGCGTCTGCTAAAGCGGTCGCGACCAACGGCGTCATGAGCTCGGCATGCGCGCGGGCGGCAATTTCGGGGACTACGCCACCAAAGGCACGATGATGGTCCTCTTGTCCAGCCAGGGCATGGCTGAGAATCGTCCTGTCGGAACGCACGATTGCTGCTGCGGTTTCGTCGCAGCTGGATTCAAGACCAAGGATGATTGCCATTCCGCTTTCCCATAGGTGGACGTGGCGTTATGAACAAGCCGCATGACAGTTTCTATATTCACAGCCCAACGTCCTTTACGTATCGGAACGCGCCGTTCTCCGTTGGCTTTGGCGCAGGCCGAGATGACGATGGCCGCGCTCAAAGCGGTCCATAATCTGCCCGATGACGCGGTGACGCTCTTTCCAATGTTGGCGACAGGGGATAAAATTCAGGATCGACCACTTGCCGATATTGGCGGGAAAGCCCTTTGGACCAAGGAGTTGGAGCGCGCGCTGATCGACGATCAGATCGATATTGCCGTCCATTCGATGAAGGATGTGGAAACATGGCGTACCGATATTTTCGTGATTTCGGCCATGCTCCCCCGCGCTGATGTTCATGACAGGTTGATTGGGGCGTTGGCGCTTGAGGATCTTAAGCAAGGGGCGCGGGTCGGGACGTCTAGTCCTCGGCGTGCAGCCCAATTACAACGCGCGCGGCCTGATGTGCAGATCGTGCCATTGCGCGGAAATGTTGC
Source organism: Sphingorhabdus sp. (assembly GCF_044357595.1). Classification (GTDB taxonomy): domain Bacteria; phylum Pseudomonadota; class Alphaproteobacteria; order Sphingomonadales; family Sphingomonadaceae; genus Sphingorhabdus_B. The sequence continues at coordinate 61,173 of NZ_JBIKPH010000004.1, read as the reverse complement.
GACGCGGCTTGCGCATATTGATGCAGGTGACGCAGATGCCACATTGCTCGCGGCTGCGGGGCTTGACCGTTTGGGCATGGCCGGCGTTGGCGCAAAATTGTCGCTCGACGCGTTTTTGCCAGCAGCGTCGCAGGGCGCAGTCGGCATTGATTGCTTGGCCAGCCGCGAAGACCTGATGCCCGTTATTGCCGCAATCAATGATACCGATACGTTTGTGGCCGTGAACGCCGAGCGCGATTTTCTCGCTGCCGTGGGCGGCAATTGCCATTCGCCAGTTGCCGCATTGGCGCGGATTGAAGGAACGCAGATCAGATTGCGCGCCGAAATTTTCACTGCCGACGGCAGCGAAATGCAGTTTGGCGAATGCCTATATGCGATTGGTAGTGATGGCGCGGCACAGCTTGCACAAGAATTGCTGGGTAAAGCGAGCGCAGATCTGCGGGGGATGTTCGCATCATGAAGTTGTTAATCATCCGGCCGCAACCTGGAGCGGATGCCACTGCACATCGCCTGCGTGCGGCTGGACATGCGGCGTGTCTCATGCCGCTGTTCGTCATTGAACATCTGCCGGTGCAGCGTGTGTTAGCGGAAGGCTATGATGCGATATTGCTGACCAGCGGCAACGCCGTGCGGGCAGCAGGGGAATACCTGACAGGCGATCACAATCTGCCGGTTTATGCGGTGGGCAGTGCTACTGCCAGTGCGTTGCACAAGCTGTCGGTGCCGGTTGCCAAAACGGGTTCGGAGGGCGTGCAAGCGCTGGTAGGGGCGGCTGGCGCGGATGGCCACAAGCGTCTGTTATGGCTCGCGGGCGAGGACTACACTGCCATCCCACAGTTAAACGGGGTCAGTATTGATATCGAAATCGTCTACCGAAGCGCAGCAGTCAGCACGCCAGATGACTTCGCGAGCAAGGTAGCCCAAAGCGACCTAGTCATCCTGCATTCGTCCCGCGCTGCAACGCATTTTGCGGGCCTTTGCGATGCGTTGGAACTGCACCGCGGCGCCATTACGCTCGCGACATTCTCAACTGGGATTGCGCTGTCGGCTGGTGTGGGTTGGGCGTCAATGATCGTTGCAGACACGCCGAATGACGCAGCATTGCTTGATGCAATTAAGAGGCATTTTGAAATGGCGCATTGCGCATCTTAACGGAACGCGGCTATCGAAGGACCAACATGAGCGATTTTCCAATGGTACAATCCGCACAGACTGCTTCGCGCAGCAAGATGAAATTCAAGTACATCATGCTCCTTCTTCTGTTCGCCTTTGCGAGTGGCGCCATTGCGACATGGTGGCTTGCTGATTCTTTTGGCATATTGACGGCGCCCGGCGCGACCGATGCAGTGGAGGCAGACGGCAACAATAGCCCACCATCGGCAGCGAATGTGGCGCCTGTGTCCCCTTCGGCTGCAGGCATGACTGCACAGGTTGAGGGTCAGGTCGTGCCGGTTTATGTGACGGGTTCCGTCATCTCGAGTGACGCGCTGCGGGGTGAAGGGCTGTTGCTGACCTATGCCGTGCGCCGAACGCTCGATAATGGCGCGCCTTTGGGATATTTGGCTGAACAACTTCGGCTGCGTTTTGGCGCAACTCAGCCACAAGCCGTTCGAGCTGTTATTTCAGCAGCGAAGGCCCCCGTCACGATCGCAAATTTACAAACTGAGTTAGGCGGTCTTGCGCCCGAGTTGATAAGCGGTAAGCGCGAGGATGGTGTCTGGGCGATGATGACGCACGAGCTATCCCAGCTTTTTGTTCTGCGTCGCGATGGCGTTGCTGCGCTGGCGCCGGAGCAGCGGTTGGTTCGGGCACAGGCACTTGTCGAAGGTGGCAAAATGGCCGCCGCCATGCAGGAAGTTGCGGCCATGCCTGGCGCACCTGCCGCGCAGTCCTGGATGGTCCGGGCAAAACGCTACACCGATGCGCGCAAGGCGCTCGACCGGCTGGAGCAAATGGCATTGATCCGTCCGGTGGTCGTGCCCATGGCCGTACCAACGGCAACCGAGGCACCTACGCCCAAGGCGTCGCAAGGCCCGCTCTGAACGTTTCTAAAGCTTGGTCCCAGTCAGCAGCGGGTGGCCCGCGATCGCCCTTGAACTTTATCTTATCTTGCGCCTGACCGGGACCGGAATGTTGCAAATGTCCGCGCCGCCCGCCGGCACATTGAAAAACGGATCGCGCCGATTGGCGCGCGCGTCGGCATAAGCCGCAAAGCTGTCGCTGTCGGTGGAGAGATATTCAAAGGCGGGCACGTCCTTTGTCTCATTGCCTAGCCGCACCGAAAGAATCGGCACGCGCTCTTCCTCTTTTTCGTAAAAGCCCAGCGCGCCAGTGCCGTGCGGCAGGCCGGACATATGCTCAATGCCTTCGATGACGCGTCCCACAAGCGCGATGTTCCGATCAAGGTGGCGGGGCGCATGGCCAATGACGGGGTAAAGTTCAGCTCCGCTGCCGGTGTCTGGTGAGAGGTTTCGGCCAACGCCGACCATGCCGTAGCAATGGGTTGGCCACTTATACTTCTTCATGTCCAATGCGATGGGCCATCCTTCAATCATCATATTAGCCTCGGCGTATTGATCAGTGCGGAACGTTTTGCGGAAAGCTCTTGAAAGTTCGGACTGCGCCTTTGGAAGGTGTTTAAGCGTTTCTGGAAACTTCCTTCCGAATTCCGGAAATTCTGCGTGGAACGACGCAAGGGCATTGTCCATCCAATCAGTTCCACCTCTTATTTCGGAAACGGCAACGTATTCACTTTCCGGCACCACGGCCAAGCCCTCAGGCAAAGCCTTCTTCTCGGTCGCATCGCCCCATTGGACGACATAATTATCCTGCACGCGGTTTATGCTGGTGCCATCCCACCACTTGGCGGTTGCAAGTTTGCGGATATTGCCGATCCAGCCTTGGCTGAAGGGTTCAGGGATTAGCTGAATGACTAAGCGGCGCGGCTTGCCCTTCGAATCGGGCGCAAGGTCCATGACCATCATGTCGGATGGCGCAATGGCCACCCACTCTCCAGCCTTTGCTGATGCGACGATTTCGGACGGCGCAGGATAGGTTTTGGCCTCTTGCGCTGCAACGGGGAATGCGGCGCTCATCGCGGCGCTGGCGAACAGGGACAGATTTCTTTTCATCGATAGGGTTATGGCAAATCACTGTGCCTTGCGAAAGCGCAAAGGAGCGGCTAGGGGCGTGCGTCCCCAAGGGGAATGCGGAGACGTGGCCGAGTGGTCGAAGGCGCACGCCTGGAAAGTGTGTATAGGGGTGACTCTATCGTGGGTTCGAATCCCACCGTCTCCGCCACGCACCCAATTATATCAAAGACTTGTGTGGAAAGTTTTGGTCTACCCACCTTTCTACCCACCTTTTCGCGAGAGCTAGTCACCGACTGCCTCGCACCAAATAAGTACCCCCCACCCCTTCAAAAAACCTAGCCAACGAGACCCCACCGGGGTGGCACCCCCCTATTCTCAGTTATGGGACCCACAGTCCCTTCTTACATACTATTCTGCGCATCCAATTCGCCGCCCTCAATCATTGCCGCTGCGTTCAATAGGCTACGCGCAAGAATGTCCACGCCGCCGATATGGCCATTGTTCGGTTGTCTTTGTGGAAGGAAGGTAGGTCAGTTTCTAATCGTCGGTGACGGAAAATGGGGGGGACAAACACTTTACCACGCAGCAATACTTCATCTTCGAAAATCTGTTGCGTCATCTTGTTCTTTAGCGGAGCCCAGTTCTGTTTTGTTACCATCCTCGCATCTCGCTGCTATGTGAAATCGCTTAACAGTAAAAATCGAAGATGATAGCGTTACCATTCGAGTCGGAGTAGAGAGGTTTTCGAATGATAACGAAGCGACGCCGTCTGGCGATCTGTGCTGCAATTTGTTTTTCCGCATCAGCACCATCCGCGATCGCAAAGCCCGCACTGCACAGCATTTTCACAGATCATGCGGTTTTACAAAGGGACCAGAAGATTGAAATATGGGGCACCGCAGCTCCATCCGAAACCGTGATTGTCACCATTGGAGAGAATTCGGTCCGAACCACAGCAGGTGCCAAAGGCGAATGGCGGGTACCATTGTCGCCGATGAAAGCCGGTGGGCCCTATGCCCTTATCGTCAGCAATGACGGAGGGGCATCGCAACAGCTGAACGATATCTATTTCGGAGACGTTTTTCTGTGTTCGGGTCAGTCGAATATGGAAATGCAAGTGAAGGCATCCATGAATGCCGAAACGGAAACTCTGCGTGCGGATTATCCGCAAATCCGGGCTTATACTGTGGCTAGGGCGAGTTCGCCCGCGCCTGTAAGCGACCTGCCACAAGGCGGATCATGGAAGGTGGCCAATCCGGAAAATGCCGGCGACTTTTCGGCCGCATGCTATTATTTTGCCCGCGATTTGCAGCCGCATGTCGGCGTTCCCATTGGTCTCATCAGCGCGTCTTGGGGTGGCTCCGCGATTGAATCCTGGATCAGTATGGATGGCTTGGCAGCGCTCGGTAAGGATGCCGAGCTTGCGATGTTACGCACCTATGCGAAGGATGAGAAGCTTGCTCAATATAACTTCGGGAAAAGCTGGGAAACATGGTGGAAAGGCAGCTTTCCGCAAGAAGCCGGACCATGGGCCGCAAAAGATCGGTCAGGATGGGCTGCCGTTCCTTTACCGATGCGTGATTGGAAAAAATGGGGGGACAGCGATCTTGCGCAGCATAACGGGATGCTCTGGTATAGCAAATCCTTCACGCTGACGCCGGATCAAGCGAAGTCCGGGACCATCCTGCATCTCGGGCAGATCGATGAAATCGACATGACTTGGGTTAACGGCAAGCCGCTGGCACAGAGCTTTGGCTGGGGAACCAGCCGGGACTACGCCATTCCGGCCGAAAGGCTGAAAGCAGGCCAAAACGAAATCATGATTAACATCTACAGCGGCTGGGACATGGGTGGCATGTTCGGGCCAGCCAACGCCATTCGTTTGGAAATGAAGGATGGTCAGTCAGTTGCGCTTGGTAATGGCTGGATGTTCAAAAAGACTCCAAACGGCGCTGACGAACCGCCGCGGGCCCCTTGGTTGGCAATTGGCGGGCTGACCAATATCGGTAACGCGATGATTGCTCCGCTCGCGCCTTATGGCTTGCGTGGTGCGCTCTGGTATCAGGGCGAGTCGAACGCTGGCGATGCCAAAGCCTATCGATCGTTTTTGACTGCGCTGATGGGTGACTGGCGCGAGAAGTTTAAAAACCCTGAACTGCCCTTTCTGGTGGTGCAACTCCCCAATTTTGGTCAGCCGGTGACTAAGCCGGTAAACTCCGGCTGGTCCGACCTCCGGGAGGCGCAGCGACTGGCGGTGCTTGGTGACAAGGCTGCAGGTCTGGCGGTGACCATCGATGCGGGTGAGAATGATGATATCCATCCGCCGAACAAACAGATTATTGGGCTGCGGCTTGCGCGGCTTGCACGTAATTTGGTCTACAAACAGAATGTGACCCCTAATGGACCCATAATCATATCCGCCACTCGGTCTAATCGCGGAATTGTCATGAGATTTGGTGGTATAGACGGCCGATTGATTGCGCGAAGCGGAACGTCACCCATTGCATTTGAGACGTGCGCCTCGGATCAATCTTCATGTCGTTTTGTCGATACCGTTATTGAGGGCGACACCATAATCCTTCGCCCCGCCGATGCCGATGCCTCTGCTGTTCGGCGTGTGCGCTATTGCTGGGGAGATGCGCCGGTGTGCAATCTCTACGATGCCGCAGGACTTCCCGCAGGACCTTTCGACGTGGACATCCAATGATCATATGACATTTAGCACTGCCTTTGCTTAGCCCCCGGTAGCCTGCGCTCAGCACCTTTAGACTATGTTAGCTCACCGGGGACATGATGGGGGCGATGCAAATGAATGGGCTAAGGCCAAGGCTGACAATATTGGATTTTCGTCATGAAACAGCGGACAACGAAAGTCGAACCATACAGTATTCGCACCTGAGGATTTGCCCCCAGTGTCGTGATTCCAGGGATAATTGTAACGCACACGGAATTGCACGCTCGTAACTGGGGCCTGTCAGATGTAGCGGCTTACGATATTCTCGACATATTCCTGACGTCCCGAGCGCGGCTTGGGGTTGATTTTGTCACCAACCGCCGCGTCGGAGATGGCTTCAAGGTTCGAACTGGGCAAGAGCAAGGTCTTGCCAGCGTCGCTGTTCCAGCCAGCATACCTATCCGATACGAGCGCATCCAATTCGCCACCCTCAATCATTGCCGCTGCATTCAATAGGCTGCGCGCAAGAATGTCCACGGCGCCGATATGGCCGTGGAACAGATCTGCCGCATCGATGCTCTGACGGCGCACCTTCGCGTCGAAATTGTTGCCGCCATTATGGAAGCCACCGTTTTTGAGGATGTAATACATCGCCGTGGTAATCTCACGGATATCATTTGGAAACTGATCGGTATCCCAACCATTTTGAGGGTCACCGCGGTTCATGTCGATCGACCCGAAAACTCCGAGATTAATAGCGCTGGCGATTTCGTGTTCGAAGCTGTGCCCGGAAAGTGTCGCGTGGTTAGCCTCGATATTCATTTTGACTTCCTTTTCCAGCCCGTTGGCGAGAAGAAAGCCGTAGATGGTCTCGACATCAAAATCATATTGATGCTTTGTCGGCTCATGCGGCTTCGGCTCGATGAGGATATCGCCTTTGAATCCGATTTTGTGCTTGTGTTCCACCACCATTTGAAGGAACCGCCCAAATTGTACCTTTTCCTGTTTAAGGTCGGTATTGAGCAGACAGTCATAGCCTTCGCGTCCGCCCCACAGAACATAGTTCGCGCCGCCCAGACGATGCGTCGCCTCAATACAGTGACGCACCTGAGTTGCCGCAAAGCGGAATACATCTGGGTCGGGATTGGTCGATGCGCCCCCCATGTAGCGCGGGTGGCTGAACATGTTGGCGGTACCCCAAAGCAATTTCACTCCGGTTGCCGCCATTTTGGCTTCGATTTTGTCGACGATGATTGCAAAGTTCTTCACGTACTCATCAATGGTGTCGGCATTTGCCATGACGTCGACATCATGGAAGCAGAAATAAGGCAGGCCAAGACGCGTGAAGAACTCGAATGCCTCGTCCAGCTTATGATCCGCACGTGCCTGATCGATGGGGCCACCATGCCACGGCCGATTAAACGTGCCTGCGCCAAAGACGTCAAAGCCGTCCCAGCAGAATGTGTGCCAATAGCAAACAGCCATGCGCAGATGCTCGGCCATCGACTTTCCCATGACCACTCGGTTCTTGTCATAATAGCGATAGGCGAGCGGGTTGGTGGAATCGGTTCCTTCGAACTTGATGGGTTCGATGTCGGCAAAATAGCTGGCGGACATGATTTGTTCCTCTAAAATGATGCTTTGAGATTCTGGTAGAGCGAACGGAATTTCGGCATCCGTTCTGCGTAAAGATCTACCAGCCGGTGATCCGGAACTTCGACGTGAAGAATGGCGGGTGCGGTGCATATTTCCTCAATAGCGGCTCCAGTGTGAGCCAGTTGCCCCAGCCGCGCCGCGCCATAAGCCGGGCCGACTTCACCGCCGTCGCGATAAACAAGCGGTCTGCCAAGGACCGACGCCAAAGTTTTGCCCCAATAATGGGACTTTGCGCCACCGCCGATCACGGTGATGCTGTCGACATACGCGCCGCGGTTGGTCAAAGCGTCCATGCCGTCGCGCAAGGCAAACGCGACGCCTTCGAGCACAGACTGCCCGATGGTAGCCGCGTCGCTTTCATGGCTAAGGCCGAAAAGCACGCCCTTCGCATTGGGGTCGTTGTGCGGCGTGCGTTCACCTGAAAGGTAAGGAAGGAACATTTCGGTTGAAGCAGGTGCGCCGCGCGCCTCGATAGCTGCAAACATGGCGGTGGCATCAACCATCCCACACAAGTTGGCCGCCCAATCGACGCAGCTAGCCGCGCTTAGAATTACCGACATCTGGTGCCAGCGGCTTGGAAGTGCGTGGCAGAAGCTATGCACACCGGCTGCCGGAATTGGGCTGTAGCTGCCATTGGCAAGAAACAGTACGCCTGATGTTCCAAGCGACAGGAAAGCATCACCCGGACGGACGACGCCGACACCTACCGCGCCCGCTGCATTGTCGCCTCCACCTGCCGCCACCGGCACGCGGCCCATGCCCCATGCCTCGGCCACTTCGGCGCGAAGTTCCCCTGTAAACTCGTTGCCCTCAAACAACTTTGGCATGTGCACGCGGTTAAGCCCAGTTGCTGCCAGCATGACATCGGACCAGTCACGGTTGCCGACATCCATCCATAATGTGCCTGCACTATCCGACATGTCGGATGCCAGGTCACCCGTCATGTGCAGCCGGACATAATCCTTGGGTAACAGCACAGATTTGACCTGCTCGAAGATAACAGGCTCGTTCTCACGCACCCATTGTAGCTTTGGCGCTGTAAAGCCTGGCATGGCGCGGTTGCCGGTGATTTGGCCAAGATCGGGAATACTTGCCTCAAGCGCTGCACATTGTCCGTTGCTACGGCCGTCGTTCCACAGGATGGCGGGACGGAGCGCGCGGTTGTCGCTGCCGAGTAGGGTAGCTCCGTGCATTTGCCCCGACAGGCCAATTGCTTTTACAGCTTGGCGGCGCTGCAAATCGAGATCGCTGACCGCGTTATTGGCTGCCGCCCACCAGTCGGTTGGATCCTGTTCTGACCAGAGCGGATATGGGCGTGAAACCGACAGAGGGGAACTGGCACGTTCAACCACGGCACCACGCTCGTCCATGAGAATCGCCTTCACCGACGACGTCCCGATGTCGATCCCCAGATACATACACTCAAACCCTCGCCACCTGATGCATTTATCAATATCAGCAACTAAACGGTAGCGCTAACATTTTTCTGATATTTGGATCATAACATTGAATAAGTTGAGTTATCTTTAAAAACCCTTCTCACCGCTTTTTCGTTTGCGTTGTTATAGTGTAACTAGCATCCGTCACTTAGCCCCTCAGCGTTGACAGATGGGCAGTTTAACTGCAAACCGCTGACGATAGCGCTACCATCAGCGCAACATAAATGGGTTGCTGGACATCTATTCCGGCGCATGAGGAGGGAAATTTCATGACTGAGAAATCGGGAGAGCAGCTCAATATGCCGCTCATTGCCGCCATTGTGGGCGTTGCCACGATTGGCGGTTTCATGTTCGGGTATGATTCGGGCGCAATCAATGGAACGCAGGAAGGGCTAAAAACGACCTTTGGTTTGAGCGAAGGTGCGCTTGGCCTGACGGTCAGCGCGTTGCTGCCGGGCTGTGCCGTTGGCGCCTTCATGGCGGGGCGGCTTGCGGATAACATTGGCCGCAAAAAGGTCATGATGATCGCTGCGATCCTGTTCATCATCAGCGCCTTTGCATCGGGCGCGGCTAGTTCAGCGCTTATTCTTGCCGTTGCGCGTTTCTTTGCCGGGGCTGCCGTGGGCGCGGCCAGCGTATTGTCTCCGGCCTATATCAGCGAAGTGACGCCAGCAAATATTCGGGGACGACTGTCGAGTGTTCAACAGGTGATGATTATTGCCGGTCTGACAGGGGCCTTCCTAGCCAATTATTTTCTCGCACAATCAGCAGGGTCATCGCTTGGTGAGTTCTGGCTGGGCTATCCGGCATGGCGCTGGATGTTCTGGGTGCAGGCGGTTCCAGCCGTACTGTTTCTTGTCACGTTGCTTGTCATCCCGGAAAGCCCTCGCTTTCTAGTCGCGAAGGGCCGCCTTGCAGAGGCCGAACAAGTTATGACACGGCTGTTCGGGGCCGCCGTTGCAAAGACTAAGGTGCAGGAAATCAAAGCGTCGCTTGCGGGTGACCACGAACCCAAATTGTCCGATCTCAACGATCCTAAAACTGGTAAATGGAGGAAGATCGTCTGGGTTGGGATCGGCCTTGCCGTGTTCCAGCAACTTGTAGGCATCAACGTAGTGTTCTATTACGGAGCAGTGCTCTGGCAGGCGGTCGGCTTCAGTGAAGCAGACTCGCTCAAAATCAATATCCTCAGCGGAATGTTGTCAATTGCTGCGTGCTTGGTGTCGATTGGCCTTATCGACAAGATCGGACGTAAGCCTCTGTTGCTGATCGGTTCGATCGGCATGGCGGTGACCCTCGGGATATTGACCATCTGCTTCGCGAGCGGAACATTTGTCGATGGCCAGTTGGTTTTGCCCGGCGGTGTGGGAACGGTCGCTTTGATCGCTGCCAATGTCTATGTGAGCTTCTTCAACTTCAGTTGGGGGCCAGTGATGTGGGTGATGCTGGGAGAAATGTTCCCCAACCAGATACGTGGTTCAGGCTTAGCGGTAGCAGGGGCTGCGCAATGGACAGCGAACTTTGCGATTTCCATGAGCTTCCCGTGGCTCGCGGCGAATATCGGACTGCCGATCACTTATGGCTTTTATGCGGCGTTCGCTTTCATCTCGATAATGTTCGTGCTGAAATATGTTCATGAAACCAAAGGCACCGAGCTGGAAGATATGGTCGGCTGAACTGCCATCAAACTAACTTTGAAAGAGGCCGTTTTACGGCCTCTTTTTTTGCGGCACAGTGCCCGTTTATGAAATTGCGGCGTTATTCGCATTCGGTTGCGGCCGAAGCGCCTCGCGCACATGTGATCCTATCACTTTTTCAAGGTACGCATGATAGCTGCAAGTTCCTTTTGGTTTCGATCGAAGATGGCACCAGAACGGTTCACCTTGCTCTGCGGTCTAGCAGACGTTCGGAAAAATGCCTGAAATCTATCGCCAATGACGTGCAGCAGCGGCTAGCGGACATCGGCGTGAAGGCGGTCCACATCAATCCCGGCTGCTTATGAAAAAGCCGCTTTTATGGTGATTTGAATGGGTCAAGGTACGACGAACTGCTGAATGGCGAGATATTTTATACGCAAACCGAGGCTCAGATCCTGATCAAAGCTTGACGCTGGCACTGTAACGCGGAACAGCTTATTGGGTTATTGTTAATTGACGTGGCTCAGGTTGTCTGTCGTAAAAATTTAGGAGAGACTTTTGTCAAACTCTACAATCGTGGAAGTAGCCAAGCTTGCTGGGGTTTCGGTTACTACTGTCTCAAGGTGCCTGAATTCACCAGAAAAGGTGGGCAAAAAGACGCTTGCGAGGGTCCGTCGAGTAATTGAAGAGATTAACTTCAGCCCTAACATGCTGGCGCAAAACTTTCGCCGCGGTAAGACCAACATTATTCTAGTTGTTGTTCATGAAATTGGTAGCTGGCTGTTCGCTGAAATTTTAGAAGGCATTCGGGCAGTTCTCGGCACTCGTTATTCAATCATCCTGACAGAGTCGCGACCTGAGGTAAACGACAACAACTTTATTGAAATGTTGGTTGCCAAACAGGTTGAGGGCGTGATCCTCTTGTGCTCCACCTTGCCTTTCAGCAAGAAGTTGATTGAAAAAAACAAATCCAAATCGCTCCCGATAGTTATCGGTCTGGAGCCTATCAGCGCTGACCTTGGTCAGTTTCCGAGTGTGCATATCGACAATTATCAGGCTGCCTATGATGCAACGCAGTACCTTATCACCTCCGGTCATAAGGATATTGTATTTGTTTCAGGGCCAAAGCAATCCTTTGTCACGAAAGATCGAGAGTTAGGATTTTGTGCCGCAATTCAATCATCTAAACTACCCCTCGATGAAGTTAACATTGTTCATTCCGACCTGACGTCCAATGGAGGCGTCAATGCCGCCATAGAGATTTTCGCGCGATCAGTCATGCCGACGGCTATTTTTTGCGCCAACGATGACATGGCCCTTGGTGTTTTGGGTCTTGCCTCAAGGCGCGGCGTCAGGGTTCCAGAAGACTTGTCGATCATGGGCTTTGACGACACCCGATACGCAGCCATAGCTAACCCGCCGCTCTCGACGGTCCTTCAGCCCGCTAGGGACATTGGTATAGGCGCCGCGAAACGACTTCTGCGAGCGATCGATTCTCCTGAGGATAGTGCTGTAAAGGCGGAAATACTGCCTCACCGTCTGGTTATTCGAAGTTCGACGGGGCCGAGAGGTTGACCTCCATGGCTCCATAAAGCTCGTTGGTACAAGATGTAATTTGACGACGTCCGGGCTTGTCTTGATCAGTATTGTTTGGGAAGTTGTTGAAAAACGCCTCTTTTGATCGAATTGTTTAGATCATTGCCCTTTTTGGGCTTTCTTCCGTTGCCCAAGCGGCTCATATTTCTAAGAAAAATGTCGATAGTCACCGTTCGTGGCTCGACGTGATCATCGGCGCCTTTGAATGAGTCAGGGTTTCATGGAATATGTTCAATTCCGACATCCCATCAGGTTTCACACGCTCGGAAATGAGTCTTTCGGTAAATGGCAAGGGCAGTCCCATGCGGTGGCTGTAGTGGTTGAATCCTACTTCAAAAGTGTCAAATATATTGGCGGTCGCCATCGCACTCCTACAGGTCCCTTGCATGTTGCCTGTCAAAAGCTGACGAGCCATAAGCTCCATTGCCGCTGTGTACCGCCTCATATGAGGCGTGTATACATCGACACCTTGGTTCCACGCTATTTCGGCCGCGTGTAGGGCCGACGCTAACCCAAACTGGGCATGATGACCATTGTCGCGGCAGGTTTCCTGAGTTAGCCCATCGGCCCATTTAGTTGGGTGGAACCAAAACGCGGGACTATTGCCGCCATCACCTTCGATAGCGGCAGGGGTTAAATCCGACTCTAGAAAAATGTAGGCTTTACTTCGGACTTCTAGCCTTTGAAGGCCGCGTTTGAATTCGTCCTTGTCATCGTTGAATACCGCGATCGTCATCAGCGCGTCAATCTGAGTTAGGTCGACATTCCCATTCCAGCGACTGGGGGTTGAGAGCTTCGGGTAGAAAGCGCGCCGAAACATAGTTTGGAAAGCGGCTATGTCGTCAGCCTTCCAATCTGGTGATGTTCGCATGATCTCGGCGGCCTCGCCGAATAACACACCAATCCAGCCAGCGTGCAGCTTGTCTTGGTCGGTCGTCCCCACGAAACCTCGAAAGTCCGCCCACATTCTCAGTATGGCGCTAGATTGGCGCGAATATCTCCTTTTGCCGGTGAGGCGCCATGCCAGAGCGTTTGCATAGGCTTTAACAGCGTCTGATTTGGAGGCGGCTGCCTGAGCTTGGTCGCCGGCATCGATCACCGCAAGCGCTGCGCTGGCCGGCAGTGCTTTTTGTTCAACTTCTTGTAGGGTGCTGGTCCAAGGCTCCTTGCCTTCGTCGATCTTTGCCTTGACCCAGTCAAGACTGGCGGCTGTATTCATTGCCCCGGGGTGGCGAAATGCTGAACCGACGTCCGCGGAAATCGGTGAGGCGAGCCCCAAAGCCAGAAGGCTCATTACAGTCAACCATATCCCGGCGCGCAATTGTGTAAAAATTTGTGCTGAACCTAAAGTCATGGAAGATATGGATGCTAGTAATGATAGACTTAGAGGGATGTCGTTGGTTCTAAATTCGGCAATGATCATGCCTTTTACCGAGACTTCTGTCGATCATTCTTGGCTTCCGACAAGTCTGCAACCGCCGAGGCGGCGAGTAGGAAGGCGCCAACGCCATAGATTTGTGTGTCGTCAAAAGTGTTCATTTCCGGCCGATCACTGATGGGTTGAACCCATCCCAGTTTGCCATTTTTATGGACTGCACGCGTTAAGGCTTGCCAGCCACGCTCAACATTTGGTTGGTAGACCAACGGATCGAGCAGACCGGAATTTATGCCCCAAGCCAGACCGTAAACGTAAAACGCTGTGCCACTTGACTCAGGTAAGGTGTCTTTTGGAGCACCAAGAAGCGATGCGTTCCAATAGCCATCGGTCTTTTGTATGGAGGCAAGCTTGGCCGCCATGGTCTGGAAAAGCCCCTCGAACCTCGCCCGATCTGGATCGGATTTCGGCAGGTGCGTCAAAAGATTTGCTAGGCCAGCGAATACCCAGCCGTTGCCGCGGCTCCAGAATATCTTCTCACCGTCCTTGCCCCGCCGTTCGAAAAACCGGCTATCGCGAAAATACAGGCTGCTTTGTGCGTCCTGGAGATAGTCCGTCACGGCCCAGAACTCAGATTTGGCAAACGCCGCATAACGCGGGTCGCCGGTTGCCTTGCTAAGTTCAACCAAGGCTGGGGGCGACATGAACAGGGCATCGCACCAGCACCACCGATCAAAGCATAGCGGATCCCCCGCACCGGCGGGGCGCTCGACAAAGGCGAGGTCTGTTTGTGACGGATGAGCTAAGATCAGATCAAAAGCCTTCCGCATAGGCGCGATAGCTTCTTGTCCTGCTCCATTACGTGCAGCCCATAGATAAGCTTGCCCAACTGCATGGTCATCGGCATGATACAGACGACGTCCCAATTCCCAGCGATTGCTCTCGCCCCGCGCCATGAGGAATTCCCGATATTGCGGCTTGAGACTGCGATCGGCAAGATGCGTCAGACCGATGAAAAAAGCGCCTTGAACCCAACCTTTTGGGTCGGTAGAATCGGCAGCGTTCCTTGGATGCACCTGACCAGCTGCAAGCATTGCAATCTGATGATCTGCGACCTTTTCCGCTATGGTTAGGACGTTTTGTCTTTTTACTGAGTGCGGTAAGCCGGAACGCGCCATTCCTGTATTTGACTTTGATACAGGATCAGTTCCGACTGGCGCTTCGGGTAGGCCATTGTTTGTGAAGCCGAGGCTTGCGAATGAAACGATACTGGCGAGCAACAGCCGGACGAGATTTGATTTCATGATGCGTTCCTTCGCCTCATTCCCTGATAATGTGCTTTGAAGTGTTCTCTAAGCAAGGTGACTATAATTCGACGCAATCCGTTAGGTCGGACGAAACGCTCCAGATGTTGAGACCGCCATCGCCGGCGTAAGTATCAATGTCAGCGAGCTCATCTTTGCTAAATGCTAAGTTGCGCAGTGCTTTTAATGTGTCGGCAAGTTGGGCGACTGTGCGGGCACCAACCAATGCTGAGGTCACACGCGGGTCGCGAAGAACCCACGCTATAGCCATTTGCGCCAAGGTCTGCCCTCGCTGCTCCGCGATCGTATTCAAACCGTGTATTCGCTGCAAATTGGCTTCGGTCACCAAGTCGGGGCTAAAGGACCCAGCCTTGCCTGCACGAGCATCGGTAGGTACGCCATTAAGATACTTCTTAGTTAGAAGTCCCTGCGCTAGCGGCGAAAAAGCAATGCATCCAGTTCCCAAGTCATCCAGAGTTTCAAGGAGTTTGTCCTCGACCCAACGATTTAGCATCGAATAGGAGGGCTGGTGGATTAGGAGGGGAACATTATGACATGCTAGAATTTCTGCAGCACGAGCTGTAAGCTCCGGAGAGTAAGAAGAAATGCCAACGTACAAAGCCTTGCCTTGTTGATGCAATGTAGCAAGCGCCCCCATGGTTTCCTCCAGTGGAGTGTCGGCATCGACGCGATGTGAATAGAAGATGTCGACATAGTCAACGCCCATGCGCCTCAAACTCTGATCGCAAGAAGCAATCAAGTATTTGCGCGACCCGCCAACATCACCATAGGGCCCAGGCCACATATCCCAGCCAGCCTTTGTCGAGATGATCAGTTCGTCGCGGTGCGACTTGAAATCAGTCGCCAGAACGCGGCCAAAATTCTCCTCAGTTGAGCCGTATGGCGGGCCATAGTTGTTTGCGAGGTCGAAATGAGTGATCCCGTTATCGAATGCATAACGCAAGATCGACCTGCCTGTTTCAAAAACATCATCGCCGCCAAAATTTTGCCAAAGGCCCAGCGAGATGGCAGGCAGCTTCAGTCCACTGCGGCCGCAACGACGATAAGGCATGGTATCGTATCTAGTGGAGGCAGCGGAATAAGGAACGGGAAAGGCCATTGAAATCAATCCAAAGAAGCAAGAATTGCAGCTACGCCCATTTGCGCGATTTCGAAGTCTTCTTCACCGGTCAGGCCACTGACACCGACGGACCCAATGCAAGCCCCTTGGAAAAAGACCGGTGCTCCACCTTCCCACCCGAGATATCGGGAATCGCCATGATAATGAACGTCCCAACCGCCTTCCGCTGCGGCCTTGCCGAGATCACCACTGGGTTGGCGCAAGCGCGACGATGTGAATACCTTGTTGGTCGCGATGGTTGCCGTAGCGAAACCCGCGCCATTCATTCGTAATAGACCAACCAGCTCACCGTGACTGTCTGCAACAGCAACGCTTCCCGTTTTCTTGCGCGTCTTCAATTCGGCTATACACCGGTCAATAGCAATTCGCGCTTCGTCATCGCCTAACTGGAAATAGGAATTCATCAATAATGTCCCTGGTTGCGCTATCATTAGTTTGACTAACCAAAACATGAAAACGATGTCAATACTGCCGAGCTTCTTTATACCAAATCCATTGATAATCCCTTGCACTCGCTTTCAATATGGGGATATGTAGGATGGAAACGTTACCATATAAATATCAATAGGTGCTGTGTGAGAGGGCAAACATGCGTACTAAAAGTTTGAAAATCCGCTTGTGGATTATCGTGTCATCTCTTGCCCTAGTCGCGAGCACCTCTGCCGCAGAGTCCCGTCCTCGGTCCACGGCAACCGGCGCGACAGTCCATCCAAAGCTTTGGCCAGAAGCGAAGTCGCCCATTGGGCTCAGCGCATCGAAAGAGGCCAGGATCGGGCGCATGCTCGCCCAGATGAGCATTGAGGAAAAGGTCGGTCAGGTCATTCAACCAGAGTGGAAGACTATTAAGCCCGAGGAAGTGACCAAATA
Source organism: Sphingorhabdus sp. (assembly GCF_044357595.1). Taxonomy (GTDB): domain Bacteria; phylum Pseudomonadota; class Alphaproteobacteria; order Sphingomonadales; family Sphingomonadaceae; genus Sphingorhabdus_B. The sequence continues at coordinate 44,392 of NZ_JBIKPH010000004.1, read as the reverse complement.
TCACATAGGCTCGATTGAGAACGGCGGCGGCGCTGTGCCGGGCGGTAACAAGCATTCAACGGTCAAAGATTGGCTTGACTTGATAGAGCCCTATTATCAGGCGTCGGTTGTGCCAGGTAAGAAGGTCACTATACCCCTGATCTGGGCATCCGATGCAGTGCACGGTCATAATAATGTTTACGGCGCCACTCTCTTTCCGCACAATATCGGTCTCGGCGCTGCCCATGACCCTGAACTCTTGCGCCGCATAGGCGAAGTAACGGCTGCCGAAGTTCGATCAACGGGCATGGATTGGACGTTCGCTCCCACCATTGCTGTCGCGCGTGATGACCGCTGGGGGCGCAGCTACGAGAGCTATTCGGAAGACCCGAATATCGTTTCGCAGTATGCGGCCGCGATGGTTGCGGGCATACAGGGCACGGGGTCTGACTTCCTGGGGCCTGATCACGTTATTGCAACGGCCAAGCACTTCCTCGGCGACGGCTCTACGGATGGGGGCAGGGACCAAGGCGACTCCACAGTTTCGGAAGCGGACCTCTCCCGTCTGCATGGGGCGCCTTATGTTCAGGCCATCAATACCGGCACGCAATCTGTCATGGCCTCGTTCAATTCGTGGCACGGGGTCAAGTTGCACGCCAACAAGGCACTCCTGACTGACGTATTGAAGGGCAGGATGGGGTTTGACGGTTTTATCATGGGCGACTGGTTGGCTCACGGCCAGATACCCGGGTGCAGCAATTCTGATTGTTCGGTAGCTTTCAATGCTGGGCTGGACATATTTAACCAACCACAAGACTGGAAGGCTCTTTACGACAACTTAGTACGCCAGGTGAAGTCCGGTGAAATACCGAAGAGCCGTCTAGATGATGCGGTCCGGCGAATTCTGCGCGTTAAGTTTCGCATGGGCGTGTTTGATGCGCCGTCACCGGCCAATCGTGCGACGAGCCTCCAGCCCATTGGGACGCCGGCGCATCGCGCTGTTGCTCGTGAAGCGGTTCGGAAATCCTTGGTCTTGCTCAAAAACAATGGTGTCCTTCCGATACGTCCGAACGCAACCGTTCTTGTCGCTGGCGACGGTGCCAACAGCATCGCCATGCAATCCGGAGGCTGGACGTTGAGCTGGCAGGGTGCAGACAACGGTCCGAATGATTTTCCAGGTGCAACATCGATATATGAAGGCTTGAAGGCGCAGATCGAAGCTTCCGGCGGTCAAGCGCTACTAAGTCCGGATGGCACATCGCCTCAAAAGCCAGATGTTGCCATCGTCGTTTTCGGTGAAAAGCCTTACGCGGAGTTCATGGGCGATCAGAGCGACGTGGCTTTGCATCACAATAACGTCGAAAGTCTGGAACTTATCCGCAATCTCAAGAAGCAGGGTATACCAGTCGTCGCCGTCATGATGTCGGGGCGACCTCTGTACGTGAACCCCCAAATAAATGCAGCCGATGCGTTTGTGGAAGCGTGGCTGCCGGGCTCGGAGGGTGCTGGCGTTGCAGATGTTCTCTTGTCACGCCCTGACGGAACTCCCCAATATGATTTTCAAGGGCGGTTAAGCTTTTCGTGGCCCAAGCGCCCTGATCAAACGCCTCTGAACATCGGTGACGCAGCCTATGATCCTCAATTCGCTTATGGCTTTGGACTTTCTTACGCAACGCGGGTAGTAACGCCCATCTTGCCCGAGGTCGCCGACACGACGCGGTACGGCGAAAGGAACGTCTATTACACCAAAGGAGAAGTCTGGAACGGCTATAGGCTGTGGCTCGGCGACAGCAATGCGCCTCGCATGGACTATGTTGGAACCAAGACGACATTGTACGGTTCGGCAGGGTTAATGGCGGAGCCTCAAAGCGACGGGGCTGTGCACTTGGCTTGGAACGGCAAGTCCAAGGCTTGGGCAGAGATGGGGGCCAATAAACCATCAGACATTGCAAGAGAGGCCAACGGCGCCATGCTGCTTTCTCTCAACCTACGCATCAACGTGCCGCCGACGAGCGATGTCAGGCTCGGTGTGGGAAGCGCATCGGTACCAATTACTAGAGTTCTGAAAAGCCTTGCTCCTGGTGCTTACGCGACCATCGCGGTTCCATTGTCATGCTTCAAGGGGCAGGATTTGGCGGCCACTCCAACAATCTTGCACCTGGAAACAGGCGGTTCGCTTGACCTTTCTCTTGCTGACGTCAGGCTAACTGAAACCAAGGCGGGTGCCGCATGCCCCACGGAGTGAAAATCGCAGGCCGCGCGGCCCCACCGATGCTTGCCCTGGCTCTGCTTGTTGGTCATGCGATCGCCGCAAACCCGGCCGCCGCCAAAAACCCGCAGGCGTCAAAGAATTCCTCTGGCCAACACCGCGTCGTGGTCTGGAATGGCGAAACCGCAAATGTGGGTGGCGGTTGGGTGAACCCGACGCGATCGACCTTTGGTCCACAAACAATAGAAGCGCATAGCGGATCTTCGGCGCTCGAATTCAAATTCTCGGGCGACAACGAGTGGATTGGCGCAGGCTGGAACTGGTTCAACTTCAAGACCGGTGACGACATAGGTACCGATGTTTCGGGGCTAGAAACCTTTAGCTTCTGGATAAAGGTTCGGGGCAAGCCCGTTCAGTTCCGGCTCAATCTGCAATGCAACGGGGCGGTGCTTGATACGCCCGAACAACATTCCACGCGTATCGACGTCCTAACTTACGCGCCTGACATTTTTGACGGCAATTGGCATGAAGTGCGAGTTCCACTTCGAGATTTAGTTGAGTCCAAAGGCTTCAACCCACACAACGTAAGTCAGATACAACTTGATTTGACTGTTGGTGCTGACACGCAGAACAGCTTTTTCATCGACGACATCTCGTTCGACAATCGCCCATCCACGTAATCAACAACTGCGCATGAAAGGCGTCAACATATTCGTTTTCATATTTGCACGGATCATTCACATGATCCGCCACATTGGAAAGATTGCCGGGCCGAGCAAGTTTGCCTGTCCACCCGGCGCGCTTGACGGTCCTTTCTGGGAGAAATGAATGGCCATCTTTCGTAAAGCCGTTTCACTGGCATGCTGCGTATTGGCAGTCTGCGTGATGACCTCTGAGGTCCATTCGCGGGAACTTAGGCCCGCAAGCGCATCTGTGATTTCAGCGCCTTCAGCAATCCCTTGGAATCGACAAGAAGTTGTTGCACTGGCTGAAAAGGTCGGGAACTATCAATTGGCTACCATGGCAGCAGGCTTAAAGCCGAACCCCTCTGCCGCCTACCCCGACCCAAGAGGCTGGGAGCAGGGTGCACTGTTTGTCGGCCTCATGTCTTTGGCGGATCATTCGTCCCGGCCGGAATTCGCCGCAGTTATTCGCGCCCGAGGACAAGCCAACGGCTGGCGACTTGGTGACATGATCAATGACGCCGACGACCACATCATCGGATCGAGCTATTTCTGGGCATCGCGGCACGGTGCCGGTGACGCCGCGATTGTGCCGATGCGCGCGCGCCTCGACGAAATCCTGGCGAAGCCTCCGGTCAATGATCTAAACTTTGTTGGCAACGGTTTGACCTGCCGAGATCGCTGGTGCTGGAGTGATGCGCTATTCATGGCACCCCCTGTTTGGCTGGAAATGAGCAAGGTCACCGGCGATCTGCGTTACGCCAACTATGCAAAGAGAGAATTTCGCGCGACAACTGGCAAGCTCTATGACCCGGCATCGCACCTCTATTTCCGGGACAGCCGCTTTTTCGAGCGGCGCGGCATCAATGGAAAAAAGATATTCTGGAGCCGAGGCAACGGCTGGGTTTTCGCTGGTCTGGCGCGGATGATTTCGCTGCTTCCTGAAGGCGATGCGGACCGCACCTATATGGAACGCATCTTCAAAGAGATGGCAGTCGCGCTCATTGCTCTTCAAAAGCCTGATGGTTTCTGGTCTCCGTCCTTGCTCGGCGATGCTGCGGTCAGTCCGCCCGAGTCAAGTGGTACAGGCTTCTTCACGTACGGACTTGCGTGGGGTGTAAAAACTGGGTTGCTGGATCGATCCACGTACGAGCCCCATGTCCGCAAAGGATGGGCAGCTCTTGTGCGTTCCGTTCAAAAGGATGGTAGGCTCGGCTACGTTCAGTCGATAAGCGACCGGCCCGAAGCTGTAGTTTACGATGATACCCAGCTATACGGTGTTGGCGCATTTTTGCTCGCTGCTGGTGAGGTGGCCGACCTTGACCTTCCGGCACCGTCTGTCGTAGCAAGCCTTGAAGTCTATAACCCTTCTCGCTTTGATCAGGGGGCGGCCATTGCCCAGATCGCCATGGGGCTCCCAGAAAGTCGTGCTGGCGGATGGTCGGTGGAAACAGGCGGCGCCGTCTACCCGGCGCAATATGAACGCGGCATCCTAAGCTTTGTCATGCCGATCAAGCAGCATCAAACGTTGCAGGTCAGCGTTCGGCCGCAACCCGCACCTTTGCCCGAACTTGTGCACGCAATATTGAATGTACAAGACGGCGGGAAAATGGAAGACGGATTGCTTAAGGGCGGTACTTTTCACCTGCGCAAGTCCTACCAAGTCCCCGCTGAACATTTTATCCATGATGGCCTGATCGCCTTTGAAGGCATAGGTTGGGAGTCGGACAAGGTTGCCTACAGGCTTTACTTGGATGAACGTAGCGTCACCGACATTTACGGCAAGAAATTACCTAGACCCATCCTGCCGTCCATAGGACAAAACGAAGGCGACTATCATGTAATGAATGATTGGGGGCAGGACATTTTTCAGGTCGACAAGAGCCTGGGGAGTGGTGGCATCGGCATCGTGAAAAACGGCAAGGCCGAACAAATCGGTCCATCGACTATTGCGGCCGAAGTTGCTAATACCGCAATTACAGGTCATGCAATCGTAACGCATTCCGACTTCGATTCCGGCGGAGGTTCGTTGCGTGCCCACTACAAGATTTCATACGGGCAGGCTCTTACCTTTGTCGATGCTGCAGCAACCGGATCAGTTTCTCCCTTTGCCGCCGGCTTCCGCCATCATCCAGGGGTTCTGCTACTGAAGGGTGAGAAGTCAGAAGCATGGAGCTATTTTGCTTCATGGGGCGAGCAGGCTCTTACGAATGACAATCTGGGCCTAGCCATTTTCTTCAAGCCAAAGGACACAACGGGAGACGTGCGAGACGATGGGCGAACCTATTTCGTGACATTTAAGGATCCAGGTCATGTGCGCTATGCTTTTGGCGCGACTTGGGTGCAGGACTTGAGCGGCGTGCGCGATCTGAACGGATTCAACGCCTGGCTTGACTCAACGGTCGACGGGCTAAATCATCCGGTTGTCGTAAAGTTACTCTCGAAACACGACAAGGATTAAGGAAGAGTAGGATGATCACACTTTCGGTTAATGGCCAACCTCGACAACTTAAAGTACCAGACGAAATGCCCCTCCTTTGGGTGTTGCGGGACGAGCTGGATGTAAAGGGGACCAAATTCGGTTGCGGTGTTGCTCAGTGCGGTGCCTGTACGGTCCATATCGACGGAGAACCCGTGCGAGCGTGCATCACCCCGGTCGGCGGCATCGGTGACGGCAAAGTCGTGACTATAGAAGGCATAGCTGGCAGCCGCCAGGGACGCGCCATTCAGGAAGCTTGGCTCGAACTCGACGTTATTCAGTGCGGCTATTGCCAGGCCGGTCAGATTATGACCGCGACGGCTCTGTTGACCCAGAACCCCACACCTGACGACGCAGCCATTGACGTGGCGATGGAAGGCAATCTGTGTCGGTGCGCTACGTACAAGCGCATAAGGGCAGCGATCAAATCAGCATCGGGACAGCCCGTAGACGACACTCGCAACCGCGGCACGGAGGCCTGAAATGGAAACAACACGTCGGCTTTTTCTGAAATCTGGCGTCTTGGCCGGAGGAGGGCTTTTGCTTGGTTTCGGCTTGTCGGCCTGCACAGAAAAGGACGATCCAGGTCCAGTGACAGCAGTAACCGATTATGTCGCTATCTCGTCTGACGGCATAGTGACCCTCATAGCCAAAAATCCTGAAATTGGCCAAGGGGTCATGACCAGCCTTCCCATGCTTATTGCCGAAGAACTAGATGTCCTTTGGGCCAATGTGAGGATAGAAACCGCCGCCTCCGATGACAAGCGCTTCGGCGCTCAGTTTGCTGGCGGCAGTATGGCGACCGCTCTGGAATACATGCCGATGCGCCAGGTCGGGGCTGCAGCGCGTTGGCTTCTGATCGAGGCGGCTGCAAGACGTATGAAAGCCACGCATGACGCCTTCACAACAAAGGCTGGCAAAGTAAGGCACAAGGACGGCGCAACGTTTGACTATGGTGAATTGGCCGCCGAAGCCGCGCTTCTGGCTCCACCCGATCCTACTAAGCTTACGCTAAAGGACCCTAAAAACTTTTTGCTAATTGGCAAGACACAGAAAGGATATGACAATCCAAAAATCGTTAGGGGCGAACCGATTTTTGGCATCGACGTGAGCTTGCCCGGCATGTTGTACGCGGTTTATTTGAAGTCACCAGTTTATGGCGCGCGGCTCATCTCGTGCGATCTTTCCGCTGCGAAGGCCGCCAACGGCGTCAAAGACGTATTTGTGCTTAAGGGCACGGATCTGCATGGGCTGAAGGATGGTATTGCAATTGTCGCCACTAGTTGGTGGTACGCGCAGGCTGCGCGCGCCCTGCTTTCACCGGTATGGGATGAAGCCGTCGGTAAATTGCACGACAGTGAAATCTATTCCCAAACCGCCAAGACGCTGTTGCTAGGCGAGGGCGAGGTCAAAGAAAAACGCGGCAATGCTGACGCTGCTTTGAGATCGGCTACCCACACTTTTGACGCCGAATACAACGTGCCATTTTTGGCCCACGTCCCGATGGAACCGCAAAACTGTACAGCCGTGGTAAAAGCTGAGGGCGTCGAAATTTGGGCGCCGACGCAGCAACCTAATGACGGCAAGGCGCTCATTGCAAAGACGCTTTCCATCGATCCGGCCATCGTCACCGTCCATATGCGACGATGTGGGGGAGGCTTTGGTCGTCGGCTCGAGAACGACTACATGGCAGAAGCCGTCGCTATTGCGCAAAAGGCAGGTGCACCAGTCAAACTGGTCTGGGCGCGCGAGGATGATGTCGCTCACGATTTCTTTCGCCCCGGAGGTTACTACCGTGTCCGTGCCGGCGTTGATGCATCAGGTAAGTTGGCAGCTTATATTAGCCACAGTGTGAACTTCACCCGTGAAGGCAAGATTGTACAAGGCGATGAGGTCGCAGGTAACGCATTCGCTTTGACCGTCGCTCCACACACCCGTGTTGAGTTCTCCAAGATTGAAACCACCATACCAACAGGTTACCTGCGTGCACCTGTTTCTAACGCGCTTGCTTTTGTGCACGAGACTTTTTGCGACGAGATCGCTCATGGTGCGGGCCAGGATCCGATTGCCTTCCGTCTGGCCCATCTCAATGCCCACATTGATGATTACAACGGAGATCGGTTCGGGGGATACAATCCGGCGCGAATGCGCGCTGTCTTGAAGACTGTCGAGGAGCGTTCGGGCTGGAGAAGTAGGGCCTCCGGCAAAGGCGAGGGCATGGGCGTGGCAACCTATTTTAGCCACCATGGATATTTTGCTGAAGTTGCGAAGGTCAGAGTGACGGACGATGGCAAATGGCGCGTTCTCAAGGTCTGGGCGGTAGGGGATGTCGGAAACCAGATCGTCAATCCAAGCGCAGCCAAAAACCAAGTTGAGGGTGCCGTGATGGATGGTATTGGTTCTATGTCGGCAGAAATTACGTTCTCAAAGGGCCGAGCGGTTCAGACGAACTTTCAAGATATTCCGATGATGCGTATGCCTCAAGCGCCTGAGGTTGACGTGCAGTTTGTGCTTAGTGAATTTCCGCCAACGGGCCTAGGTGAACCTGCCCTGCCGCCTGTCATTCCAGCCGTTGCCAACGCGATCTTCGCTGCATGTGGCGTGCGCCTGCGTCAACTTCCTTTGACAGAACAAGACTTAAGGGCGGCCATTGACACGGCACGTACTTGATCAAGTTCCTGTCGCCATCTACCGCGAATTTTTCCTTAGCGATGTTGCCGCGTACGCCCGCCCTCGGCAGTTCGCGCGAGGCGTCCGAATTGGTGTGATTGGCGATGGCTTATGGCCTTGAGGTTGCGGTGCAGACCCCGGGGAACGAACTATTGTTTACCCTTCTCTTAAAACCTTGTTCGTTTCATAATCGGCCACTCCCTTAAGCTAGACGCTAATCGTGCTTGGAGGAGAGCCAGGTGGTTACAACGGCGCCGCCTGAGCGGGTCAGACGGCGCCATTATATTGCGATATTGTCACCAATCCGGCTTAGAAATTCGCCCGAGCGATGAACGAGAAGCGGCGGTCGTTCATGAAGTAGGAACGCGGTGCCAGTAGACTGGGGTTACCGGTATAGGCCTGCGAAGTCTTGGTCACCTCATTAAGCAGGTTAACGCCTTGGACCCCGATCTTAATGTTATCAGTCACGCTAAAGAATGCAGACGCATCCAACTGTCCAGTCGCCTCGTTGTAGATCGAATAATATGGGAAAATCACATCCGATGCAGTCAGCAAGAAGCGTGAGCGCCAGTTATAAGCCGCACGGAGCGAAACTGGTCCCTTTTCATAGAAGACAGTTGCGTTCACATTATGCTTCGATAGCTGTTCAAGCGGCAGATTGCCGGGAGCTACTGTGGAGTTAGCGGCCAGATTGCCGCCGTTTAGGAACGTATTCGGAAGCCCCTTGCTCTTGATGTAAGTATAGTTGGCCGACGTACCAAGACCATCCAGAAATCCGGGGAGGAAATCATAGGTCTGCTGATGGGCAATTTCGAAACCTTTTACTTTACCCTTCCCGTCAAAGTTGGCCGGGCCACGCACAAGGACGTTCTGCGTAACGCCGTTGTTGGTAATAGAACGATCGGTGACTGCCTGATAAAAGAAGTCACGGATATCTTTGTAGAAGACATCGAAGGTCAGCGAACCAACCCGAGCAAAGTACCATTCCGCCGTCAGGTCGAACTGCCATGCGGTTGCGGGCGTTAGGTAAGGATTGCCAGTTTGTGCCGTCAGATTTCCTGCACCATCTAGGCCGGTGTTCAAGAAGTTCCGAAGATAGGCATTATCAGGCCTGGTAAGTACCTTCGACGCCGCAAATCGGAAATTCACATCGTCTGAAACACCAAGTTTGGCATTAAAGCTCGGTAGGAAATAATCATAATTGCTCTGAGCAGAGTCAAATAGGTTCGATCCATTGGCAAATGTCTGAAGCGCAGCATATTGCGTCGCGTTCAACGTGCTGCATAAACCGCCAGCAGGAATTGTGCCCCCAATCCCGGGACGGGTAACCGGTGCGCAGCGTACACTATAGGGCTGCGAGATGCCAAGCTGCTGCTGCGTCCCAACACTAATTTGGCCATCAGACCTAATGTCCGATGAAACATACCGCACGCCGATATTTCCAGATAGCCGCATCCCGCCAAAGTCCTCGGAACCGAATTTCGCCTGTAGGTACAAGGCCGTGTCCTGCTGGCTGACCGGTTGGATATCTGAGGGCAGGAATGCTGTGCCAGCTGTCACACCACCGCGCTCCGCAAGCGGAACCCAACCGGCATTGCCGCCATTGGCAACCCAAGCAGCGTTGACCGATTTAGCAAAGGTCGAAGATCCGGCATAATCGCCAATCAGATCGCCATTATAGTAGTACGCGCCAGCTGGCCCAGGTGACTGTCCGCGAAAGAAGTCCGGAAAGGCGTAGAAGTCAGCATTGCCGCTGCCGACCTGGCTTACCGAAACCGGACTGTTGCCCGCCCACACTTCGCTCAGCACGCCCCAATTATAGGTGGTGTAGCGAACAGTCTGATCGCGGTCCGCATATCGAGCACCAAACTTGAGCTGACGTAGGAAAGAAGTTTCGTCAAAGTCATAGGCTAGATCACCGCGGAACTGAAATTCCGATCCGGTACTATTTTCGATATGGTCCATTGCCGAGCGCCAGAATTGAACGCGCTTGTCAGCAAAATATTGCGCATCTGACATTGCCCCAAGCGTCGGGTTTGGTCCCGCCCAGCTGTACCCAAGATAGTTCGGTTTGTGCGGGATCACCACTGGTAGGTCGCCGGTCAGATCCAGCTCCTGATCCGCCCAAGTTGAACCCATGATGCTGACGTCAAGATTTTTCTTTACCGACTTTGTGTAGTCCCCGTCGAGGCTAAGGCTCAGTCTGTCCGTCAACTTCGTTTGCAAGTTCAGAGCATAATCGGTGTTGGTGCTTTCTTCGTCAACTTCGCGACGTACAGCAACCTGCTGCAATCCACCAATTGGGACGAACGTATTTGGATTGCCGCGCCAGCCGTCACTTGGATTAGTTATATATCCCTTTTGGAACAGATTATTCTCGTCATAGGTGTAGTTCTGGAAACTGGCGCCAATCGGGCATTCTGCCCGGGTCGTGCCGTCGCCAAATGTCCCATCGGTCCTCAGTTCAGCTGGCCCCCGATTGTTTTGCAAGCAGCCGATTGGCTGGGTACCATATTCCGAGAGATCCGAGCCTGTTTCGAAAGTACGCTCACCCCATTTGTTGGTCGTGTGCGACCGAAGGAATTGCGCGGTCAGCACAGTATTGCGATCAATTGATTCGAACTGGAAGGCAAGCGCCTGACCGTCACGTGTACGGTCGAATTCCTGTGTGCGGAATTGACCACCAAGGGGAGCATAAGCCACCGAACGCAGATCTGCAAAACCATCTGCGCCGGTTGTTTGCGCTGCATTACAGTTGTTGGACTGAGCGGGTAAAAGTGTTGTGTTGTTGCTGCTAGGCAGACGATTTCGGCAGACTTGTGTGCCGCCTGCATTTGCCTTCAAGACATAAGCGCCGTCTCTTGTCTGGAAATTCGAAATCTGCAGGCCATCAGCTCGGCTTTTGATGCGCGAGTAGGAAAGATTGCCCAAGAGTCCAAAGGTACCAATGCCGGTTTCCCAGGTGTTGCTCAGTAGAAGGGAACCTGTAGGCGTCCATTCCTTCCGGAAATCGCCATAATTGCCCTCAAGGTTCAAACCAATATGAAAGCCCTTGTTATCGAAGGGTTTACGGGTGTTGAGGTTGACCGTTCCGGCAAGTCCGCCTTCAATCATGTCAGCCGTCGCATTTTTGCTGACTATGACTGAGCCTAACAACTCGGATGGAACATCCGCAAAGTTCAAGGCCTGTCCGCCAACACCTGCTGCAAACGAATCGCGCCCGTTGAATTCCGAGCGCACAAAGTTCAGGCCGCGAATAACGACACCCGATCCCTCTACTGAGAAGTGGTCTGGATCATTCGAACCAGCAAAGCGGTTAATCGCTACACCAGGAATCCGTTGGAGTGCCTCAGTTACGGAACGGTCGGGTAGAGCGCCGATGTCTTCCGCGGTAATGGCATCCACAATTGTGTCTGAATTCTTTTTGATGCTCTGCGCGTTTGCAAGGCTCGCGCGGATACCTGTGACAACAATGGCGTCTCCATTGTCTTCCGTCTCAGCCGCTGCTGCATCTTGTGCGTAGGACGGAGCGCTGGTCAGCAGCACACAAACCGCAAGCATTGATACACTGGACTTCAAAGGCAAAATCGGCACCGACCCACCCCCCAGTGCACGGATCGACTCAAACAAATTCAATGATTGCTTTTCCATGGCGTAACCTCTCCCAATTGATAGCGCTATCATTTTTACACATTGCGCTTCTGGTAGCGCTACCTATATTTCTATTTGGCGGTTGGCAAGGCCTGAATTAACGTACAAAAAGCGATCGAGAGAATTGTTTGGAAATGGGTGCAAAAAAGTCACATGAGCAATGAAAATCATGCAATCCGCGATATTGTAATCGTTGGCGGCGGCACCGCTGGCTGGATGGCCGCCGCGGCTTTTGGTCGTTTTTTGGATAATGGCCAACGCAAAATAACTGTTATCGAATCAGATGAAATTGGCACTGTTGGCGTGGGTGAGGCGACCATTCCGGCGATCCTGAATTTCAACCGCATGCTCGATATCGATGAAAATGAATTTTTACGAGAAACGCAGGGTACATTCAAACTGGGCATCGAGTTTGTAAATTGGGGTAGGCTGGGCGAAAGCTATTTTCACCCGTTTGGGCATTATGGTCAGGACCTACATGGCATCAATTTCCATCAGCTATATCTGCGCGAATATGCCCGCGGCGACCACCGGTCGATATCCGAATATTGCATGTCGGCCATGGCGGCAAAGCTGGGGAAGTTTGGACGGGCCAATGCGACCGCACGTTCGCCGGTTTCCGAGTTATTCTACGCCTTTCATTTTGACGCATCCCTTTATGCGAAGTTTTTGCGCCGTCACGCTGAGGCCAATCGGGTTGTTCGGCAGGAGGGCAAGATTGTCCGCGTTCATCGCCGCGACAGCGACGGTTTTGTCGAATCCGTAGAGTTGGCCGACGGAACGAAAATCACAGGTGAGTTGTTCATCGACTGCTCTGGCTTTCGCGGTCTGTTGATCGGCGACACGCTGGGTGTAGGTTATGAGGACTGGAGCCACTGGCTGCCGATGGATCGCGCGATTGCCGTTCCGACCGCCAATATCGGCCCACCTGACCCGTTCACCCGGTCAACCGCGCGGACTGCAGGTTGGCAATGGCGTATTCCGCTGCAGCACCGCAGCGGCAACGGGCATGTTTATTCGAGCCAATATCTCGACGATGACGCGGCCGAGGCGGTGCTGATGGCCAACCTCGAGGGCGAAGCTTTGGCGGATCCGCGCCGGCTGCGTTTCACCACCGGAAGGCGTGATCTCAGCTGGAGTCATAATGTCGTGGCGCTTGGCCTTTCTGGTGGCTTTCTCGAACCGCTGGAATCAACCAGCATCCATCTGATCCAGAACGGCATTGCGCGGCTATTTGCTTTGTTTCCAGACAAAAACTTCAATCCGCTCGAACGCGACGAATATAATCGCGGGATGCGCGATCTTTATGAGGATATCCGCGATTTCATCATCCTGCATTACAAGGCGACGCAGCGCGATGACACTCCGTTCTGGCGCTATGTCCGCGATATGGACATACCCGAGCCGCTAGCGCGCAAAATGGAATTGTTCAAAACACGGGGGCGAGTGTTCCGCGAGAATGCAGAACTGTTTAGCATGCCGAGTTGGGTTGCGGTGATGTTGGGGCAGAACATCTGGCCCGAGCACTGGGACACGCTGACCGATGCGCTCGATGAAAAGCGCGTAAGCGAAGCGATGGCGCAGATGCGTCGAGGCTATACAGCGACCGCCGATGCGCTGCCCACGCACGAGGAATTTTTGCGAAAGGCCGGGGCATGGGCCGCATCGGACGTCCGGATCGTGCAGCCATGAATGACTATGCCATTCGCAAAATGGTGATCGTCGGCGGTGGTACCGCCGGATGGATGACGGCGGCGGCATTTTCTCGAGTGTTCAGCGCGCTGCCGGGGCTGCACATTGAGCTTGTCGAATCCGATGCCATTGGCACTGTCGGTGTTGGCGAAGCAAGCATCCCTGATATCTGCCTGTTCAACAACTTGCTTGGCATCGATGAAAATGAGTTCGTGCGCCAAACCGGGGCGACCTATAAGCTCGGCATTGAGTTTGTCGACTGGACGCGGTTGGGGCATCGTTACGTTCACCCCTTTGGCCATTACGGCATCGATATGATGGGTATCGAATTCCAACATTTCTGGCTTAAGGGCAAAGGGCTTGGCGACAACAGCCTGCTCGACGCCTATTCGATGGCGGCGGTGGCGGGCAAAGCAGGCCGGTTCATGCGGCCGCATTCGGACCAGCCCAATTCGCCGCTCTCCAAATTCAGCTATGCCTTTCAGTTCGATGCGGGCCGTTATGCGAAATATCTGCGCGCTCGCGCAGAGGCGCAGGGCGTCAAGCGGACAGAAGGCAAAATCACAAAGGTCGAGCAGGATAATGAGAGCGGTTTTGTCACTGCGGTCGTTCTTGAAAACGGCACGCATATCACGGGCGACCTGTTCATCGACTGCTCGGGCTTTCGCAGCCTGTTGATTGGTGAAACGCTCGGCGTCGGGTTCGAGGACTGGACGCCGTGGTTGCCCTGCGACCGAGCGGTCGCCATTCCCTGCACGCATCCGGAAGGCGAATTGAGCGAACCGCTTACCCGCAGCACTGCGCGGCCCGCTGGCTGGCAATGGCGTATTCCGTTGCAGCACCGGATCGGCAATGGCCATGTTTATTCAAGCATGCATATGTCTTCTGACGAGGCAACTTCCTTATTACTTGCCCATCTTGACGGCGAGCCGCTGGCCGACCCCAACTATATCCGTTTCACTGCCGGACATCGGCACAAGGCGTGGGAGAAGAATGTGGTTGCGTTGGGCTTGGCAGGTGGCTTTTTGGAGCCGCTTGAATCGACTGCGATCCATCTGGTTCAGGCAGGCATTGCCCGACTGATGACGCTGTTCCCAACTCGCGAATTTCGCCGCGAGGAAATCGACCGCTTTAACCGCGAGTCGATTGAAGATTATTCGGAAATTCGCGATTTCCTTGTGCTGCACTACAAAGCAACCGAGCGCAACGATTCCGCCTTTTGGGACTATTGCCGCACGCTGGAGCCGCCGCCTGGGCTGGCGGACAAGCTAGCAATGTTCCGTTCGTCGGGCAGGGTGTTCCGCGAGAATAACGAGCTGTTTACTGAGACGAGTTGGCTGTCGGTGATGGTGGGGCAAGGCATGGAGGCAGACGGCTATCACCCCGCAGCCGATTTACTGCCAGATAATGAAACGATGAACCGTCTCGCGCATATCCGTAGCGTTGTTCAAGGCACGGCGGATGCGATGCCAACGCAGTCCGAATTTCTCATCCAACAGGGTAGTGTGATGGTGAAGGGGTGACGTGGCTGTCCGAGCCATTAGCGATTGCCGAAACCGGTAAAGCTGGTTTTACTGAATTTCACGAACATATCCGTCCCGCGGCAAAGCCCTTGGTGATGCGCGGTTTGGTCGCCGACTGGCCATGTGTAGCTGCCGGACAACGAGGCGATAGAGCGATGGTCGCCTATCTGAACGAATGTGGCACGACCCGCCCGGTAACCGCGCTCGCGGCGGCTCCGTCCGAGCAGGGGCGGCTTTTCTACAACCCGCAATTGACCGGATTTAACTTCATCAAGGGGCAGGGCCAACTGGCCAAATTCTTAGGCGACCTGATGGATGAAAATGCCAAAGACATGCCGCACGCAATGTCCGTCCAGTCGGAAGTCCTGCGCATCGTATCGCCGCGCTTTGCGCAAGCGAACCGGCTTGATCTGTTGCCCGATGTTGAAGGCCGCATCTGGCTCGGCAATCGCGTTCGGACGGCAACGCATTACGACCTGAGCGAAAATGTCGCCTGCAATGTAGCGGGCCGCCGCCGCTTCATATTGTTTCCGCCCGAGCAGATTTCTAACCTATATCTGGGGCCGCTCGAACTTACCCCTGCGGGAACGCCGACCAGCCTCGTTGACCCAATAAATCCTGACTTGGAGATCTATCCGCGTTTTGCAGAAGCATGGAAATATTCGCAAACCGCAACGCTCGAACCCGGCGATGCGATCTACATTCCCTATGGCTGGTGGCATGCGGTAGATAGCCTAGATACACTGAACATCCTCGTCAATTACTGGTGGAACAACCCGCATGAGGTTATGGCTCCGCCTTATGATGCGCTACTTCACATGATTGCGGCCTTCCGGCATCTGAACCCCGAACAGCGAGAGGTCTGGCGCAATATCGCCGAGTATTTTGCCTTTGGCGAGCATGATCCAGGCGCGCATTTGCCAGACGGATCGAAGGGCATGCTTGGGCCGTTTTCGCCGAAGCTAATCAGCAAGATGATGGCCTACATCAGAGCCTCGATGCAGCGTTAAACACCAGGCTGCGGCAATACAGACTCCAGCCATTCGCCATAAGGCGGCGCTGCATCTACCACTGCGCGCGCCGCATTTTCCGCCTGCTGCGTCAACGAGCGGTTCCGTTCAGCCGACTGGGCTAGCGCGTGGGCTGAGGGTGCCGAGGATATGCCCAGCGCCAGCAGCATAGCGCTCCACTCCGATGGCAGCACCGGCGCTTCTTCGAAAAAGGGCATCCGACCATGTCGCCGGTGCATGTCGATCAGCAGGTTGAACGACGGCGAATATGTGAGTTGCGACACACGCGCCGTAAACGGCGTGCCGGGCATTCCGAGCGCGGCATAATGGCTAGTCAACCAATCACGCAGCGACGAAGCCATCAGCTCCGCGCGGCGGTTATACTCTTCGCGTTCGCGTGGTTCGACGTTGCGCCCTGGGAGCAGTTCGAGCAACAAAGACAACTGTCGGTGGGCGAGATCCAGATTTGTACCGCCAATTGGTTCGAAACTCGCCGCTGCGTCGCCCAAGGCAACGACATTGCCGACAAAGGGCCGGACGAGTGCGCCGGGATGAATTGCCGCGGCGATGGCAGCGGAAGCGCCTGCCCTTATTAGATGCGCTTCCGCGTCGGCACTGCCCAGCGATGCGGGGAATGCAAATATCCGCTGCACCCCGTCACGCCCGCCAATCTCGTTCAACCAGCCATGCGGGGTCAGGGTCATCCGATCTTCGAGCGCCAAAACCGGTTCACCCGGCGCGGCGATCAACACTCGATCGCAGGGCAGATTTTCCCTCCAGCTGTCAAGCGTCGCGCCGTCCATCCTGCTCATCAACCAGCGCATAGGACCGCTACAATCGATAAACAGGTCGGCGGCAATCGCTCCAGCATTGTCGTCAAGAATGACTGCAGCGATATCGCCCCGTTCGCTATATTGCACATCAGCGGGAAATTTTGGTGCATATTGAATGCCAAGCTGCATCGCCTTTGCAATCAGCAGATTGCGATAGGCCGCGACATTCCATCGGAGCGCGTAATCAATAGTGGCGAGCGGTGAGTTGGGGTCGCCATCGGGTGGGCAAAAACGGCCCGTAGCGGCAAGCGCCGCGGCGGGTGTTAAAATCCTTGCTTCGGCTGCCTGACCGGGACTGCGGACGGCCTCAAAATGTCCCGTAAACGCGTTGCCAAGCGCCGGGTTACCACTGCCATAGCCGCTGATGCCCTCATGGGTCTCACTTGCCCAGCCGCGATAGCGAGTAACTAACCGGTGGCTCGCTCCAGCCCTTTGCACCAAATCCATTTCGGATATGCCGAGCCGGTCATGCAGCCGGTTGGTAAAGGGCATTGCTGTGCCAATACGGTCGGCAAAAGCAGCGTGATCTGCCGGACTCGGGATTACAGTTACCGTCGTGGTCGGTAGTGCCTGGCGCAGGGCGATGGCGGTCAGTACGCCTACCTGTCCGTCGCCAACCACCAGAATGGCGTGCGGCAGTTCGCGGGGCTGAGCAGCATGATTCATAGCTGCGGTGCCAATCGCTCGCTGCGCGAATGCAGATAGGCGCGATGGTCCGGCATGGTCGCGACTTCCATGTCAATTGCATGCTTCAGCGAAGACAGTGCGCGTGCCATACCGCCTGGGTCGGGAACCGAAACGCGCGGGTCGATGCCGTTGGGAAGGATGTTCTGCCCCAGAAAGACCGCTATCCAACTGGCGTCGTAAAACAACCCTTCGGAATATTTGGCAATGCGTCCTGTCCGTTTCCAAAGTTCCATCTTGCCCGCCAGACTGTCTGGCACCTGCATCGTGCGAACATGATCCCAAAATGGCGAATCATCCCGCGTTGTAGCGTGGTAATGCAGGATCAGGAAATCGCGGATGCGGTCATATTCCATGTCAACGAGCCGGTTGAACTCGGTGCGGTCCGCGTTCTCAATCTTGCCGTCCTTGGGGAATAATTCGATCAAATAGGTGATAGCCATTTGTGCTAGATAGATACTGGTCGATTCGAGTGGCTCAAGAAACCCGCTAGCCAGCCCGACGCCGATGACGTTTTTGACAAAGCTGTTCTTGCGCCGCCCGGCCCGGAATTTCAGGATGCGGGGATCCGCTAGCGAAGCGCCTTCGACCGCAGCGACAATCGCATCCGCCGCTTTGTCGTCGTCGACGAAGCTGCTCGCATAGACATAGCCGTTGCCGACACGGTGCTGCAACGGAATGCGCCAACGCCAGCCAGCGGGCATGGCTATCGCGCGGGTGTAGGGCTCGATTATCTCGCTAGCCGCGGCGCAGGGCATGGCTACCGCGCGGTCGCAAGGTAGCCAGTGCGACCAGTCCTCCCACTCCGCGCCGACAGCTTCTCCTAGCAACATGCTGCGGAAACCAGAACAATCGACAAACAGGTCGCCATTGACGCGCTGTCCGTTGTCTAAGAGCAGCGTGGTGACATTGCCCGTTTCACTGTCTTTCTGGACCTCAATAACTTTGCCTTCGATTCGTTCAACGCCTTTGCTGAGGGCGAATGTGCGCATATACGGACCGAACAAAGTCGCATCGAACTGATAGGCGTAGCCATAGGTTGAACCAAGCGTTTGATCGTTTGCGGGTGGACGAAACCGGTTTGCGAGCGCTGCTGCAACGCCCATTGAATAGTCGCTAATCGGACCAGCATCACCCCTTTGCTGCGCGGCGAGCCAATAATGGTGGAATGATATCCCCGCCAGCTCTTCACCGAAGCTACCGAATGGGTGGATATAGCTGTCGCCAATCTTACCGAAATCGCGGAAATCGATGCCCAGCTTGTAGGTAGCGTGCGTCTCCCGCATGAAGTCGGATTCGTTAATACCAAGGCTTTCGACAAAGCTGCGTAGGTGCGGCAACGTAGCCTCTCCAACACCGACAATGCCGATATCTTCGGATTCAACGAGGGTCACGCGAACTTGTTCCCCAAGCATGACCGCAACGCCGGTTGCCGCCATCCAGCCCGCTGTGCCGCCGCCAAGTACTATGACATGGATGGGTTTTGCGCCACCGTTACTCATAAAAGTATCCTTCCCCAATGGTCGTACTTAGGTCACTCCGCTATACTGCCGTTAGCTAACGGCCGCGCCAGTTTATTTATCGTGCCGATGCCGTCTGAAGTGCCGCAGCAAGTTTCGAGTGCAGTGGTTTGGGTGCAAAATCGGCACTATAAGGGCAGGCACGTTTAGCAAGTCCATCAGTGCGGAGCGGTTTGAACTCCTGCAACCATGAATATGAATCACACATGCCCCATGCAAGCACATCCTTGAGTTGCGGATAGTCCAACATGACTTCGAAATAGGCTTTAGCGTAGTCCGCAACCGACCGGTCCCGCGCCGAAATATCCCCGGGCAAAGCCTGATCGTTTACGTCGAATTCGGTGATCAATATATCGTAATTCATAGCCACCACCTCATCGAGAAATTTACGCCATTCCCGTTCCTGCCTCGGCCCAGTTCCTGTGGAGGGATCATATGTATCGATTCTGATATGCGATTGGATGCCTAGCGCATCGACTGGCACACCGCGCGCCCTGAACCCTTCGAGCAGCTTGAGCACGCCCGCTCGGTGTTTTTCATTGCCTGGTTCCCAACTCATGTAGTCATTGTAAACGAGCTGGGCATCTGGCAGTTGTGCGCGTGCGGTTTGGAAGGCGAGATCGACCAGCGCCTCGGTGCCGCCAATGGCCCGGGAAATTGCGGTTTGTGCCAGCGTTGAATCTTCCATTACTGTCTCATTGACAACATCATAGCTCAAGATGCGGCCGCGATAACGGTCGGTAACTGTCGTAATGTGCGTGGTCAGCAAGCGTGCTGCTTCAGTTGCCGGGTTGGTACCAAAGTCATAGGCCTCCAACCAGCTCGGCTGCCATTGCGGACGATGCCACATTAATGTGTGACCGCGCATTGCCATATTATTTTTCTCGGCAAAGGCCAGTATTTCGTCAAATGGCGCAAAGTTGAAAGACAATGGGTCGGGGCGTAACGACTGCCACTTCATTTCATTCTCGGCGACCAATATGCCGCAGTCGCGTTTCAGCAGCGACGCATAGCCTGTGTTTCGGAACGAGCCTGAACCGCTATGCCCCGCCCCAACCGCTGAGCCGAAGCGCATACCTTTGGCCTTCGCAAGCTTATGCAGACTGTCGATTGCGGACGCAGTGCCAACAGAATTGACAGGCGAGCTGTAGTTTCCTGAGCAAGCCGTTGTCGCCAGCGCCAGCACCGCCGCCAGACCCTCACGCCGTGTCATTTCCATTTGGATTCTCCCCGATCAAGGCGTGACGGTAAGCGTGACCGTTTTTAAATTGGCAGAGTCTGGACCCGCCATAATGTCGAACTCGCCCGGCTCCACGACGCGCTGCATCTTGTCATTCCACATCTGGAAAGTTTCGGGCGTGAGCGTGAAAATGACATTTTTGCTCTCGCTCGCTGCCAAAGTTACCCGTTTGAATGCCTTCAAGTCTTTGACTGAACGTGTGACTGAGCTAACTTTGTCGCGGACATAGATTTGCACGGTTTCGTCACCTGCGCGGTCGCTGGTGTTCTTAACCGGAACAGTTACGGTGACTGTGCCGTTTGCCGCAATTGTCGCCGATGAAAGCGTCGGTGCGCCAAGCTCAAATGTTGAATAGCTCATGCCAAAACCGAACGGGTAAAGCGGGGCCTTTTCATCAAACAGATAGCCGCGCCGTGCGGTTGGTTTATGGTTGTAATAGAATGGCAATTGCCCAGCGTTGCGCGGGAACGTGACGGGAAGTTTTCCGCCAGGATTGACGTCGCCAAACAGCACATCGGCTAAGGCATTGCCGCCCTGCTCGCCCAGATACCAGCCTTCAATTATTGCATTGGCTTCAGAGGCAATCTTGCCGATCGAAGCTGGTCGGCCATTTATCAGTATCACCGTAATTGGTTTTCCAGTCGCCTTCAGCGCATCGAACAAGTCCTGTTGCTCGCCCACCAGATCAAGGCTGCTGCGATCACCCAAATGGCTTTCTGCCCACCCCTCGCGGCTGGTCTGTTCGGTATCGCCCAACGTCAGAATGATCTGGTCGGCATTCTTTGCGGTTTCAACTGCTTCGGCAATCAGCTTGCGGTTAGCTGCCGGATCGGCAAGCTTGACCTCATCACCCCACCAATCGTCATCTTCGGTGATCTTCACACCTTGCGCAAAAACGACATTGGCGTGTTTGCCGGCCTTGGCCTTGATACCGTCGAGAATTGAGACGGTCACCGCCGGCTGGCCGTAATAGCCACCAAGCCGCGCCACGGCGGCACTTGGGCCGATGACTGCAATTGTTGCAGCCTTCGATGTTAGGCTCAAAGGCAGCATACCGTCATTCTTGAGTAGCGTGATCGAACGCTGCGCCGCTTTCAATGCCAGCGCCTTTGCCGCCGCGTTGTTGGTAATCTTGACCGCAGCATCGGCATCGGCATAGGGATTTTCAAACAGCCCGGCGCGGAACTTCATCGCCAGTATCCGGCCTACAGCCTGATTTATAGCCGCTTCGGAAACCTTTCCTTCGCGCACCGATGTAATCAATGTCGAGTAGGCCGCTCCTGTTGGCAAATCAGAATCCACGCCGGCCGCAAGCGCGAGTATCGCAGCCTCGGCTTTGTCCTTTGCAATGCTATGCCGACCGGCCAACTCATCAATCGCATAATAGTCACTGACCACGGCGCCTTTGAAACCCCATTCCCCGCGCAGTACATCGCCCAGCAGCCATTTGCTGGCATGGCTAGGGACGCCGTCGATTTCGTTATAGGAAGCCATCACCGCTTGAATGCCAGTACGCTTGACCACCTGCTCAAAAGGTGGGAAAAAATATTCGCGCAGCACGCGTTCGGAGATGGAAGCAGGGCCGATATTGGTTCCGCTTTCTGGCTGGCCGTGGCCCGTCAGGTGCTTCAGTGTTGCAAACACTTTGCCTGGAGCAAGCGTCGTGACCCTGCCCGTGCCTTGCAAGCCTTCGACGGCTGCCACGCCCAATTCGGCTGTGAGATAGGGGTCTTCGCCAAAAGTTTCCTCGATCCGGCCCCAGCGTGGGTCGCGGGCAATATCGACTACCGGTGACAATGCGAGGCTAACGCCGCGAGCGCGGATTTCGCGGCCAATGACGACGTTGATCTCTCGTATCAAGCCGGGGTCCCACGACGAAGCTAGGGCAATAGCCTGCGGGAAGCTCGTAGCGTCTAGTGCTGCGTATCCGTGCAAGCCTTCTTCGTGCATCAATATAGGAATGCCCAGTCGGGTTTGTGTCATCGCATGCTTTTGCAGCGCATTCACAAGGCGCACGGTGCCACGTACATCACGCCCCTTGACCTTGCGGGGTGACACTGGACCTGATGCGTCAGACGGACGAGCAAACTGACCGATGCCATAGGGGAATTTGGCTGACATTTTCACAGCGTCAAACTCGCCTTTGGCATCGAAGACTTCGGCCTTTGCATCCCAAACAGTCATGGTTTGGGCGACTTTTTCTTCCAATGTCATTTTCGCCAGCAGGTCATTTACTCGCGCGTCGATCGGCGCTTTGGCGTCTTTGTAAAGCGCTTCCGCTTCAACGGCCTCTGTGGCAGAAGCATGCACGGGGTAGATTGCGGTTGCCGCGATCTCAGCGGTACATAGCAATAATGCGGCGGCACCAGATTTCATCGTCGCTGTCTTCCCTGGCGCTTGAAATGATAACGCTACCATGAAACAAGCCGAAGGCGTCGTCAATCTCTGACATGGTGTTCACATCGCACTTGAAAAGTATTGCGGAGCTTGGCATTATAGCGTTAGAGTTCTCTCCGTGAAAATCGGCAACGTCATAAATCAGAAATCACAACGTGGGCATCAAGGGGGAGCCACGATAGCCGATGTCGCTTGCGAATCTGGGTTCTCGCCTATGACTGTATCACGTGTCATCAATGGTGAGAAAAATGTTAAGGATTCAACCCGCGAAGCAGTTCTAGCCGCCCTGAAAAAATTGCAATATTCTCCTAACCTTGCAGCCAGATCACTTGCTGGAGCCGAACCCATCCGGATTGTGATGCTCTACGGAAACCCAAGCTTCGCCTATCTCAGCCGCTTGCTCGTCGGCACTTTGGAGCAAGCCAGAAAAAGCCACGTCCAGTTGATCATTGAGCAATGCGATAGCGAGAAGGGCATCCGCGACGTTTTCAATGACCTTGTCGAAGGCGCCGTTGACGGTATTGTCTTGTCCGCCCCGCTGTCCGACTCGGCGACCGTTCAGGAATTGCTGGAAAAAACGGACATTCCATGCGTCGCGGTCAACAGCTGGTCCCCGCTCGATAAAATGTCGGTGGTCCATATCGACGATGTTGAAGCAGCTGCCACGATGACGCGGCACCTTACGTCGCTGGGGCATAAACGCATCGGCTTTGTCAAAGGGAACCCCGAACATAACGCCAGCCTGCAGCGCCTGAAAGGCTTCGAAGTGGCGATGGCAGAGGCAGGATTGCCCGTTGACCCCGCATTGGTGGTCGATGGCCTGTTTACATACAGGTCCGGATTGCAAGCAGCTGAGCAACTGCTAGATCTTCCTGACCCGCCGTCAGCCATTTTTGCGAGTAATGACGACATGGCAGCGGCCGTCATAACGGTTGCTCATCGGCGGCATTTGGATGTTCCACGAGACCTGACGGTTTGTGGATTTGATGACACCGACTTTGCATTGTCGATTTGGCCGGAACTCACCACGATACATCAGCCGATTGCTGAGATGTCGCGGGCAGCAGTAGAAATACTGGTTGAACGTATTCGCGAAAAGCGGTCAGGACGGAAACCAAAACGCGAGCAGAGGTTGCTCGATTTCACGTTCGTTCGGCGTGAATCGGATGGTGCACCACCTTCAAAGTGATGGTGGGCCAGCATAAGGGCCGATAATCGTTCCGGTGAATAGCAATCCGTTGAACTCAGTCGCAAGAACACGCCCGTCGGCGTCGGCAAGCAAAGTCTGCCATTCGCCGTCATTGACGGAATAGGTAAAGTCATAAGCGGCACCTTTGGCCGTGATGCGCAGCCGAAGACTTGTCCCGCCCTCGAACGATGTCTCAGCAAGAACGCGGTCCTTTCCCGCATCGTGATGGCCGCTGCGGACTGCAATGATTAATCGCGTGCCGTCTAATCCAAAGAAATATTGGTGCTGTTCATCGGCAATGGCAGCCAAGCCTGCGCGCTCGCCATCCTTGAGCCATCTCGAACGTAACCCCGTTTCAATTGTCGCATAAGCATGCTGTTGGCGCCGTCCGACAAAAGACGGTTTGCCGTCGGCGCCTATCGTCAAGGCACCTGGCGTTGAACTCAGGTCGATCCATTCGTCGGTCGGACCGCGCCGCATAAGCCAATCATGGCCAAGCGATTTACCGGTAAATTCATCGCGCCATTGCGACCAATTTGAATTCTTGGGCGCCGCTCCTAACTTAGGTCGCCGTGTGACGTGGGGCACCGCTTGGCCTTGGGCTAATATCACCGGCCACTCGCCGCTCCAATCGACCGGTAGCAGGAAGGTTTCGCGCCCCAAATTGGTAAGCCAACCTTCATATGGCCGGTTGCCGAGGAATACAGACCACCACTCACCGTTTGGCAGTTGCACAAAGTCAGCGTGGCCGGTTGCTGTAACAGGGAATGGTCGTTTGGGGTCAAGGTCGCGCTGAGTGAGGATTGGGTTGTTCGGTCCCGCCACATATGGTCCGGTTACCGATTTGCTGCGGAACACCGTCTGTGAATGTTCGCCCGACGTCCCGCCTTCCGCCGCGATCAGGTAATACCAGCCACCTTTCTTGATGATGTGCGGCCCTTCGGTCCAAATCGGCTTTTCCGCGGGAGATACACCCTTATCGACGAGGACGCGGCGTGGCGGGATTAGCCGCTTCGCCACGAGGTCATATTCTTGGATCCACAAGGCGCGGTGACCTTCATAGTCTGGGGCGCTCTCGGGCGGACCGTTGTAAGTAATCCACACCCGGCCATCGCCGTCAAAAAAGATATCCGGGTCGATGCCATCAATCTCCTTTAGCCAGACCGGGTCGGACCAAGGCCCTTTTGGATCTCGCGCGGTGATGATGAAATTGGACCCGCAATCGATGCAGGTGTTGATGATATAGAAAAGCCCCATGTGCCAGCGGATTGTCGGCGCAAACAAACCGCGATTTATGCCAACGCTTTCGATGTCAACCATGCCAGGCCGGTTAATTGCATTGCCGATCTGCTGCCAAGTGACGAGATCGCGGCTATGGTAGATTGGCAGACTAGGAAACCAGCCGAACGTTGAATTGACCAGATAATAGTCTTTGCCGACCCGGACGAGGCTGGGGTCGGGATGGAATCCAGGTATAATTGGATTGCGGTAATCCCCGGATGTGACGGGAATGGCGTCCTCGACTGGATCTCGGCCCTGATAGGACACATAG
Source organism: Sphingorhabdus sp. (assembly GCF_044357595.1). GTDB lineage: Bacteria > Pseudomonadota > Alphaproteobacteria > Sphingomonadales > Sphingomonadaceae > Sphingorhabdus_B. The sequence continues at coordinate 19,081 of NZ_JBIKPH010000004.1, read as the reverse complement.
TCGAACATGGCTTGCGCGTGTCCGCGGGACGCAACTAGCAGCGCGGCTAAGCCGACTATCGAACGTTTAATCATGCGTTGACTGCCTTCAAGAGGATGGTCGCTGTGAAGTATTCACCGGGCGCCACGATCGGCATTGTGGGTAGTTCTCCGGGTAGATTGAGTGCGTTGTTGACATGCGGCACAGGCTCGAAACAAAAGGCACTACCGTCCTTTGGCACATAGACGACTGCTGCTTCCATATCTGCTGTGATCTCTAGTGCGAGCTGTCGTCCCGTCCAATGAATGCGGGTTTTGTCATCCCAACCGGCATAGCAATGGTCGATACTGCGTCCCGCAACTTTGCCGTCAGTGCTGAAATCGAACTCGCCATTGGGTGTTATGGCCTCGTATGGCATGGCGTCTTCGCCCGACATAAGCACGCGCGCGGCGGTGAAAGTTAAGTGTGCGCCATCCATATCAAAATAGGGATGATGGCCAAATGCGAGCGGGGCAGGTTCATCCGATAGATTGGTTGCGATAAGTTTCAATTCCAACATACCGGCACTTAGCGTGAATCTCTGTGTAGCTTCAAAAGGCCAAGGCCAGCGGGCGTCCGCATCGTGTTGCAGCTTGAGCACGCAATATGCATCGCTTCGCTCGGCTATCGTCCAAGCTTGTTTCCACCCCGTGCCATGGATCGCATGCGGTTCAGGCGCGAAATTGGGGGTTATTTGGATTTCGCGCCCTTTCCAAATAAACTGCGCATTGCCGATCCGGTTCGAGAACGGCACGAGCGGAAACGAGGCCATTGCAAGTGGATCGCCCGATGCGATGGCGTCGGCATCTGCGCGCCTTAACATTTCTTGTTCACCGACTGACCAGCCGATGATGCTCCCCCCGAGAGCAGGGCAAATGGTGGAGATATTGTCGCCGCAGACGATGCTGACTAGTTCAGGCAGAACCATTATTGGTTGCTGCTAGGTGTCAGCTGCGATGTGTTAATGACAAACACTTGGCCGACTTCGATCGCCTGCGCCGCTGCACCGAAATGCAATGCTAGTACACCCTTGCCCGCGTCAATTGCCGTTTTTGCCTGGGTCTTGACTTGTAGCAGTCGCCAAGTAGGCCCCAGCGTCAGGACATTTTCGCCAAAACCCGGGTAGGGCGGATCATTCGCCTGCACCCGGATGCCGAGTTTGCTCGTGCCATCGGGTGAGCCACCAGGTGCGGTGCGGGCGAGTATACCGATCAGTATGACGTCGCCTTCGGCAATTGAATCGGTAATCGGAACGATCGCGCCAATCTCAAAAGCATTTGCGGCAGCTGCGGCGGTCCGAACTAGCAATGCAGTGCCGCCGGTTCCTGGAATGTTAGGTGACGGAACCGTCTGATGCGTTGCGCCCGGACCGTAGACCGCCCAATCCTTGTTCGCTGGGTTGCTGATCAATTTACCTTTGCCTTGCAGTTGAGGCAAGATGTCGGTGGTTGCCGATTGTTCTGTCTTGCCCGACTTGGTTGTGAGGGACGTTGTGCCGGATGCAACAATCGTCTGGCCAATTTCGATCACCTGTTTGGCTCCCGACAATTGGAAACCAACAACTGCCTGACCCCTGGGAATGCTAATGTTGGCCTTCGCTGCGACCTGATAAAGCTTCCAGTCTTTTTCGATCAATATCGTGGTGTCGCCAAAGCCGGAATAAGGCGGGACATTTTGATTGAAACGCAGGCCTATCCGGCCTCTGCCGTCGCTCGTTTCGGCAGAAACCGTCCGAGCATAAAATGCGACAACGACGTCGGTGCCGGACTTTATTCCCGCAGTTATTGGTGCGTTGGCGCCCGCTTCAAACAAAGTTGCTCCAGCCTTTGCAATCGTGATCTGCGTTGCGGCTTTGCCGCCCGGAATGCTCTCACCCTTTACCGGCTTGCTGGTTTGGTCTGCGCCAAATATCTGCCAGTCGAGCCGCGTTGGGTCGTTAATGAGTGTTCCTGGAAGCGCGTCATCTAGTGCCTGCAATTCCGCCGTTGGTTGATCGGCCAAAACCGGGGCAGAAACCGAAACGACTGCCGCGACAGCCCAAAGTGCAAATTTATGCATCTCGAACACTTTCCTTTACTCCTTCAACCCCATCGCATCGCGCATTCCGGGCACCCATGCCTTCTTTTCCTGATCCCACAACGGGAAGGTGTTGGTATATGCCCATGCGCACATTCCGATGCCTATCTGGTCGAACGCGACGCGTATCGTTTTCTGATAATTCACACGATCTTCAATAGACACTGTGCTGTAGGCGCCGAATTCGCCCATGAAAGGCGTCTTGCCAGTGCGCGCTACGTAATCGCGGACTTTCTGCAGATCATTTTGCAGCAGTTTCTGGTCTTCAGGCCCACCATATTTGCGACCCAGGGGTGGCGAAGGGTCGACCCAGGTTGCGCCCTGATGCGTGAAATTGAACGGGTCATAATAATGGAAGGTCGGCACGATGTTGGGATCATCGGGCAGCTTCAATGTCTTGAGCGAATTGACCCCGCTCCAGAACTCGCCGCCGATGATAACAGGCCGGGTCGGATTGCTCTTGCGGATTTCGGCGAGCGCCGGGTTGAGCACTTTCAGCAGGTTGCTGTCGTTGAACTTGTCATGCGGTTCGTTTTCGATTTCGAACCACAAATTGGACTCAGGTTGGTCGGCGAACGCGGTAGCTATTTGGGTCCACATGCCTGCAAGCTTTGCAATATTGGCGTCGCTTGGGTCTTTGTGGATTTCTTCGAAATGATGGCTGTTGAGGATGACGTTAAGTCCAACTTTACGGGCGTCATCGACAACTGTCTTCACCCGGGCCATGAACGCTGGATCAATTGAATACGGCGCAGTATCGCTCGCCCGTGTTGGCCAGCGCACTGGCAGCCTAATCGTATTAAATCCGGCGTCGGCTATCCGCTTGAAATCGGCTGCATCGATTTTCTTTCCCCCCCATGCTCCTTCAGTCGGTGTTTCTAGGCTGTTGCCCATATTTACGCAGCGGCCAATGGGAAGGCTATCGGTTTTGGCGAGTGCTGGAGCCGCGACGCCCGATATTAATAGGGCTGCGAGAATATATTTTGGCTTCATGGTCAGGGCTTCCTTTCGATTGATTGAATGTATTCTAAACCAAGGCGCAACGTCTCAAATGGCTCGCTCGCCTCGTCGCGCTCGACAAATTTGTGAAGAAAATCTCGCTTTCCGGCCGAGGCAAAAATGGAAGGAAAATCGATCCGGCCATCGCCAACATCCGCCATATCTGTGCTCGTTCTTTGCATGTCTTTTAAATGCGCCAGAGGAAAGCGGCCGGGATGCTGGCGAAGCAACGCGATAGGATCGCCGCCGCCTTTGACTGTCCAGTAAACATCCATTTCGAAATTCACGAATCTGGGGTCGAGCTGTTCAAGCAGTAAATCGATCGGTCGTACGCCGCCGATCGCTCGATACTCGAAATCATGTGCATGGTAGAGTAATACAACGTCTTCGGCCGCGGCAGTCGCGCCAACTTTGTTTAGCTGCGCAACCCACCAGCGCCATTGCTCAATCGTTTGACGTTCTTCGCGCGGTAGCCATGCCAGCACCAGATATTTTGTCCCCAAAGACTTTGCATCTCGGATCGCCATTTCTGGGTCATCACGCAACTGTCGCCAATCAGCATGCGTTGCAACAGCGTCCAATTGATATCGGTCCAGCAACGCGCGAACCTCGCTCGGGTCGTGGCCATAAAGTCCGGCAAACTCAACTTCGCGATATCCGATTTGCGCAATACGGCATAAGCTGCCCTCGAAATCCTGCTCCATCGCAACGCGGATAGTATAGAGTTGCGCGCCGTAGGGCTTCCCCAGCGGGGCATCGGGTGTCCGGCAGTCCAAAGCGGTGTTCTTATCGCTGGCCTGAACTACGCCCAAAGGAATGGCGGATACCAAAAGGCAGGCGGCAAAATATAAGCCAGTCCGGACAAGCAGCGACATCCAACCCTCCTTCGGAATCAATTTGAACCCTACAACATGCGCTAGCGTCTTGACGCGTCCTTCAATTATGATAGCGCTACCACAATAACGAGGAGAGATTCAATGCGCAAATTTGTGGTGGCAGCATTGCTGTGTACGGCAGCATTTTCAGTAGCTGCGAACGGCAAAAGTGAACGTTCACGAAGTGGTGCGGCCAATCCCGCAATCTGGCCGGGGGTAAAAAATCCGGTTGCAGTGGACCCTGTTATCGAAGCGCGAATCACTGACTTTTTGCGCCGAATGTCGCTTGAGCAAAAAGTAGGGCAAGTGATTCAGGCCGACCTTGGCAGCGTTACGCCGGAGGACGTCTATACATACCATCTCGGTTCGGTATTGAATGGCGGCAATAGTGCGCCGGGTGGTAAACAATGGGCGCCCGCTGCCGAATGGCTTGCCGATGCCGACCGCTTTTACGATGCCTCAGTAAGGCCTCACGGCAATCTGCCGATCATCCCGATTACTTGGGGAAGTGATGCCGTCCACGGGCACAACAATGTCACCGGCGCGACCCTGTTTCCGCATAACATCGGGCTGGGCGCGATGCGTAATCCCGAATTGATGCTAAAAATCGGTGCGGTAACCGCAGTCGAGATGCGGGTGACTGGTCTCGACTGGACCTTTGCACCGACGCTAGCGGTCGCGCGCGATGATCGCTGGGGACGGACCTATGAAAGCTACTCTGAAAATCCGGAAGTGGTTGCAGCCTATGCAGGGCCCTTGGTTGAGGGCTTGCAAGGCAAAGTCGGTTCGAAGGACTGGCTGAGAGGTGCACATATAGTCGCTACCGCGAAGCATTTTGTAGGTGACGGGGGAACCGACGGCGGCAAGGATCAGGGTGACAATGTTTCTAGCGAAGAGGATCTTCGCGACATTCAGGCCGCGGGATATCGACCCGCTATCGAGGCTGGTATCCAATCGGTCATGGCAAGCTACAACAGCTGGCATGGCGAGAAAATGCACGGCAACAAGTCGCTCTTGACAGATATATTGCGCGGACGGATGAACTTTACCGGCTATACTGTCGGCGACTGGAACGGCCACGGCCAAGTTGCGGGTTGCAAAGCCACCAGTTGTGCCGCTGCCTTCAATGCCGGGCTCGACCTCTTCATGGCGCCCGACAGCTGGAAAGGGCTCTATGAGAATACCCTTGCGCAAGTGAAGGACGGCACCATTTCGGTAGTCCGTCTCGATGAAGCCGTCGCGCGTATCCTGCGGGTAAAATTGCGTGCCGGTCTATTTGAATCCGGCCGGCCTTCTTCACGCCCGCTGGCTGGAGATTTTCGTAAAATAGGGTCGCCGGAGCACCGAGCAGTTGCCCGACAGGCGGTGAGAGAATCGCTTGTATTATTAAAAAACGAGGGAACTGTGCTGCCTTTGAAGGCTGGCCAAAGGCTACTAATCGCAGGCGATGGCGCAACCAGTTATATGAAACAGTCAGGCGGCTGGACCCTGTCGTGGCAGGGTACGGGGTTGGCTGATTCCGAATTTCCAGGTGCGACGACGATTGGCAATGCGCTGTTCGAAGCAGCTGGGGGGAATGCTGTAATCACCAGAGACGGCAAATACGTCCAAAAGCCAGATGTTGCGGTGGTAGTGTTTGGCGAAGATCCCTATGCCGAATTTCAGGGTGATGTCCCCGACCTGATCTTTCGCGATAAATCTGACAATCTCGCCTTACTCAAAAAATATAAAGCAGAAGGGATAAAGACCGTGTCGGTATTTCTGTCGGGCAGACCGATGTGGGTCAATAGCCATCTAAATGCGTCTGACGCATTTGTAGCGGCATGGCTGCCGGGTTCCGAAGGCGGAGGCGTTGCCGATCTTTTGTTCGGTAAAGCTGATTTCAAAGGAAAGTTGCCTTTCAGTTGGCCGAAACTAGCGACGCAATATGTGCTGAATATAGGCGATACAGATTACCACCCGCTTTTCGCTTATGGCTATGGGCTGAGTTATGCGCGACCAGGCAAGGTCGGCATGCTGAGCGAAGAAAGCGGACTGCCACCGGGATCCGACCTCCCCGCCGGAACATGGTTCGACCGCGGTAAAACCGGACAGTCGCTCGATTTCTACCTGACATCGAGTGGCAGTCTAGAAAAGCTCCGCACTGGAATTGGCACAAACAGTGACTTGGTGCGCGCCTTTTCAGTCGATCGTAACCGTCAGGAAGATGCGCGACGATTCATTTGGCTCGGCGGTGGCAATGCTACCGTCGCCTTGGCCGCAAACGTGCCGCTCGATTTGAGCCGCGAGACCAACGGCGCGGTGGCGGTCGAAATCGATTATCGCGTAGATGCGCTAGGGGTGGGGGCTGTAAAACTGCTTGCTTTTAACGAAGGTCTGAAGCCTGCAGGCACGGGGCTGGATGTAACGGCCCTGTTTAAAGCCGCAAAAGGCAAAGGCTGGCAGATGATGTCGGTTCCGCTGTCCTGTTTCGCCAAGGCTGGTCTCGACATGACAAAGGCACAGGTGCCGGTAAGCATAAACACATCCGTCAATCTTGATCTTTCAATCTCTAGGATTGCCCTAGGTACGTCGGCTGCGGGAATGGTCACCTGTCCATGAAATTTTCCGCCGACATGCCAGAAATCGGGGATATTCAGGAACTGACGGCAACGGTCTTGCTAGACGGCATGGCTTCATCGAGATGACGCGTTAGATTTGTGCCCTGACACATGGCCTTTTCTGTGGCAAAGTCGGTGAGACTTAGAACCCACGGGTTCGGGTAGAGGCGAAGCGCGGACGGCTTCATGGCCGCCAATCCCAATGGGAACTAACACCGGCAATACCCGTTTTACCTGGCGTGCATTCTGACCAACACCAAACTCCATTATAAGCCATCACAGGCTGGAAAAACTCTGGGTCATCCGGCACGGCCATAGCGAGGGCAGTGTCGCGCGATATGCTGGTCCACTGATGCCCGACTGATCAGCGCGCGGCGGTAGACTCCCGCACTATAAGCTCATGCGGCAACAGTCTTTGTTCAACTTTGTCGGGCAATTGGAATAACAGGTCCGCCGCGGCATACCCTAATGCCTGCACCGGTTGGCGAATGGTCGTGAGCGGTGGCCAGACGACCTGCGCAAGATCGGTATTGTCAAAGCCTGCAACCGAAAGCTGTGCAGGGATAGATACGCTCAACCGGTGCGCCGCCGCCAAAACGCCCGCGGCCATGTCATCATTGCTGGCAAATATAGCAGTCGGCGGATCTTTGAGGGCGAGCAAATCAGTAGGGGCCGCAGAACCCGATTCAAAATCGCATTGACCCGGGCGAACGAAAGTTGCGTCATAGTCTAACCCAGCTTTATAAAGCGCTTTGCGGTATCCTGCCTTCCGCTGGCCGCTTGCGGCATAGCGAGTATCTCCCTCGATAAAGCCGATCCGGCGGTGGCCAAGGCTGACCAGATAAGTTGTCATATCTTCCGCCGCTTGCACATTATCGATAAAGGCCGCAGCCACGGCACCATCCAGCGTTGCGGGTGACAAGGTGACAAAGGAAATTTCACGCCTTGCGAGTTCGGTACGGATTGCCGGATTATCGGCAAAGGGTGGTGTCAGGATGATGCCATCCAGCATTGTTTGATCAATCAGCCTGCACAGCTCATTGAGCAACGTCGTGGACCCCGCATCCGAGGGTTGGGAAATCATCCGGTACCCCCCCTCTATGCATCGCGCCTTGACGCCTGCCTGCACGTTTTGTGCATTATAGGGACTGGGATTATCATATATGAGCGCTATTTGAAAAGAACGGCGCCCGGCCAGTGCCCGCGCCGCGAAATTGGGATGATAGCCTAGCTTCGCTGCGGCCGCCTCAACCCGTGCGCGTGTATCCTTCGCGACATATTTTTCCTTGTTAAGCACTCGCGAAACGGTCTTGATCGACACGCCTGCTGCTTCAGAAACGTCACGAATTTTTATGCTCATGCGCTGCCTTCATATGCAGCGCATTCAGCGATGTTGCTCCCAGCCTCTAGGCCGACCAAGGCGATGGTAACGGCGCCGTTAGGATGGGCAAGGAGCGATTCCGCAGCCATGGATTAGATCGTTTCGACCCGCGCGAGCTTTGGCGAGAGCAGGTGGATGGCGAGCACAGCAATGAAATAGGTCACGGTGCAGGCGGAAAAGATCAGCGTATAATTGCCGCCGGTCGCATCAAGCACAAGCCCTGTCGACTTGGCCATGATCATCCCGCCAACGCCACCACAAAAGCCACCAAGGCCAATAACAGACGCAACCGCCCGCTTTGGGAACATATCGGGTGGGATCGAAAGCAGGTTGGATGAAAAGGCCTGATGTCCGGCGAGTGCAATGCCGATGAGTGCAACGGCCAGCCACATATTCTCCAGCCCCGACACAAACAGCAATGGCAGTACGCCCAGTCCGGCGATGATCGCCGTCGTCTTGCGCGCGAAATTGACGCTTTTACCGCGCTGGATTAGCTTGGAGGACAGCCAGCCTCCTGCAATGCTGCCGACATCGGAAATAAGGTAAATGATGATCATCGGCAGCAGCACGACTTTCAGATCGACATTATAGGTCGATGCAAAATACTTCGGCAGCCAGAATAGCATCAGGAACCAGACCGGATCAGTCAAAAATTTGGCTGTGGCAAATGCCCAGGCTTCGCGGGTTGAAACAACTTTTACCCATCCGATCTTTTCGACTGCTTCGGGGGGATCATGTTCGATCCACGCCAGTTCCGCTTCGCTGACCTTGCCGCTTTCGCGCGGGTTGCTGTAGAGCCAAAGCCACAGTATGAGCAGCAGCGCGCCAAACAGGCCGGTGACGAAAAATGTCTCCCGCCAATTGAAGCCGAATGTGACCGTGAACAACGCAACCGTCGGTGCGGTCAGGATCACGCCGATTGTTGTGGCGCTGTTGACCCAGCCGATAGCATAGGCGCGTTCCTTTTGCGGAAACCATTCGCTGCTGGCGCGGACGACCGAAGGAAAATGCCCAGCTTCGCCTACACCAAGCATCACCCGTGCGGCCATGAACGAGGCTACCGAGCCTGCAAAACCATGGGCGACATGGCCGATGGTCCAGATGCAGATCGCGATCGTATAGCCGATTTTTGGTCCAAACTTGTCAATCAGCCAGCCCATGAGAAGGAAACCGCAGGCATAAGCCGCCTGAAACGCGGTGACAATGTTGCCATAGTCATTTTCGTTCCAGCTCAGTTCCTTGCCCAAATCCGGCGCGAGCAGGCCGAGCATGGTCCGATCAATATAGTTGACGGTGGTAGCTACGAACAGCAGCGCGACAATCGCCCAGCGATAGCGGCCTGTTTTGGGGACGGCGCTTGCCGTTTCACGCGCTGCCATTTTCGCCCTCCTCGTTCAGCACGACCGTTCAGGCCGTCGCATATTTTATCGTGCATTCTATCCGGCCAAAATTGTCAAAGTGCACTTCAAAATGCTGGCCATCGGTGATTTCATGGACGCCGGATACCGCTCCCGTTGAAACCAGCATGCCCGGCGTAATCGTAATCCCCCGGGCGATCAAATTTTCGAGCAGAAACTGCACCGAGCCCAACGGCCCATCGGGAAAGGCGCTGGCCTGTCCTTGGCCGACCGATTGCCCGTCGATTTGTGCTTCGACCAACCAGCTTTCTAACCCACTTTCGCGCCAATCGGGAATTTCTTTACCGATGATCAGGCCGTTATTGTCGCCGAAATCTGAAATGGTAACGAGTGGACCGAGCGCGTTGATCCCGGGAAATGGGGAACTAGCGACTTCAATGCCGATAAACACCGAATCGATCAGGTCAGCCGCTTCGGTCAAGGAGAAGCTGGTTTTGCCGGCTTCTGGGGTGCGGCCAATGCGGAATAGAAACTCCGCCTCTACCGCGCCAAAGCCATCGCGAAAGATATTGCCTGTGACCGGGCTGTCAGCAACGCCGTTTTTCACATGGCTGGCAAAGATCGGCCCTGCGAGGCGGTTCACGCTCAGCCGTTCGAGCCAAGGGGTGTTGATCCGTCCGACCTTCCAGCCAACAGGCGCTCCACCACGCAATGCGATGGCGGCGTCCTGAATGACGTAAGCCTGGTCCAGATCGCTGGGCAACTTGCCGGGATAGGAAGCAAATCCAAGCGCCTTTTGGCGAGCCGCAACAAATGCCTCGGCAATGCTTTGTGCATCGGCAAAAGTCGTTAACACACATTCTCCCCTTCATCATGCGGTTTGGTTCTGGTATGGGATACCGGTGTCATTTGCAAGAATGCTAGGGTGCTGGACGTAAATTTATCGCTATGCATCCCGAAAATAGGGGGTTAATGCCAGCCACGATGAAGCCGACAATCAACGATATTGCCCGCTTGGCCGGTGTTTCGAAGAAGACGGTAAGCCGCGTAATCAATGATTCGCCGCTGCTGACTGAAGAGACGCGGGATAAGGTCAAGCTGGTGATTGCTGAGCATGGCTATGTCCCAAATCCGCAGGCACGGGCGTTGGCACTGGGGCGTAATTTCCTGATCGCGTTGCTCCACGACAACCCCAATGCGCAGATGATCCTCAACATGCAGCAGGGCATATTGGAAGGATTGCGCGACACTGAATTCGCCATGGTGGTGCAACCTGTTAACCGCAGCTCGCCGACACTGATCGAGGATATGCGGGAGTTTATCGTACGGCAGCGGCTCTATGGCATAGTCATTTTGCCGCCGATTTCTGAGAATGATGCGGTTGCCAAAATGTGCCAGGAGGCTGGATGTCGCTATGTCCGCATGGGATCGGCAGTGCTTGATGATACGGCGCATATGGTGGCATCGAACGACCGAGACGCCGTGCGCGACGCGACGGAATATCTTATAGAGCAAGGGCATAGTCGCATAGCGATTGTAACTGGGCCGCAAGGATTCCGTTCAGCTGCGGAAAGGCTCGCGGGTTTTGAGGAAGCGCTGGCTGAGGCTAAAATCAAACTGCCACGCAGCTTTCGCGCACAGGGGGAATATACGTTCGATTCCGGTCTGGCAGCAACCGAGAAGCTGCTTGATCTGTCGCCGCGCCCGACCGCGATCTTTGCGTCGAACGATGAAATGGCGGCGGCGGTGCTCTATGCTGCGCGTCTGCGGGGCCTCAAGGTGCCGGAAGAATTGTCGATCATTGGCTTCGACGATACACCGATTGCTTCGCGCGTCTGGCCTCCGCTCACCACTGTGCGCTGGCCGATCGTCGCGATGGGCCGGTCCGCCGCGCACAAGTTGATTGCCGGTGCCATTGCAGAGGTGGATACCGAAAATGAGCCATCGGAATTCCTTTCCACGCTCATTCGACGCGGGTCTGTTGCCCCACCCAAGCAATGAGCCTTGCATCGCGTAATGACACCGGTTACCTAGATCAATGATTTTTGAGCTTCAAACATTCATCGAGAGGTATTTATGAAGGTCGCACTGATCATTGAAAACAGCCAGGCTGCTAAAAACGGCATCATCCATGACGCATTGAAAGCGGTTGCCGAGCCGCTCGGCCATCAAGTTTCCAACTATGGCATGTATTCAGCGGAAGATGCCGCTTCGCTCACTTATGTCATGAACGGTTTGCTGGCCGGCATCTTGCTCAATTCAAAGGCGGCGGATTTCGTAGTGACGGGTTGTGGCACCGGTATGGGTTCAATGCTCGCTTGCAACGCGATGCCGGGCGTATTTTGCGGCCTCGTCATAGACCCTACCGATGCATTTCTTTTTAACCAAATCAACGACGGCAATGCAATGTCGATGCCCTATGCCAAGGGCTTTGGTTGGGCGGCAGAGCTCAACCTGCAGGATTGTTACCGCAAAATTTTCGAAAATGAAGGTGGTGCGGGCTATCCCAAGGAACGGGCGCACTTTATGGCCGCCAACCGCAGCATCCTGAAGGATGTGAAGGCCGCGTCGTGCCGCGATATGCTGACCGTGATCAAGACAGTGGATCAGGATTTGCTGAAGGCCGCGGTTGCGGGCGAACATTTCGCCGAGTATTTCTATGTAAATTGTCAGGACGATGAGATCGCAGCCTATCTGCGGGGCGTCACGGGCTGATATGGCGATATCCTTTGATCTGACAGGCAAGGCGGCGCTCGTTACAGGCGCTAATACCGGCATCGGGCAGGCGATAGCGTTGGCGCTGTCCGAAGCCGGTGCGGACGTTGCGGTTGCGGGACGGAGCGAACCAAGCGAGACGCTTGCCGCCATCGCCGCGACCGGGCGTAAAGCTGTGAACATCAAGGCTGATCTGGGTTCGACCGAGCCGGTACAACGTTTAGTGGATGAGGCGCTCGCAGGACTGCGGCGGATAGATATTCTCGTCAATAATGCCGGGATCATCCGCCGCGACGATTTGCTCGATTTCAGCGAGGCAGATTGGGATGCGGTGATTGATACCAATCTGAAGGTGCTATTTTTCCTGAGCCAAGCAGCAGCGCGGCATATGGCAGAGCGTGGCTCTGGCAAGATCATCAACATTGCCTCTTTGCTTACGTTTCAGGGCGGCATTCGCGTGCCAAGTTATGCGGCGGCGAAATCGGGCGTGGGTGGGGTGACCAAGGCGATGGCCAATGAACTCGCGCCCAAAGGCGTGCAGGTCAACGCGATTGCGCCGGGCTATATCAGCACTAACAACACCGCCGCTTTACAAAGCGATGAAACGCGCAACCGGCAGATATTGGAACGCATCCCGTCCGGATGCTGGGGCAAGCCAGAGGATATTGCTGGGGCGGCTGTGTTCCTTGCCGCGCCCGCATCAGACTATGTGACAGGGCAAATCTTGGCAGTCGACGGCGGCTGGCTGGCGCGCTAGCCTTAGCCCGATGACCAAGCCCATTGTCTTTTTCGGTGAACTGCTGATCCGCCTGTCTGCACCCAGCAATGAATTGCTGATGCAGTCGTCCAGCCTGAACCTGCATGTCGGTGGGGCGGAGGCCAATGTCGCCATCGGGCTTGCCAATCTAGGCTATGAATGCCGGATGGTGAGTGTCGTTCCAGACAATGCGCTGGGTCGCGGAGCGGTGTCAGCGGTGCTGAAGCATGGGGTGGACTGTTCGGGCGTTGCCAAGGTTCCGGGGCGGATGGGGCTCTATTTCCTTGCAGTTGGTGCCGGGTTGCGCGCGTCTGAGATTGTGTATGACCGCGCGGGCTCGAGCTTTGCGCAGGCACGTGCAGATGATTTTGATTGGGATACACATTTGGCCGGTGCTGGGTTGCTGCATTTGTCGGGCATTACGCCAGCACTCGGGATGCAATCGTCCGAGGCTGCTCTGGCGGCGGCGCAGGCGGCGAAGCGGTTGGGCGTGCCAATCAGTTTTGATGGCAATTACCGTGCTATGCTGTGGGAAGCATGGGATAGTGATCCACGCGCGGTGCTGTCCAAACTCATTGGCATGACAGACATACTTTTCGGCAATCATAGTGATTTGTCGCTCGTGCTGGGCAAGAATTTCTTGGGCGAAGGCGCAGAGCGGCGGCGCGAGGCGGCGGAGGCTGGCCTTGCGGCCTTCCCTGGTTTGAAACTCATCGCTTCCACCGCGCGGCATACTGTGAGCGCAGACTATCACCGCATTGCGGCGCGAGTTGACCTGCGTGATAGCGGGCATCAGACTGACGAGATCGACGTTAGCGGCATTGTCGACCGGATCGGAGCAGGCGATGCCTTTGCGGCGGGCGTGCTTCACGCGCATCTAGGAGGCGGCGATGCCAAGGCGATGGCGCAGACGGGCCTCGCGCTCGCCTGTCTCAAACATTCGCTCCCGGGGGATGCGAGCCTTTTCCAGCAAGTCGATATCGACGCCTTCAACACAGGCGGGTTAGATGTCCGGCGCTAACATTTGTGAGTGGCGGTCCGCCGGAGCGGCAGGCTTCGGCATTTCTTCAGCGTTATATAAAGCAGGGGGCAGCGCTGAGACTGTTTCTGCAAAAGCGGACGCATTCTGCGCTTTGCTAAAATGCAATCAGTCTAATCTTGAGTTGCTTCCAAATGGCTCAGCTTTGACAAACTAGAGCTGCTTTGGGCAGCAAGCGATTGCCATTCTTTCGGCGCGACTGAGTGTAGGATCTCGATGATTAGTCGATCGGTGAGCTGGGATACCTGTTTTAAGTCTTTGTGAAATGGCGCATTGCTCAAACTAGCCCGGCGCGCTCCTTCTCCCAAACGGTTTTTGCTCTGACAACGCCTTCATTCGTGATCTGCTACCCATGTGCGCCAAAATGATTGGCGATAGCTGTCCCGATGCGCAAAACTAGCGCATAGGCATGTTCTATGGGAGCGACGTAAAGCGTTTCTATCTCGGCATAGGCTTGGGTTTCGCCATCGGGATAATCAGTGGGCGCTAAGACTTGGTAATCGGCAACGTCAGGCAAGGAAACCGGAAAGGCCCGGCGCAGTTGGGTGAGGGCATCCTCAATTCTGAGTGTGAAGACCATTTCCAGCACGTCGTCCCGACTAATATCATTGGAGCGCGCAAAGGCTGGAACCTGCACGGCCTTTAAAAACATATGCTGGAGGAGTGCCAGGCGCAACGCGTGGAGTGCTCCAAGCGAGCGGCGCAAATCTTCCCTGTCAGATGGCGGCGTCGCTTCCTGCGGAATGTGATCAAGGAGGCGATGGAGGTGCAGCCCATCCACGCGAAGGCGGGACGCGAGCCTTCGAAACACACCCGCCCTGTCATCCTTCGTGAGGTGCTCCGCCAGCGCAAGGCAGGCGTTTGCGAGATGGTTTTCCGTTCCCCGATAGGGACGGCTTGCCCAATAGGCAGAGTTGAACAACTCCCCATAGGCGGCGACCGTTTTGATGCTGGCCAACCGATCCGCCGCGCGGATCATACGGACAAGAGACTGGCCGCGCCGTGAGGCGGTAAGGACCTCTGCCACGCTCTCCAAATCCTCACTGGCCGCCGATCCGACACCTGCAAGGATATTCACGGGATAGCCGAGCTGCTGAAGGATTGCGTTGTGGGGAATTGCGCGGATCTGCCGCAGGTTCATATCCCGGTCCGCCGTTAGGTCTGACTGCCTACGCGACCTTCGAGAGCCCGTTTCATTGAGCAGGCCAAGACCAAAGGCCGTGACGGCTCTGGGATAGGTTTTGGAACTGAGATGCTCCCGCTGCACACGTCGGATACCGCGATAGAAATCGAGACTAATGTCAGTGCGCGCATAAAACGGGTCATTTTCGGAGCAGGGCGGGACGATTTCAACCTCGGCAATGCGGGTAAGTGTTGCCAAGGCCAGTGCGTCGTTGCGGAAGAAAAGATAGCCATCACCGCCCTGAAAGCTGGCTTCGAGTTCCAACTTTATGCCGCTTTGAGAAAATTGGGCCCGTGCCCAGCTGCTCATGGGATAATGCATCCGATCTTCAATTGAGGTCGGGTGCGCCCCTCTGCCCATAGACTCGCCATGCGTATTAAAGATCAGCGCCGAGATGTCTGTCAGGCCATGCCGCGCCATGATGCGGGCCAGGCTGCCGTGCAGCCGCTCAATGGCAAGGGCGGCGGGAAGCTGTCCCACAAACCGGCCCGCGTCGGAAAAGCCAGTCTGTATTGAGACTCGTCCGCGCACCCGAGCATAGGCTTGGTACATCGGCTCACGCAGCAGGGCCTCAAGAAACCGCGCCCCGTGCTCCATTGCTGTCTCTGTCTCAAATAGGGGCGAGACATCAACTTTCCCGTCAATGCCGAAGAGCTTTGCAAAATAGAGTGCCGAAAGAACCGTCTGCGGCTGCTCACATTCGGCAATGAGCATACGGATGGGCGTATCGGAATCTACATGATGCAGAATTTGCGCCATCGCGATGAACTGCCGAAGCGCAGTTGTGCTCTCGCTTGCCAGCGCGGCGAAGTTGGACCGCAATGGCCGTACATCTGAAAGCAATTCTCTAAGCCGCTTGAGCGCTGTGCGACTTCCAAGGTCCAGGGTGTTGTCCGGGTCGATCCGGCGCCGAATGGCATTGTGCAATTGTGATGCGTTGACCCGAAAGTGGACCCATCCCATACCCAGCCCATCGCTCTGCATCGCAGACGCAAGGGTGATCAACGCCTGTGCCTGATCCGGGTTCTCGCAGTTTTTTGCCTCCGCTCTCAGCGCTTCAATAATAGGGGCAAGCGACAAAAGCTTTGCGGGATGATCTGCTGTCAAGTGATTGGCCGCGGCAGAGACATCCTCAGGCTCTGACACATCTCCCGCGAACAAAGAGGCCATGTGCTGGCTGTGCTCTTCTGCCGCCCGGAGCTGACCGATCAGGGGGTGCTTCGGGGCGGCTGCCTCCAGCATATCTGCATAGAGGCCTAAGCGCTGGGCTTTTTCGGCGAGCCGATATCTTAAACTTGTTGCCCAACCAATATCGGTGCGGCCATCCATGTCATAGCCAACCCAAGTCGCGAGCCGATATAGCTGCGGCAACAAGTTCCTCCACAAGTCCGGCCAACGACATGCCGCTGCTTCCAGTGCCGTGTTAACTAAGCGGTCGCGCGCGCCCTGTGCGCGTCGCATCGCGGCCATTGCCTCTTCATGCTCCCAATCGAGCGTGACGGCCTGCCGAGGTGTTTCCGCGCATATATCCACTGTGCCGTCTGACATGTTGCTAGCCGCCTGAGCAACGGCGTCACTCTGTGCGCCAGAGAGTAAAAAAGTGGGATGCGCGGTGAAGACAATGTGAAGCAGTGGACGCCCGACACGATCGGCAAAATGATCAAAACCACCCTCAGACTGATCCAATATTGCTCGCCATCTGAGAAGGTTATCTGCATCCTCTACGGGGCTCAACAGCTGCTGCAGCCGACGTGACCGGCTGTTCAGCGCCTCGTGATAGAGGTCGCTGACCAGGGACCCAATATCCCCCAATGTCAGCACACCATTCTCAAGCTCCCGGGAAATGTCATGGCCCAATTGGAATACGGGGTTGAAGAGCGGCGTCTCTGCGGTCTGCTGATGCAGTTGCTGGAGCCGGGCGCGCAGGTCACTTGTCGTGTTTAATTCCATGTTGCCACTACTTCCCAACACTGTTTTCCGACCTAACGTTGGTAGGCTTTTCCGCCTGTTAATCAATGGTTGTGCATACCAATTCAGAACCACGGACGTCAGCCAAGCCGATGCGGGTCAGTAACTAGAATTCAGACGCTAGCGTTTTCATTTTGGCCAGCATTCACTTGTCTGAACTTCGAAAAGGATGGCAGCGCCACTTCGGCTCGCCTCAAAAAAATCGAACAGCGGATCAATGCGCCGAGTAATGGCCTGACAACGGTGTGATATCGAAAGCCCGCTCCGACGCAGCACTCCTTATTAGCGTTAGAACCCATATAGACGCGACTTCAATATTCAGTTCATAGAAAGGCGGCGGTTCAATCGGCGAGAACCACATCCTTTTTACCCAGTGCCCCTAGTTCACCTGATTTACGTGCTTTTCGGCCGTATACCAACT
The DNA here is from genome assembly GCF_044357595.1 of Sphingorhabdus sp. Classification (GTDB taxonomy): domain Bacteria; phylum Pseudomonadota; class Alphaproteobacteria; order Sphingomonadales; family Sphingomonadaceae; genus Sphingorhabdus_B. Next base: position 1,691 of record NZ_JBIKPH010000004.1, on the reverse strand, counting down.
CGAACAAGGGGCTTGCCATCATGGTGGTGACAATAGCCATAAGTACCAGCATTGAGAACAACGTCGGTCCGATTATCCCTTTTTGCAGGCCGATGTTGATGATGATGAGTTCCATTAAACCACGCGAGTTCATCAGAGCGCCGATACCCAATGCGGTGCGATTGTCTTCGCCAGCGACCCGCGCCGCGACATAGCACGCACCAAATTTGGCGACGATTGACCCTGCCAGAATTACCAGTGCGATCAACAGCAATGGAACCGTGTTGACCATATCCATGCGCGTATTGAGCCCAGAATAAGTGAAGAACATCGGCAGCAATAGAACGACTGCAAGCGGTTCAACCTTCTTTTTAAGTTCTTCAACAAATAGTCCGCGGGGCATAACAACCCCAAGAATGAAGCCGCCGAAAATTGCATGGATACCAACTGCGTCCATGATGAACGCCGAAAGACAGAATGAAGCGAGGGTGATGCCAAGCACTGTCATGCTCATTTCGCCCTCGCGCTCCACCATCCGCCCGAGCGGCGCCAGGAGTCTGCGGCCAAACAGGATTATGAACGTGGCGTAGAGCAGCCCACCACCGATCGCGAGAACAGCAATTCCAGGACCTGCGCCGAATGTTGCCAGCACGATTGCCAGCACACACCAAGATACAGCGTCGTCAAAGGCACCAGCGGCAAGCGACAATGTGCCGAGCGAAGTTTTTGCCAATCCGCGTTCATTGATAATGCGCGCTAACATCGGAAATGCGGTAAGCGCGATGCAGGCTCCCATGAACAAAGTCGCGCTTGATTGCGAAATTCCTGGTGCAAACAGGCCTGGAACAGTCAGCAGCCATGGGGTTAGCAATGCTGCAATCAAAAACGGTGCCGCAATACCAGCGAACGATACGCTTATCGCGCTCTTTGCTTTAGATTTGAACTGGTCAAGTTGCAGCGTTGTGCCGACCAAAAACATGTACAGACCGACGCCTAATTGCGCGCCCGAATACAGCACGTTTTTAGTTGGTCCCGGGAAAACCGCTGCCTGTGCATCAGCGAAAAAATAGCCAAATAATGATGGCCCGAGGATAACGCCCGCGATCATTTCACCAACAACCTGAGGTTGGCCGAAAAACTTTTGGCCCAGTTTGCCCACGATCCGGCAAGTTAGTACGATGATGGCTAACTGCAGAAAGAAGTGGACGCTAAAATCTGTTGGCGTGAAGCTACTAGTAGTCGCGGCCTGAGCAGGACCATTGGGATCCAGCACTTTGAAAAGCGTATCTATTGCACTTGCTAACATTTCAGAAAACATACCCTTCCACCTCCATGGATCTGAGACATTCATAGGTAAAACTGTAACATCGAGTGAGGGCGAGACATTCACAGAGTGCGATTATAGCCTTTCTCTGAGTTCTTCATAGGGTGCTTTTCCTTTGAAGGCTCCGTGTGGTCTGTTGAAGTTGTAGAAGGTTTCCCATTCGCTGAGCTTGGCTTCGAGATCGACGGCGCCTTTATAGCTGAGCAGTGTCCGTCGTCAGATCATTTGGCACTAATGGCTGCGTAAACTATCGGAGTGTTGGCCTAGGGTCAGGACTCATTAACTAAGCCAAAAGATGACTGTAGCTGCGATTGCGATGGCAGACAAGAAGGTGTGGGCGCATCGGTCATAACGGGTGTGGATGCGTCGCCAGTCTTTGAGTTTCCCA
>NZ_JBIKPH010000023.1:0-22961 GCF_044357595.1 Sphingorhabdus sp. | reverse complement strand
CGATGAAGCATGCCAAGAAGCATTTTGAAAGCTGGGCTAAGGGTGAAAAGCGCAAACCTACCTTTCCGCTTGGCCTGCTCGGGTCAAAAGCTGAGATTGTATATCAACCCAAGGGCGTTGTCGGCGTTGTTGCACCTTGGAACTTCCCTGTTGGTATGGTGATGGTGCCTATGGCTGGTATTCTTGCCGCTGGTAACCGGGCCATGATTAAGCCGTCGGAGTTTACTGAGCGCGTATCGGCCTTGTTTGAAGAGGTCATCCCGAAATATTTTGCTGAAGAGGAAATGGCGGTTTTTACCGGCGATGCTGAAGTGGGCATGGCGTTTTCCAAATTGGCCTTTGACCATATGATCTTTACCGGCGCGACGGGCGTTGGACGGCATATCATGCGCGCAGCCGCGGATAATCTGGTGCCTGTAACGCTCGAACTTGGCGGCAAGTCGCCGACTATCGTTGGTCGCAGCGCAGACAAGAAAAAGGCAGGCGAGCGCATCGCCCTTGGTAAAATGATGAATTCCGGACAGATTTGCCTCGCGCCAGATTACCTGCTGGTAGCCAGCGATCAGGAGCATGATATCATCGAGGCGGTGAAAGCCGGAGTGACCGCGCAATATCCTACATTGCTGCATAACGACGATTACACGTCGGTTGTGAATGGCCGCAATTATGAGCGGCTTCAGAGCTATCTTGATGATGCGCGGGAAAAGGGCGCGGAGTTGATTGAGGTCAATCCCGCTGGCGAAGATTTTGAATCGTCTAATGGTAACAAGATGCCACTGACCATTGTCCGCAACGTCACCGACGAGATGAAGGTGATGCAGGAGGAAATCTTCGGTCCAATCCTGCCCGTGATGACCTATTCATCGATGGACGAAGCGATTGATTATGTGAACGCCCATGACAGACCACTAGGGCTATATTATTTCGGTTCCGACAAAGCCGAGGAAGAGCGCGTACTGACGCGCACCGTCTCTGGCGGCGTTACGATTAACGACGTTGTTTTCCATAATGCGATGGAAGACCTGCCCTTTGGCGGTGTCGGTCCCTCCGGCATGGGCAATTATCATGGCGCCGACGGGTTCAAAACCTTTAGCCATATGCGCGCGGTATACCGCCAAACCGGGGTTGATGTCGCCGGCATCGGCGGGTTCAAGGCCCCTTATGGCAAAGCAACGCTCAAGACGTTGGCAAAAGAGCTGAAGAAATAGGGGAACTGAGGAAATAAGGATGCACTTGCATCAGAGCTGAGGCTCGGTTAGAGGAACCTCCACTTAGACGGGTTCGCCTGTCAAAGATGTGCCCCAGTGGTGGAATGGTAGACGCGCTGGATTCAAAATCCTGTTCTGAAAGGAGTGCCCGTTCGAGTCGGGCCTGGGGCACCACCACAATTTTCTGACATCGATGGCTCTCAGCACTTGCGAGCAAGGAGGCATTGGCGGGCACGTCGCCAATGCTGCTGAATGCGCACCTTTAAAATTTGATCATGATCCGCCGGGTCAGCGCTGGCGACATCGAATAAACCAGCCGAAGCAGCTTCACCATGCCGACATTGGCCTCCTTGGAATTGGCCGCAATGGCGTCAACGATCTCCGCCGCGCAGCCTTGGGCAGACATCTTTTTACCGTTCACGCGGCCACGCGTCATCGCGGTGTCTACCACTGGTGGAAGCGCCTCAATAACGTGGACATTCGTGTCCCGCAAATTGTGGCGGAGTGACTGCGTAAAGCTGCGCAGGCCAGCTTTTGTGGCGCAATAGACCGGCCCGCCGGAGCGCGGGGCAATGGCAAGGCCCGACGTGACGTTAACGACCACTGCTTCAGGGCGTTGCAACAAGCCCGGCAGGAAATGTCCGATCAGATGCAGTGGCGCATTGAGATTAAGAAATATCGCCTGATCAGTCAGCGCCAGATCCAACGGTTCACCGGGACCAAAGTTACCGCTCATCCCCGCATTGTTGATGAGCATATCGATCGGCTGGCCCGATAATGCAGCGGCGAGCGCAGAACAACCATCGGCGGTCGATAGGTCGGCTTGTATCGCCTCAAGGCCTTCCAGACGTGCAGACTCCAGCGGTTCTTCGCGGCGACTGCAAACAATTACCTTAGCGCCTTTGGCCAGCAATTGGCGCGCGATTTCGAGACCAATGCCTTCTGTGCCGCCCGTGACCAATGCAGTCTTGCCGTTGATATCCATGAAGTTCCCCTCTTATAGAGGCTAGATATCTAGCGGTTACGGAGCGACATACCAGACCGAATCGTCACTTTATACCCGACGGCATCAGCACCGATGAACCAATGGTCTTGCGTGCTTCCAAATCGCGATGCGCCTGCGCAGCATCTTCGAGTGCATAACGTTGCCCGATGGTCATCTCGATGATCCCTTGTCTGAACATGTCGAACACATATTCGGCACCTGCCGCACGTTCCGCTGGGTTATGGTAATAATCAAATAAGGTGGGGCGCGAGACATAAAGCGATCCCTTTTGGGCAAGCGTGGCGAGGTTAACCCCGCTTACGGGACCGCTGGCATTGCCATAACTGACGATCAAGCCGCGGCGCACTGTTGCATTAAGTGACGCTTCCCAAGTCTCCAGCCCAACGCCGTCGAAGGAAACCTCAACGCCCTTGCCACCGGTCAATTCGCGCACCTGCCGTGCGACATCTTCCTTGCCGTAAAGGATCACATGGTCTGCACCCGCCGCGCGCGCCAGTGCCGCTTTTTCGTCCGTGCTGACCGTACCAATTACGCGCGCGCCAACATGCTTGAGCCATTGAACAAGTAATAATCCAACGCCGCCAGCGGCGGCATGGACCAAGACGTCCCATTGCGGTTGCACCTTGGCACAGCGTTCGACCAAAAATTCTGTAGTGCATCCTTTCAGCAAACCTGCCGCTGCCACCTCGTGGCTGATATCGTCGGGTACCCTGAACAGGCTATTGGCCGCGATGTTTCGCGCCGTACAATAAGCGCCAATGGTCGGTCCAAAAGTAGCGACTCGGTCGCCTACTTGCCAGTCGCTGACCCCGTCACCAACAGCTTCGATAATACCCGCAGCCTCCATGCCCAATCCGCACGGCTTCGCCATGGGATAAAGCCCGCTGCGATGGTAGGTATCGATAAAGTTGAGGCCTACCGCAAGATTGCGCATCCGCACCTCGCCCGGTGCAGGTTCGGTAAGCTGCACATCGGCCCACTCAATAACCTCTGGTCCGCCGGTGCGTTGAATTTCAGCAAATCTTTCCATCATCCGGCAACTCCTGATTTAAACCACGCAGCTTAACAGACACATAACCTAACCGCCACCTTCGGTCGGTTTGGTGCGCACGGCACCGCGACAGAAGTCTTGGTGGCGTAACGCGAACATCGATTTGTTCATGCTCAGCTTCAGCGCTTTTTTCTTAGCGATGACGCGTTTTATTGCGTGACCTGAAGCTCGGCGATATGGCAGGCTTTGTGAAGACGCCAAGCAATCCAGGCGGACACCAAACAGGCCGCTGCGATCATGAACAAAGTATCGGCGATGCTGACGCCGGCGCTTACCAGTAGGCCGTAAACAATCGCGCCGATCACCATCGCGCCCGAATTCACGATGTTATTGGCGGCAATAGTGCGCGCGGTCTGCGACTTTGCGACCGTGGTGGTCAAAAATGCATATAATGGAACCACAAACATCCCGCCGGCGATAGAGATGCCCAAAAGGTCGACGATTAAACGTTCTCCAGCTCCTAGTTTCAGGAATGTCAGCCAATTCATCAGCTCTGCACCAACCGGTCCCCAATGGCTTACGGTCCACCATAGATCGAGGACAAACAACCCCATCACGATCACCGATGCCGGAGCATATTTTGCCGATACTGCACCCTTTAGTAGGCGGTTGACGGCGATTGAGCCAATGGCGATTCCGATGGAGAAAAACGCCGTGAATAAAGTTGCAACCGTGTTATCGCCACCAAGCGCGTTCTTGACCATGGGTGGAAAAATAGATCCGAATACTGCGCCGATACCCCAGAAAAAGCTGATCGCGATAATTGCCAGGAACAGATGTGGGACATGCATTGTGTCACGTACAAGCTGCCAGCTGCTGCGGACGATGTTCCAATCCATTTTGGCAGTAGGGGCATCGTTTTCCGGCGGAGCGGCTGGCACGGATTGAGCCGTAACTCGCCCTATAACTGCGACAAGGACGATGCAGACGCCCGCAATCTTTCCCGGGATGATCCCGCCTGCAATCGAGCCAGCCAATATGGCAAGGTAGGTCCCAGCCTCCACAAGACCTGTTCCACCTAGCACTTCGTCTTTTTCCAGATGCTGCGGCAAGATTGCGTATTTGATAGGCCCGAAAAAGGTCGAGTGCACACCCATCGCAAACAAAGCGACAAGCATCAGCGGGATATTGTGCAGATAGATACCGGCGGCACCAAAAAGCATGATGAAAATCTCCGCCGTTTTCACCATGCGGATGACCTTTGTCTTTTCAATCGTATCCGCCAATTGCCCTGCTAACGCGGAAAAAAGGAAAAACGGCAGGATGAAGAGTGCCCCAGCAATCGCGTTAAAGCTCGCCTCTTGCGTTGGGTCCGAGTAGATCTCGTAGGTGACCAATATCACCATGGCCATTTTGTAAAAATTGTCGTTGAAGGCGTTTAGAAACTGGGTGACGAAAAGCGGCAAAAATCGGCGCTTATTCATCAAAGACATTGTGGTGGCCATTTTGGTTCCGGTTTCCCATGCGAATGTTGCAAGTGCCTTAGCTGCCCGACTGAAGCATGGCAAAGCGCATTTCGGCAGATGGTAAAATAGCTGCGTGATTTTGCAAAGATATGCCGCTATCGCATGTTTCATGTTTAGCCTGCCCAACATCTTGACGATGTCACGTATCTTCGCCGTGCCGATATTGGTTTTCCTGTTGTGGCCAGGAACAAAGCCATTCGGCGTGCAGCCAGTCCCCCTCGATTATGCGTTCGCCTTCATCTTATACTGCCTGATGGGCATTACCGATTATTTCGACGGCTACCTCGCCCGGGCGCAGGGGACCGTGTCCAAGCTGGGGGTCTTTCTTGATCCAATTGCCGACAAAATCATGGTGGCCGCTGTTATATTGATGCTCGTTTTCACCCGCGATGTTGATGGCTGGCATGTGATTGCTGCGTTAGTCATCCTGCTGCGTGAAATGATAGTATCGGGCCTACGCGAATTCCTTGCTGGATTGCAGATTTCGGTGCCAGTGTCGAAGCTCGCGAAATGGAAGACAACATTTCAGCTCGTGTCGCTTGGTGGCATCATATTGGCAGGATCGTTGCCCGATTGGATATTGCTTAAGCAGGCGGCGCTGGCGTTATTGTGGATTGCAGCGGTGCTGACGATGATTACCGGTTGGGATTATCTGCGCGTCGGCATCAAGCATATGGATTGATCGCATGAAACTGGTTTACTTTGCCAGCGTACGCGAAGCCATCGGGCTATCTTCCGAAGACCGCAATATTCCCTGTGATGCGCGCACTGTTGGCGATTTTGTGATTTGGTTGCGTGGGCAATCCCAAGAACACGCCGTTGCTTTGGATGACCTATCACGTCTGCGTTTTGCCTTGGACCAAAATATGGTCACCGCCGATGCGTTGCTGGGCGATGGGGAAGAGCTTGCGATTTTCCCACCGGTTACCGGCGGATGAAAAAGGTGCGCATCAGTAATACTCCGATTACGACTGAGGCGGAGATCTCGACGCTTGCAGCGATAGGCGGCGGTGCGCTGTCCAGTTTTACAGGCATTGTGCGTGATGATGGCGGGGTAACTGCCATTGAGTTGGAGCATTATCCCGGCATGACCGAGGTGTGCCTCTCGCAGCTGATAGAAGCCGTTACAGCGCGATGGTCGCTGCTCGGCGCCGTCGTCACCCACCGCGTCGGTATTGTTCCTGTGGGGGATCCTGTGGTCGTCGTGGGGGCGGCGTCGTTGCACCGGGCAGAGGCACTTGAGGCCACGGCTTTTCTTATTGATCGCCTAAAGACCGAGGCACCATTTTGGAAGCGTGAACATTACGCCGATGGCACCGCCAAATGGGTGGAAGCCAAATCGAGTGATGACACACGTTCCGAACGTTGGGCCTAGCTTTTAGCCTGCGTGCAAGCCCCGAAGCGCATCCGCCAGCAACTCAAATTCTTCGCGGCGCGGGCTGTTGGTTCGCCACACCAAAGCAATCTCGCGTGACGCATGTTCGGCGTTTAATGGACGGGCTTGGACGTCAGTTCCATTTAGCAAGCCGGCTTTCACAGCCATTTCCGGGATGATCGTCAGGCCAAGGCCATTGTCGACCATTTGCACCAATGTGTGCAATGAAGTACCCAGCATCGTCGCAAAGGCCCGCATTTCGGGCCTGTTACAGGCGGCGAGCGCATGGTCCTTAAGGCAATGGCCATCAACCAACAGCAGCATCCGGCTTTCATCGATCAATTCGGGCGTAATGCTCTCGGGCGGATCGCGCGGGTCGTCCTTGGGAAATGCAACATAAAGACGGTCCTCAAAAAGCGTTGCCTTTTCAACATCGCCGGACGCAAAGGGAAGCGCCAAGAGGACGCAATCGACCTGCCCGTGATGGAGTGCCTCAATTGCAGCAGCGCTGGCTTCTTCGCGCAAGTATAGCTTGAGATCAGGATATTGCTTGCGGAGCGCGGGCAATAATTTCGGCAGCAAAAACGGCGCGATGGTTGGAATGACGCTCATGCGCAGGTCATCAGCCAAGGGCTTACCCGCCGAGCGCGCCATTTCGGCTAGCTCTTCTGCTTCACGCAATATGCGGTGCGCCTTTGCGGCCATTTTGTTACCAAGCGGCGTAAAGCGCACAACGCGGCGTGTGCGTTCGACCAGCATTAAACCAAGCAGAGATTCAAGCTCGCGGATCCCTGCCGAAAGCGTAGACTGGGTCACGAAACACGCCTCTGCGGATTTGCCGAAATGGCCATGCTCTTGCAGCGAGACCAAATATTGCAGCTGCTTCAACGTCGGCAAGTAGGTGCTCATAAATCGGCCTTGTTAATTAATATCAGCTATATAATCGCTTTTGCCGATTTTTACATAGTTATTTATAGCAAAGATACATCCTTCGCTGGAAAAGCTCCCACGAAAGTCTTAACTTGGAACCAATCATCAGGTCCTTCAAAGGACAGCAGGGTCATATATGTTTATTTCTAATCTCATCGATTATCTGGACTCGATCAAAGAGCGAGACCCAGCGCCGCGTTCGCGGTGGGAAATATTGTTGTATCCTGGCGTCTGGGCCGTGGGCTATCATCGCCTGGCGCACTGGTTGTTTCTGGGCCACATGTTTTTCCTGGCGCGACTGGTAAACCATTTCGCCCGTTTCATTACCGGAATCGATATTCACCCCGGCGCGAAAATCGGAAGCAATTTTTTCATCGACCATGGTTTTAGTGTCATCGGCGAAACGGCGGAGATTGGTGACAACGTAACCATGTATCAAAATGTCACGCTTGGCGGCACGAACCCGACAACGGGGATGGGCGGCAAGCGGCATCCAACCATATTGGATAATGTCATCATTGGTTCGGGCGCGCAGATACTTGGACCAATTACGGTAGGCGAACGGGCGCGGATCGGGGCTGCTGCGGTTGTAACCGACGACGTGCCCGCCGGCGCAACAATGATCGGGCAAAAAGCACGTTCGACATTGGTGCAGGCGGAAACCTATGCGCGTGACTTCATGCCCTATGGTACGCCCTGCCGTGAGATGTTTGACCCCGCGACCCAAAGCTTTGAGATCATGCAATGCGAGATTGAGACTTTACGCAAAAAGGTTGCGGAGATGATGGCAGAGCGCGATGCCACCGCCCTTGACGCGCCAGCCAAGCCACGCCGATCCAAAGGAAGTACGGCCAGTTGAGTGCGGTCATCACGCCCTTTCCCGGGGTCAGCCGACATAATCAGGTCGGCTTCGAAAAGAGCGAACTGACACAGATCCTGAACCTTTATGGGCGGATGGTTGCGGCAGGAAACTGGAGGGATTACGCCATTGACCTAGGCCGCGACGCCGCTGTGTTTAGCATGTTCCGGCGCGCTACCGAACGGCCCGAATATCGAATCGAAAAACGACCTGCTTTGCGCAACCGTCAGGGCATGTGGGCCTTGGTTGGCGAGGGTGGCGCAATACTCAAGCGTGGCCATGATCTTGGACCAGTGCTGGCGCCTGTCGAACGCAAGTTGATGAAATTGGTCGACGCATAAAAAAGCCCGGCCAATGACCGGGCTTTTTCGATTGGCTATTGGCGGTACTTAACCGAGCGCTTGCAGCGCCTTCATCACGGCGATCGATTGTTCGCCACCTGACTGGGGAACGGTCTCACCAGTGCGGTCGATGATCTTGTCCCATGCTGCAGCAAAACCTTCTACATTGCGGTCTTCTTGACGCAGGGCGACGCCAGGGGTCATGGTGACATAGGCTGCATGGTATCCGCCGCCGCCCGCACCAATGATCATATTGGTCGGCGCGTCTTCGCTCACCAAATAAAGCGCGGCTGGCACGACATTTTCAGGCGTAAACTGTTCGAAAAGACCTTCTGGGAAGATGTCTTCAGTCATCCGTGTGCCAGCAACCGGCGCCAGTGAATTGGCGCGGACATTATACTTCGCACCTTCAAGATGCAGCGTCTTGGTAAAGCCAGCAAGGCCAAGCTTGGCAGCGCCATAATTGGCTTGTCCAAAGTTTCCGTAGAGCCCAGTCGACGACGTGGTCATCAAGATGCGGCCATAAGCCTGGTCGCGCATTGTGTCCCAAACCGCCTTTGTGCAGTTGGCGGAACCCATGATATGCACCTGAAGCACGAGGTTGAAATCAGGCATATCCATCTTGGCAAAGCTCTTGTCACGCAGGATACCAGCGTTGTTGATCAGTATGTGCACGCCGCCAAAGGCCTCTTTCGCCTTGGCTACCATTTCAACCATCTGCTCATACTCGGTCACGCTACCACCATTGGCCATAGCTTCGCCGCCAGCGGCCTTGATTTCCTCAACTACCTGTGCCGCGGCATCAGATGTGCCTGTACCATCGCGTGCGCCGCCCAGATCGTTCACGACCACTTTTGCGCCGCGCTTGGCGAGTTCAAGTGCGTAGGCCTTACCCAATCCACCGCCTGCACCCGTTACGATTGCAACTTTATCTTTAAAACTGACGGTCATAACCTATCTCCATAATGAACAACGAAAGAAGCTGCGAAATATGGCGGAGCCTTGGCATGACAGCCAACTTGACGCAAGCGTAAAGCAACGCATTCTTGTTGTTAGGAGATGGCTATATACGGGTAAGGGCTGCGGCTAAGATTTTGGCGGACAGCTTGATTTTAGTGCAAGGTATAACAGCGCGAATGTGCCGCAAACAATAATGGACCGCCGAGGGTTTTGGCGCACGTGCCGTTGCTCAACGTAAATGTTAAGACTTATTTAAGGTTTCCGCTAACCTTGTTGAAGCTATTGGAAAGTCTTGTACCTAAGGTGGACATCGTGGTGATCGCAGCGACAGCGATTAATGCCGCAATCAAATCATATTCGATGGCGGTAGCACCTTTTTGGTCTTTGGAAAATGCCCACATCCATTTCATATGCTTGGTCCCATACCGTTTTTCATCTGGTCAGCTTACGAAACCATTCGCTCCGTCCGGTCGGGTAAGCAGGATTATACGTGGATTGCTTACTGCGTTCTGAACAGTAATGGTAAACGTGCGTCGGTTTTCAACAGCGCGTTTTTATACGGCGTCTTGATCCAGCGAATAGCCGGCTGACCTTACAGTGCGGATGATGTCGCTTTCGAAACCTTCATTCAAAGCCTTGCGCAAGCGGCGGATATGAACATCCACGGTGCGGATTTCGATGTCGCTGTCATGACCCCAGACACTATCAAGTAAGCGTTCACGTGAAAACACATGGCCTGGATATTCCAGAAAATGCTTCAGCAAGCGATACTCGGTTGGGCCAAGTGGAACCTGTTTTCCACCCCGCTTTACCTTGTGCGCAACGGTGTCCATTTCGACATCGCCAAACCGCAAAGCTTCGCCCGCAAGTGCCGGCCGCACGCGCCGTAAAACCGCCTTTGCCCGCGCAACGAGTTCACGCGGTGAAAACGGCTTCGTGACATAATCGTCAGCACCGATTTCAAGTCCACGGATTCGGTCATCCTCTTCACCGCGCGCCGTTAACATGATGATTGGCACATTGGCCGTATTGTCGGATTTGCGGAGCTGACGACAAACCTCGATGCCTGACAGATTTTCAAGCATCCAGTCGAGCAATACGAGGTCAGGCGTACGCTCCTTTGCCATCAACAACGCTTCTTCGCCGTCCCCCGTGTGTTGAACGTCAAACTCCTCACGTTCAAAATGCCAGCGAACCAACTCGGCAAGCGCACTGTCGTCTTCTACTAATAGCAATTGCGCTTTGGGCATAAGTCTCTCCGCTTTAAGCGTCGGGTAGGTTTTCACCTGTTTCGGTAAAATAAATCATCTGCGCCACATTGGTTGTGTGATCGCCAATCCGCTCCAGATTCTTGGCTGTGAACAGCAGGTGGGCTACCTCCGTTGCGTTTTCCGGATTTTTGACGACATAGGCTACGAAGTCGACGAACAAATCCTTGTTGAGTTGGTCAACAACTTCATCGCGTACCGTCACCGCGCGGGCCAGATCCACGTCGCGCTTCGCATAGGCGTCCATCGCGGTCCGGATCATCTCAACAACGATTTCACCCATGCGGCCTAATTGCTCCAGGGCAGATGAGGGGATCTTGCCGCTCATTTGTGGAACACGCTTGGCAATATTTTTTGCATAATCGCCAATGCGTTCAATAACTGCCGACATTTTGAGCGCCGCGATTAGTTCGCGCAAATCATCGGCCATCGGCGCGCGCAGGGCGATTGTGCGCACCACGAGCCGTTCTACGTCGGTTTCTAGGGCATCGATAATTTTGTCTTCGGCGCGAATGGTGGCGGCGGCTTCTATGTCATGCTGGCGTAGCGCCTTCATGGCAGCAATGACCGCTGCTTCCGCCCGCGCACCCATTTCGGCAATGAGCCCACGGATTTCGTCCATGTCATCGTCAAACGCGCTGATTGTATGCTTTGTTCCTGTGCTCATGTAGCAATCTTTCTAACCGTAGCGGCCTGTAATATAGTCCTTTGTGCGGTCTTGGCGCGGATTGGTAAAAATTTCGGAAGTTTCGCCAAATTCAATCAAATGGCCCAAATGGAAGAATGCTGTTCGTTGCGACACGCGCGCTGCCTGCTGCATATTATGCGTAACGATGATGATAGCATATTTCCCGCGTAGGTCGTGAATGAGTTCCTCTATTCGAGCGGTCGCGATCGGATCAAGGGCAGAGCAAGGCTCGTCCATCAAGATAACTTCAGGATCAACGGCGATGGCACGCGCAATGCACAAACGTTGTTGCTGACCGCCCGACAGTGCCGTGCCGCTTTCGCTTAAACGGTCTTTCACTTCAGCCCACAAACCCGCCCGTGTAAGAGACTTTTCGACAATTTGGTCCAACTCCGCTTTTCCGCTCGCCAGCCCATGAATCCGCGGGCCATATGCGACATTGTCGTAAATCGACTTTGGGAAGGGGTTCGGTTTCTGAAACACCATGCCAACGCGCGCGCGCAGCTGAACAACATCCATGGCCGAAGCATAAATATCCTGCCCGTCGAGCAGGATTTGGCCCTCCACACGTGCGCCTGCGACCGTATCATTCATGCGGTTCAAGGAACGTAGAAATGTTGACTTTCCACAGCCAGATGGGCCGATAAAGGCAGTCACATTCTCGCGATCAACGTCAATTGAGACGTCGTTGATTGCCTGTTTATCGCCATAAAAAACATTCACGTTGCGCGTGGATATTTTCGAGTTTCCAGGGGTTGCACCCACATTAACATCCTTCATGTTCATAGGTCACCAACGCGTTTCAAAACGGTTGCGAAGATAAATGGCCAGCGCATTCATACCCAATAAGAATATGAGCAAAACAATGATTGCCGCACTCGTTTTTTCGACAAAGCCTTGGTTCACCTCATCCGACCACAAATAAATCTGAACCGGCAAGGCCGTCGCGGCGTCAGAAAAACCTTGAGGCGCGGCAGGAATAAAGGCGCGCATCCCAATCATCAGCAAAGGCGCAGTTTCGCCCAAGGCACGGGCCATACCGATGATGGTTCCCGTCAATATGCCCGGGAGCGCAAGTGGTAGGACATGGTGGAACACGACTTGCACGGGCGAGGCGCCGATACCCAAGGCAGCTTCACGAATAGATGGTGGGACAGATTTTACTGCGTTGCGGCCGGCGATAACGATCACCGGCATCGTCATCAGCGCAAGAGTAAGGCCGCCAACCAAGGCAGAGGATCGGGGCATACCGAACATGGTCAGGAACACGGCCAGACCAAGCAGTCCGAAGATGATTGATGGGACCGCTGCCAGGTTGTTGATCGATACTTCGATTATGTCGGTTAACCGGTTCTTCGATGCATATTCTTCCAAGTAGAGCGCCGATAGCACGCCGATGGGAAATGCGAGCAATAGGGTGATCGCCATTGTCATCAGCGACCCCTTAAATGCCGCCCAGATACCGACAGATGATGGGTCAGTTGCATCAGCACCGGTAAGGAATGTCCAGTTAAAGCCGGTGCGCAGCGCGTCTTTTTGTGAGAGCGCTGCGACGGTTTTTTCTGCTGCTGGTTCGCCGCTGCGCTTGAAGGCGACGTCAAGCCGCGTATCTGCCGGAAGCCATAATGTCTGCTTCGACGTTATGAGATCTGGGTTATCGGCAAGCATCTGCCGAACATTGGCTGCTGCCGCCGATGTCAGCAGGCCGTCTTCAAGGCCTGCATATTGTTGCCCGACGGCAAGCTCAACCTGTCCTGGAATATCCATCGAGTTCAGCGCAGCATCTGCATTTGGACCCATGATCGAAGCTGCGGTCGTACCAGCGGTAAGCGTTGGGAAATCAAACTCCACCGCAACCTCGGTCCGCTGAAAACCGCGCAGACCCTGACCAAGCATCGTGAACAATAAAAAAGCGAGGAATAATGTGGACAAGGCAACGGAGAAGAAGCCCATCGCTTTGAAACGCCGCTCCGCAGCATAGCGACTTGCGATGCGCCTTTGCATCACATTCCCGTTCCAGTCGGTCGGAGTAGGGGCGATAACCACGTTATTCATAAGCTTCCCGATATTTTTTCACGACCCGCAGCGCCACATAATTCAGGAAGAATGTGGTCACGAACAGAGCGAGCCCCAGTGCAAACGCAGCAAGGGTGTGCGGGCTAGCGAAATCCTGATCACCCGTTAAAAGTGCGACAATCTGAACGGTGACGGTAGAAATTGTATCAAAAGGATTAGCGGTAAGATTGGCGGTGTAGCCAGCCGCCATGACGACGATCATGGTCTCGCCAATGGCCCGGCTTACTGCCAACAATACCCCGCCCACAACACCTGGCAATGCGGCTGGTAAAAGCACCTGCTTGATCGTCTCACTTTTTGTCGCGCCCATGGCGAGACTGCCGTCGCGCATTGCGTTGGGGACAGCGGCAATGCTGTCGTCGGACATGGAAGATACCAAAGGAATGATCATGACGCCCATGACAATCCCCGCTGCCAAAGCATTATCCGATGCTGCGTTGCTGACGCCGAGCATGACCGCAAAGTCACGAATGGCTGGGGCTACGGTTAAGGCTGCGAAATATCCATATACCACCGTAGGAACGCCGGCGAGGATTTCGAGAATGGGCTTCATCCATTTGCGGACGTTTGCAGATGCATATTGCGTGAGGAAAATGGCGCTCATCAACCCCAACGGAATGGCGACTATCATCGCGATAATCGCGCCGATAAAAATCGTGCCCCAGAATAAGGGGATGGCTCCATAGCCATTATAGGCACCCGGCGTAACTGTCGATTTCGGATTCCAGTCGGTTCCAAACAGGAATTCAAACGGCGAAACCATCGAGAAGAAGCGCCAGGATTCAAAGATTAACGATGCGAAAATGCCGAGCGTCGTAAGGATTGCAATCAGTGATGCAACCAGCAAACCGAACATGACGACGCGTTCTACTTTGCCGCGTGCGCGGAAATCTGGCTTGATGCGTGTAAAGGCAAAAGCGCCACCTGCAAATAGCAGGGAGAGCGTCGCAGCAACGCCAATCCATTGGTAATAAGACAGTGCGTTTCTGTACAAGGAAACAAGCTTTTCGCTCCCTTCCTGAAACGCGGTGGTCTGAAACCCTTGTGCGATAGCCCGCGCTTCCGACAGGATGGCAGCACGCGCGAAAGTATCTTGCGGTAGGTCTGCAGCAGCAGGCGCTGACAGCACCATGTTGGTAACCAGTGACGGTGAAATCGACTGCCAGACGAACATAAAGGCAAGAGCCGGGGCGATCGCACAAATCGCGACAAACCAACCGTGATAATAGGGCAGGCTGTTTACGGTGCCACGTGGGCCACCCTTTGCGCTGCGCACAAATGCGGCAGCGCGCGCATGACCCGACATCCAACCGACAAGGCCGAGACCAAGGACGAGGAAGAGCAATGCCGTTCCAGTCATAAACTTAACCATGCCCTCCTGGACCGAATAATCCACTAGCCGTCATAAAACCCAAAAAACAGCGTGGGCCTGGATCAAACGGAGATTCGATCCAGCCCCATAGACGCCATCATTGTTGCAGATTTATTTCAAATCAGTGCCTGTCATGACGGTGAGGCTGTTTGCAGCTTCGGTTGCGGCCTTATAGTCTGCATCGCCGGATGCAATCATTCCCAATTTTGTCAGATATCCGCCGACAACACCACCCTTGAGGAATTCAAGCACGAAATCCTTAATGCCCGGGATTTTGTCGATGTGCGCCTTTTTCACATAGATGAACATCTTGCGCGCGCCAGGGTAGCTACCATCCGAGATCGTTGCGATCGTTGGGCTTACGCCATTCATCTGAATGCCGTGCACCTTGGATGCATTTTCTTCCATATAACTATAACCGAAAATGCCGATCATATCAGGGTTGGAGGACAGCTTCTGTACGATCAGGTTATCGTTTTCGCCCTGTTCCTTGAATGCGCCATCGCTGCGCACTTCGGTGCAGATTACTTTATATTTGTCTTCGTTAGTTTCTTTCAAAGCCTTCATCGCTGCGTCGGTCTTGCAACCGGCTTCCATGATCAATTCATGAAAGGAATCGCGCGTGCCCGATGTCGTGGGCGGGCCATAGGCCGAAATCGGCAGTTTTGGCAGCGCAGGGTTGACGTCGGACCACAGCTTTGCGGTCTGCGGCTTCCCAAACGGATTGGCGGCAAGCGCTTTATACACGTCGGCTGTTGTAAGCGCGAACTTGGCGCCTTGGTTCGATTCTGCCAGCGCAAGGCCGTCAATCCCGACCTGAATTTCTATGATGTCCTTAACGCCATTTTTCTGGCAATTTTCAAATTCGCTTTTTTTCATACGACGCGATGCGTTGGCGATGTCCGGGCTTTCTGCGCCGACACCTTTGCAGAATTGTTCAATGCCGCCGCCGGTTCCGTTGGATTCAAGAACAGGCGATTTGCGCGACGCATCTGCTTTTGCAAATGCTTCGGAAGCGGCCTTTGCAAAAGGAAATACAGTAGAGGATCCGACGATGCGGATTTCCTGACGCGACCCGCCGGCGGCTCCACCAGTGCTGGCTTGGTCATTACATGCCGAAAGCGCGAGCGCGCTTATGGCTATGAGCGAAATTTTCTTCATCATATTGCAGTCCTCGTAATGGATTTTTGCGTTTCGAACTATATTTGAGGCAGCATATAGGCCGACCCCATGGATGATACATGACTCTTGTATTACGATAATGTTACGATCAACTGTGCGCAACGGGTAACAAAATCGACACTGTAGTTCCCTTGCCCAATATGCTGCGAATTTCCAGATGCCCGCGGTGGCGGTCGACAATATGTTTGACCAGACTTAGGCCAAGTCCAGTTCCCCCTACCAACCGACTCCGTCCTGAATCGACGCGATAGAACCGCTCCGTTAGACGCGGCAAATGTTCTGGCGCGATACCGTCGCCGACATCCGTTACAGTGAAATGAATCATCGCACCCGATTTGGAAGGCGTTAGGGAGACCGAGACCGGCGTTCCCGCGTAGCCGTACTTCATCGAATTGTTCAGTATGTTACTCGCCAATTGGCGCAACTGCCCCGCATCCCCCATGACTGGAGGCAAATCAGAGGTGACATCGACTGCGATATCCGCGCCGCGATCCTTTTGGCTGTTACGCAGATGGTCAACAGTTTCTATGATGATGCTTGCGAAGTCGACGGGCGTTTGGGGTGGATCATATTTCTCGGCCTCAATCCGGCTAAGCGACATTAGGTCGCGCACCAGCGCCTGCATCCGGTTGGTTTCCGTGGCCATGATACCCAAAAATCGACTGCGCGTTGCCGCATCGTCACCTGCGGCCGGGTCATCCAGCGTTTCGATAAAGCCCTTGATCGCAGCCAATGGGGTCAGTAGTTCGTGGCTGGCATTGGCTACAAAATCGACGCGCATTTTTTCAGCCGCCTGCGTCCCGCTGCGATCAGCGAGAAACACGATTTTTTGAGAGGGCCCCATCGTATGAATGCGCATATCCCATAGCTGGTTCTTCTGGCCGATTCCGGCCAACCGGATCGGGTGTCCGCTATGATTTGCATTAGGATCCGATAACCGTTCAATGGCCCCGGCATGTCGAAAGGCCATACGCACATTCTGACCGACGATATTGCCGCCCAAGAGACGCAGTGCAACTTGGTTGGCGGCCGTGACCCGCGCGTTTTCGACCAACAATATAGCATCAGCGGAGGCATCAATGAACGATTGCAACTGCGGGTGCGAGCTAAGCGCCGGCATCTGCTGCGTATTGTCAGCAGAGGCGTTTAGGACGTCTGAGGGCATATCATCATGATCATCGGGGTTCGCCGCAACAAACAATGCGATGAGCATCGAGACAAAAACAACGAGGATGCGTTCTGCCGGACCACCCATTTGGCCAGCAAAGACAGCTCCGACAAATGCAAAAGCAAAAGCAATAAGAATGCGAGGAGATAACCAACTGTTCACTGTTTCTGCCTGCTTCAATTCCGCCCGAGATGCCGAAAACCTGTTTTAGGCATTCCTAGCTTGGTTGCCCCGCATATAGACTCAGCTTTGACATGCAAGCAACGCCAATGGAATAATGCGGCCTTCCACGGCGGATCTGCATGGGGACGAGGCACATAAACGCAGCTTCCTCTAGGCCATTGCGTGCACTAATTCGATCCCAATTGTCTAAGGCATCCCAAAAGCTCGTCAAAATGGTCAATAATTGCGTCTGCCCCCATGTCCTCAACCGGACCATGCAAAAAACCATAGCTGACCGCCACGCTTGGCACGCTGGCATTCTTCGCCGCCATGACATCATAGATTGAGTCACCGACATAAGCAGCGCGTCCGCCGCCACAGCGCTTAATCATTTCAAAGATTGGTGCGCCGGACGGCTTGGCATTTTCTTTACCCAAAGTATCCGCGCCCAAAATGCATCCCATGCGGTGGGCGAGGTTCAGGTCAGTAAGCAACTTGACCGCAAGGCTTTCAAATTTGTTGGTCACGACGGCGTAACGCACACCCATATTGTCGAGCGCATCCAACAACGCCAGCGCGCCGTCAAACGGACGGCTGTGTTCCGAGACGTTCGCTTCGTAGTAAGCAAGCATCTGGCGATACAGCGGTTTGAAATCATTATCGGGGATGCCGCCGGTTGCCTCAAGCCCCTGTTGCAGCATCAACTTTGCCCCGCCGCCAATATGCTGCTTTACGGTATCGGCGGCGAGCAGGGGTCTACCAACGCTGCCCAGCACATGGTTGACTGCAGCCGTTAAATCGCCGCTGGTGTCGACCAAGGTGCCATCGAGGTCAAAGCCGATGATGTCGAAAGGAAAATCCAAATCCAAACTCCCCAATAATCTGGTTGTGTCGAGCGAAAGCGGGACACTAAAATTGCATGTGTTTTCCATCCTGTCTCGACCGGGATCAACACGAACGGGAATAATTACAATGCTCTTGGCTGCAAGTTCTGGAAACCGCAACAATTTGCTGGCATGGAGATGCTCATGACCGAATTAGCCGCCATCATCCTCGCCGCGGGCAAAGGCACGCGCATGAAATCCGACCTACACAAGGTGCTGCACCCCATCGCTTGCCGGCCAATGCTGATGCACCTGATGGCTTCGGTCGATGCCTTGCGCCCGACCAAGAAGGTTGTGGTTGTCGGCAGCGGCAAGGAGCAACTGGAGGCCGCTCTGGCGGGCTCAGCAGAGCTTGCACTGCAAGAACCGCAATTTGGTACTGGGCATGCCGTACAGCAGGCACAGGGGGCTCTGGAGGGCTTTGTAGGCGATATCCTCATTCTCTATGGCGACGTCCCTTTCGTGCCGACAGCAATAATGCAGGCGATGGTCGCGCGGCTTAACGCGCCTGATGCGCCGGCGGTGGTCGTGTTGGCTTTCGAACCAGAAGATCCAACGGGCTATGGCCGCGTAATTGTCGAGGATGGCCGCATCATTAAGATGGTCGAGCAAAAGGACGCAACCGAGGAGGAAAAAGCGGTGAAACTGTCCAATTCCGGCCTGATGGCGGTCAAAGCGCGCGACCTGTTCCCGCTTCTGAATCGCGTCACCGACGACAATGCGCAGAAGGAGTATTATCTCACCGATATCGTCAACATAGCTAGCGAAGACGGTGGGATTTGCGTGGCTATCACAACCGAACCCTTCAACGTGGCGGGCATCAATAGTCGGGCGCAATTGGCGGAGATGGAACAGGCTTGGCAGCAGCGCCGCCGGGTGCAGGCAATGGATGATGGCGCAACTTTAATTGCGCCGGAAACGGTCTGGTTTGCGTGGGATACGCAGCTTGGCCGCGATGTCCTGATTGAACCTAATGTCTTTTTTGGCCCCGGCGTCGGCATATCCGACAATGTAAAAATCCGCGCAAACAGCCATATTGAAGGCGCGATAATTGGCAGTGGATGCGAAATCGGCCCCTTTGCGCGGCTGCGGCCCGGAACCGTGTTGGAAGAAAAAGCCAAGATCGGCAATTTCGTCGAAACCAAGAAAGCGCATCTGGGTAAAGGCGCGAAAGCGAACCATCTCACCTATCTGGGCGATGCAACCATAGGTGCCGGCGCTAACATCGGCGCTGGCACCATCACCTGCAATTATGACGGCTATTTCAAATATCAGACCGTGATCGGCGAAGGTGCCTTCATCGGCAGCAATTCAGCCTTGATCGCACCTGTGAAGGTTGGCCGCGATGCGATTGTGGCGGCAGGCAGCGCGGTATCCCGCGACGTAGCCGACGGCGAACTCCGCATGGTCCGCGCCGAACAATTGGTAAAGCCCGGCTGGGCGGACCGCTTTCATGACGCAATGCGGAAGAAGAAGGCCGACAAAAAGGCCCTCGATCAGGATTGACATGATATCATGATATGATATCACAATATCATCATGAGTAGATTCCTTGTAGATGTTCCTGTGGACGATGTTCGCAAGCTCGATGAAATCGCCAAGCGCGAGGGTAAGTCGCGCGCTGCTGTGTTGCGCGAGGCAGTGTCCAATTATCTCGAAGAAAGTCGTAAGGAAGGTTTCGAAAAATATTTCGGCCTTTGGGAACGGCATGGTTCAACTGTAGATGGTCTCGAATACGAACGCGAGTTACGCGCCGAGTGGCCCGACATTGGCGAAATTGCGCCTCTCAAAAAGAAACGCAGCGCGGCGTGAGTGAGCGCTTTTTCGATACCAATATCGTGATCGACATGCTGCACAATCGGCCAGCGGCATGGACGGAGGTGCGCAATGTCACTCGAGCATGGATTAGCCGGATGACGTGGATAGAGGTTATGTCGGGCGTTCCCGATAATGCAGCGACCGAAACGGAACAGTTTTTGCGCCTCTTTGCAATGAGTGAAATCGACGAGGAAATTGCACGGCGCGCCGCTGCGTTGCGGCACCAGCGCAAGTCATTAAAATCACCGGACGCCGTGATCCTTGCCTCGGCGCAGGTGTCAGGGCGCATACTCGTTACACGAAATACGAAGGATTTTCCGCCCGAGATGCCGGGTATTAGGGTCCCCTACAAAGCAGATTGGGAAACAAAATAAATGTGTGGCATTATTGGAATTGTTGGCAAATCACCTGTGTCGGACCGGCTGGTCGATGGACTGAAGCGGATGGAGTATCGGGGCTATGACAGTGCCGGTGTCTGCACCGTGTTTGACGGCCAACTCGTCCGCCGCCGCGCGGAGGGCAAGTTGGCCAATCTCGTCAACGTGCTCAAGACCGATGACGCTGGTGGTTATATAGGCATCGCACATACCCGTTGGGCCACACATGGCGTGCCAACCACAAGCAACGCGCATCCGCATGCGACGGGCGAAGTGGCCTTGGTCCACAATGGCATTATCGAGAATTTCAAGCAGCTCCGCGACGAATTGACGGCGCGCGGGCGGACGTTCGAAAGCGAAACCGATACCGAAGTTGTGGCGCATCTGGTGTCTGAGCAGGTCGAGGCTGGCCATTCGCCCGCCGATGCGGTGAAGGCTGTGCTTCCGCGTTTGCGCGGAGCCTTTGCGCTGGCGATTGCGTTTCGCCAATTTCCCGATTTCCTGATTGGCGCGCGGCTCGGCAGCCCGCTGGTCGTCGGCTATGGCGATGGCGAAACCTATTTGGGTTCGGACGCACTTGCCCTTGCGCCACTGACGCAAAAAATCGCTTATCTGGAGGAAGGTGACTGGGTGATTGTCGCACGCGACGGCGCACAAATTTTCGACAAGAGCAACCATCCGGTAGAACGCGAAGTCACCACCTCGGGTGTGTCCGCCGCGCAAATCGAAAAGGGCAATTACCGCCATTACATGCAGAAAGAGATTTTTGAGCAGCCCACTGTGGTCGCGCAAACGCTCTCTAGCTACATTCGCCCATTGGAACAGACAGTTGCCTTGCCGCAGATGGATTTCGACTTGGCGGGCGTAAAGCGCATCACGATAGTTGCCTGCGGAACCAGCTATTATGCCGGCATGGTCGCAAAATACTGGTTCGAAACCTTCGCCCGCGTGCCCGTCGATATCGATGTCGCTTCGGAATTCCGTTATCGCGCCCCCGTGTTGGAGGAAGGCGGCCTTGCGCTGTTCATATCCCAATCGGGCGAGACCGCCGATACGCTGGCGGCCTTGCGCCACTGCAAGGAAAATGGCCAGACTATCGCGGTTGTCGTCAACGTGCCGACATCGAGCATGGCGCGCGAAGCGGACCTTTTGCTGCCCACGCATGCCGGCCCCGAAATCGGTGTTGCGTCGACCAAAGCGTTTACCTGCCAACTTGCGGTTCTCGCCGCGCTGTCAGCACATCTGGCGCTCGTTAAAGGCAAGTTGAGCGCCGAGGAAGAGCGCGCAATCGTCCGGCATCTTATTGAGGCGCCAGCCGCGCTCAATGCCGCTTTGGCGCATGATGATGACATTGCCGCTATAGCACACTTGATCGCGCCCGCGCGCGACGTGCTCTATCTTGGTCGTGGCCCGGACTATCCGCTGGCGATGGAAGGCGCGTTGAAGCTGAAGGAAATCAGCTACATTCACGCCGAGGGCTATGCCTCAGGCGAAATGAAGCATGGACCAATCGCTTTGATCGACGAAGCGGTGCCCGTCATCGTTCTCGCGCCAAGTGGACCGTTGTTCGAAAAAACCGTTAGCAACATGCAAGAAGTTATGGCGCGGGGCGGCAAGGTTGTGTTGATTTCCGACGCTGAAGGGATTGCCGAAGCAGGCGAAGGCTGCCTCGCCACCATCGAAATGCCGACCGTCCATCCGCTTATTGCGCCCCTGGTCTATGCCGTGCCCGTCCAGTTGCTTGCTTATCATGTGGCGTGCGCCAAGGGCACGGATGTTGACCAACCCCGCAATCTTGCAAAGTCCGTTACAGTGGAGTGATTTTGCACGAAAGACGTTGAAATATTTGGGGTAATTTGTCGTCCGTTGGGTCGCCTTGAGGTCAGATCAGGTTCGACAAAAGTATCTGCCATCGCTGCCGCCGCGTGAGGCGCAGCGAGACAGGTCCACACCGGGTCAAAAAATGGATTTTATGAAACGCACGGCTCTTGTGATTGGGTTGCCCCGGTTCGCGGGGGTGGTGTCTGTCTCCAGCGAGGCACCGATACCGTCGTACATCTCGGATTTGATCACCTGAAGCAACTCTTCGGGGCCTAAATCCAACTCCCGACAGATTGATAGCGTGAAACCCAGTACATATGTTCGGCCCGGAATTCTGCCGAACTGGCCTGCTTCGATATACTCAATAAATCGTACCGAAATAGCAGTCCTCGCGGACAACTTAGCAACCGACATTTTATGTCTTTTTCTGGCAGTCTGAAGGCGTTGCCCGACGGCCAGCAAGGCAACGGTTGCTTCCTTTAGTTCTATATCTGCCACTAGGTTCGCTCCCACATCCCGGAGTCGTGGCGGGTGAATATAAAGCAGGGTGTTTTACAACAATCCAATTTGCCCAATTTGGGCATCGATATTCAGTTGCTCCGGATCCACCAATAGCGCAATTAGACTGGTATTTTTTCCATATAAGTTCGGAGATTGCAGATTTTTGATACCAGAAAGTCCCTCAACTCCAGTGTATAGTCAGCAGCGTCCGTTTGGGCTGGTAGCGCGTATCCGCCCTTAACTTTATTTAGAAAACCTCTATTTACTAGGTCTTCGAGTTTTCGTCGCGTTGTTTCTCGCCGCATGCCGAGCCTTCGACAGACGAACTGAACGCTGACCGGGAATCGGAACTCATCTGGGATTGCCTGAACTTCAGTCCCATAGGTTTTGAGCAGATAACCATCATGTCGGATTTCCCGAGTGCTTTCCGTTGCAACTACGCAAATAA
>NZ_JBIKPH010000204.1:0-2836 GCF_044357595.1 Sphingorhabdus sp. | reverse complement strand
AGGCAGCCGGCATGCATTCGCTTGATAAAGAACAGCGCGTGAATTTCGAAGTCGAAATCGGCCGCAACGGTAAGGCTTCGGCCATTAACCTGTCTTCAGCTGATTAATCAGCCGAAATGTTAAAAAAAGGGCTGCCGAAAGGCGGCCCTTTTTTGTGTCACGCGCCGACGTTTAGTCGAACAGCTCTTCAAGAAACGACTTTCTGCGCTTTTTATAAGGGTAGCCATGCCCATAGCCTTGGTGTTGCTGACCATAGCCTTGCGGTGGGAACCCACCTTGGGGTGGCGGTGCTGCTTGCGGGGCAGGGGCGGGTTGCGGAGGCATTTCTGCAGCAGCGCTGCGCTCGATAACTTTGTCGAGCTCCCCACGATCAAGCCAAACGCCACGACATTGCGGGCAATAATCAATTTCTACACCTTGGCGATCGCTCATCACCAGCGGTACCTTGCATACAGGGCACGGCATTCCAACGGCTGCGTTCATATCGAGTCTCCTCTTGTTGTCATATAAGCGGTCCGACATCGCCGTCACATGACGACCAGAGGGGCCCGGCCCGCTAACGAGAACTGGGGATGCGGCATCCAGTTTTCAAGAAGGGCATGCGCTAATTTCGTGCGGCGCCTGTCATCCACATTGCGGATAAAACGAGAATTGCCCGCAAAGGGGAAATGGCTACTATGAACCGCAGGTCAGCATGCAGGAAAACAGAAGAAGGCGTGAATGGTTAACGCGACTTCCCAAATGGCCAGTTGGTGATGTGCCCGACCCAAAAAGCGAGCCAGATCAGAACGGGCTGAAATGCCAGTCGCGGACCATGATACCACCAACTCAGCGTATTTCCGTCAAACGCGATGCCGTTGAGCGCATGGTTGAAGTTGGCTGGCCATACGCACAAGGCATAAAGGGCAAGGCCAATTGCGGCCCATTTGCGCGTCTGCGGGATCATTAGACCAACGGCTCCTGCGATTTCGGCAACGCCAGTGAATGCGACCATAATCTCCGGGAAGGGCACCCAGTGCGGCGTAATGGCTAAAAATCCGCCCGGCGACAAGAGGTGCAGGATCCCTGCCACTAGGTAGAACAAGGCGAGAATTACGCGGAGGCTGGAGCGGATCATTATCGTTTCCGCACGAACTCGGCGCGCAGCACTAGGCCCTTTATACCGTCGAAACGGCAATCGATCTCCTGCGCATCGCCCGTCAAGCGGATGGACTTGATCAGCGTTCCACGTTTTAGAGTTTGTCCAGCGCCCTTCACGGTTAAATCCTTAATCAAGGTTACTTGGTCGCCATCCACGAGCAGATTCCCAACCGCGTCGCGTACTTCAACGGCACCGTCTGCCTCAGTTGCTGTCTTGGCAGCGGCGACGCTTATCCATTCCCCAGATGCCTCGTCATAGACATAATCTTCGTCATTTGCGTCGCTCATGATGCACAATTCCTTATTGGCCTCCCACTGCCGTAGCGGCATTTCGCATCACGCGAAAGCCGGTTGCAATTTGCAACGATGTCAGTAAGATTTTCTCATAAATTGGAGAGGCATATGGCGCAGGCTGAGACGACTATAGATGTTTTGATCGTAGGAGCTGGATTGTCCGGCATCGGTGCTGCGGCGCACCTCACAATGCAATGCCCGAACAAGAGTTACGCCATTGTTGAGCAGCGCGCCGATATGGGTGGTACGTGGGATCTGTTCCGTTACCCCGGTATCCGGTCTGACTCCGACATGCACACTTTGGGATATCGCTTCAAACCATGGTTGCATGAAAAGACGATCGCGGATGGTCCATCCATTCACGAATATGTCCATGAAACCGCCGACGAATATGGAATTTCGCAGCATATCCATTTTGGCCATCGAGTTATCTCGGCCAATTGGTCAAGCCCAGATGCCCGCTGGCATGTGACGGCGAAGGCCGTTGATGGTGGCAAGGAACGTCACTTTGCCGCGCGTTTCCTGTTCATGTGCGCTGGCTATTATGATTATGACCAGGGCTACAAGCCCGACTTTGCAGGCGAAGCTGACTTTGGTGGCCAAATCATCCATCCGCAGCATTGGCCGAAGGATTTAGATTATAAGGGCAAGAAGGTAACCGTCATTGGTTCAGGTGCGACGGCGGTTACGATTGTTCCTGTTATGGCGGAACAGGGCGCGCAGGTGACCATGCTTCAGCGTTCGCCAACATATATGGTTTCGCGTCCTGCCATCGACCCATTTTCAAAATTCGTGCGCAAGATTATGCCCGAGAAACTGGCCTACGCGCTCACGCGGTGGCGCAACATAAACATGCAGCGCTTCACTTATTGGTATGCGCGCCGCAATCCCGCGAAACTGGGTGAGAAACTGGTCAACATGGCGCGGGAAGCGCTCCCTGCATCAGTTGATGTCGACACCCATTTTGTGCCAAAATACGGTCCATGGGAACAACGCTTGTGCCTCATTCCCGATAGCAACATGTTTACTGCGATTACCGAAGGCAAGGCTGAAGTTGTTACAGATCACATCGACCACTTCACCAAAACGGGTATTCAGTTAAAGTCTGGCAAGCACATTGGATCCGACATCATCATTACTGCCACTGGCTTGAACCTCGTGACGATGGGCAAAACCGCCATCAGCGTCGACGGGAAAGCCATAAATTTTGGTGAGCACTTCAATTATAAGGGCGTGATGTTTAACGACATCCCCAATTTTGCCAGCGTTTTTGGTTATATCAATGCGTCATGGACGTTGAAGACCGATATCGTCGCTGATTATGTCTGCCGCTTGCTTTGGAAAATGGACGATAAAAACGCGCTTGTGGCAACACCGGTTCTTGATGATCCCGATATGCCAA
>NZ_JBIKPH010000203.1:0-2849 GCF_044357595.1 Sphingorhabdus sp. | reverse complement strand
GGTCGGTCAATTGCGGAACGCGGATATCGGGCTTGATACCGCCTTCCTGCACCGATCGGCCCGAGGGCAAATGATACCGCGCGACCGTGAGGCGCAAGCCAGTGTCGCGGGTCAAGGGAAGGACATTTTGCACCGATCCCTTGCCAAAGCTGCGTTCGCCCATGACCAACGCGCGGTGGTTGTCCTGCAACGCGCCGGCAACGATTTCGGATGCCGATGCAGAACCCGCATCAACCAAAACGATAATCGGTGCGCCATTGGTCACATCACCGGGTACCGCCCGTTCTGCCCACCAATGGTTGATGTCATTTTTGTCGCGGCCACGCTCGGATACGATCTCGCCCTTTGTCAAAAAGGCATCGGACACGGCCACTGCCTCATCCAAGATACCGCCGGGGTTCGACCGCAAATCGACAATATAGCCCAGCGGGTTGCCGCCAAGCGTTTTCTTGATACCCGCAACCGCCGCGACGACGTCAGCGCCGGTCTGTTCGGAAAAACCGGTAACTGAAATGACGCCAATGCGGTCTTTCACTTCCCAGCGCACAGGCTTGAGGTCGATGATGGCGCGTGTGAGGGTTAGGTCGAACGGCGCATTACGGCCAGGACGGAATATCGAAAGCTTGATCGTTGTACCCGGCGCGCCGCGCATCGCCTCTACCGCTTCATCAAGCGTACCGCCGACAATCAACTTGCCATCCAAATGTGTGATGAAATCACCCGACTTAATGCCCGCTTTATCCGCAGGCGTATCCTTCGTCGGCGCGATAACCTTTACCGCTTCATCTTCCATCGTGACGGTCAGACCTAGGCCGCCATATTCGCCATCAATCTGTGTGCGTAACGAGTTAAAGTCGGTTCGGTCGAGGAAACCACTATGCGGATCAAGGCTGGCCAGCATCCCCTGAATGGCGCCTTCCATAAGCTGCTTGTCGTCAACCTTGTCGACATAGCTGGATTTCACCTTGCGATACACCGCGAGGAATTCGTCCAGATCCTCAATCTGCTGCGCCTGCTGTTGTTGCCATTGGATGTTTTGCGCGACCAAAACGGTGGCAGGCACCGCAAGCGCCAATATTATGGCAAGGGTTGAGGGCAGCAAACGGTTCTTCATAGACCAATTCCATTTCATCAGATTGTTGCTGCTATATCGCGACTGAACCTAAGGTGAAAGCACGTTATCACCAACCAATATCCTGCCTCGACCAAGCGCGCTAAACTCAACCAAGCATGGCCGCGATGTCCATCACGCGACCGTTCTTGCGCAGTTCAACGCCAATTTCAGGTCCATCTTTTCCGGCGCGCCCAAGTAAGGCGCCTTGATCAATTTTCTGGCCTTTAGCGACTTCCACCGAATCGAGGTTGGTGATCAGGCTGTTCCACCCTTTGCCATGTTCGATAATCACGATATTGCTATAGCTGCGGTACCGCCCGGCAAAGGAGATAATTCCGCCTGCTGGCGCGACGATGCGTGCGGCTTGTGTGACCGCCAGCCTAATGCCGCGCTCGCGATAGCCGTTGACGTTGAGTTCACTAAAGCCGGCGACAACCTGCCCAGCGGCGGGAAGAATATAGGCGCTACTGCGCGAACGGCCCTGTTCGCTGTGTCCGGGGCGTATAAAGGGACCATCGAGCGCCGCCAATTCAGCGGCCTTTGTCGCACTCAAACGCTGATTGTCGATCCGCCCGACGATATCACGGGCGCGCTCGCCTTGGGCAATCGCTTGTTCAAAGGCGATGGCGGCATTGGCCGACAGGACGGCGTTGTTGCCCAAAATATCCCCTTCCCATGCGGCCAAGGCGGAGTGACGGTTTGTCAGGCGACCTCGGGCGTCACGCAAAGATTTGAGCGCAGATACCTCCTGCGCCTCCAGTTCGCTTTGCGCGGCAATCTGCTGGCGCAATGCGCTGGTCTTGCGCATTATTGCGGGCTGCACCGTCGCCATGATGGCGCGCAAGTGGATATAATCCGCGCGCTGTGCTTTCTGGCTGCGCGATATAATCCCCACGCGCGCGGCCGCAGTGTCGATTTGCGCCTCTGCTGCGTCAATTTCAGCCGACAGCACCGCGCGTTGGGCAATAAAGCGGTCTGCGGTGCTTTGGGCGTTGCTTGCCTCCTGCCGCAACAATTCGCTGCGGCGTTCGGCGGTCAGCGCCCTATCCTGCAAAGCGCGCATCGCATTTTGCGGCGCATCGTCTGAAACAATTTCCTGCGCCATTAACCCGCCTGCAATAGACAGAGGCGCCAAAATCAACGTTGCGAGGGTAAGCCAAAACCGCATGGCTTTATCCTTCACGATGATAAGGGTGGTTGGCAATGATGGAGGTGGCGCGGAACAATTGTTCGGCGAGCATCGCGCGCGCCATTAAATGCGGCCATGTCGCTTTGCCGAAGGCAATCAGTCTGTCCGCACCGGCGCGGGCCGTGTCGTCAAAGCCATCGGCTGCGCCAATCAGGAAACGTACTTCGCGCACACCATCGTCACGCCAGCGTTCAAGGAGGCGCGCAAATTCTACCGAGCTAAGCTGCTCGCCCTTTTCATCCATCATGATGGTTTTATGCGGGCTGTCCGACGCAGGAAGCTCTCCGCCGCGATCCGGCAGTTCGCTGTGCCGTGTTGGCCAGCTAATCCGTTTCAGATAGCGATCGACCAGTTCCGATTCGGGGGAGCGGCCAATCTTGCCGCGCGCGATGATATGCAGGCGCATCGCCATCGGCGCAGGCGACCGGTCTTATTGCGACGCGACTTCGGGCGCGTCACCAAATGCCCACATGCGTTCCAGATTGTAGAAGCTGCGGACTTCGGGACGGAAAAGATGCACGATGACATCTTCGGCATCAATCAGCA
>NZ_JBIKPH010000116.1:0-7977 GCF_044357595.1 Sphingorhabdus sp. | reverse complement strand
GGAGAGGCGGCCGAAGATGCACCGCGCGCCACATATTCTGCAACAAGCGCATCATCTAGGTCGCGGACAGTCACTTCATGGCCATTGCGTATCAAGCTACCCGCAAGCTTTCCGCCGACATTGCCAAGGCCGATAAATCCGATTTTCATGATTGCACCCAGTCTATTTCCGATAGGCGTTGTCCGCCAATTGGGAAAAGTTAGAGCGCCGTCGGCGCGCCGCTACAATTGAAAAATTTGGCCAATTGGGTGAATTATTTTACTATGCGCCAATAGCTAAGAGCGACTGGTTAATTTAGGTGACGCTATATCCAAGCTTGGATGACAACGCCGCCGCAATTCGAGAACGGGCAAGTGCGCACACGATTTTGCGATCCGCAAGGGCGCCTGGATCAAATGGTTCAAGGAAATGCACGCCCACGTCGTAGCTTCCGGGTCTTGTAAATGCGCGCCAGGCGCTTTCCCAGCCAGTTTCCTCGCCCAACCAAGCGATATCAGGTCCGTCAATGCCAAAATCCAAATAGACAGGCTGAATCATCATCGGTTTGGGTGGGGGCGCAAGCGTCGCAAACAGCGACTGTTTAAACGGCAATAATCCGCGGCCATCGGATGTCGTGCCTTCGGGAAAAAGCGTGACTGACCAATTCTCTGCAATCGCTTCACGCAGCTCAGCCACTTGCTGTGCGACATTTTGCTTTTCAGAGCGGCTGATGAAAATCGTGCGATTTAACTTTGCGAGCCAGCCAATCACTGGCCAATCCCGAACGCCGTCCTGTGCCACAAAAGCAGATCCAGTGATCCCGGCTAAAATCGGAATGTCGTGCCATGAAATATGGTTGGCGACGAAAAATACATCTCTGCGCAATGGGTTGCCATAAACTGTGACGCGCGCGCCCAGAGCGCGTGCGCAAATGCGCAGGAACAGCATAGCCCAAGGCGAAGGTAGTTTCAGAAGGTGCCAAAGAAGGTGAAGCGGCAATAATATTGCTAATGGCATCGCTATCCACAATATGCGCATCGCGCACAGGAGATACGCTTGCGAAGCGACCTTGGGAAACGAGATGGAAATAGTCGTCATTGGGCTTCGCTTCGCTATTAAGACAATATCTCAGACGGCTCGTGCTTAGATCATAACTGTGACTATGCTGTGACGGTCCAAAGTTGCATAATATGACCTGCTCATTGGTGCAAGGCCGCGCAGTAGCCTTACCGTTTTTTTACACGAAGGGCATCCCAGCTGGCATCGGCAATCCATCCACCATCGACGGGTAAGCTCACGCCGTTGATGAAGTTGTCTTCATGCGCAAGAAATGCGATCGCCCGCGCAACATCCTCCGGTTTCGCAAAACGGCCCATAGGGACGCGGTTGATGATATCGGAATCGGAATACGCGCCTGAACCTTGGTCTGCTTCGTCCATCTCGGTTTTAATCCAACCGGGGCATACGGCGTTTACACGGACACCGCGACTGCCCCATTCTGCGGCAAGGGTCCGGGTCAAACCGACCAACCCATGCTTGGATGCATTATAGGCTGAACGGTCGATCACGCCATGAAGGCCCGCAATTGAGGCAACGTTGACAATATTGCCGCGCTGACGCGCAAGCATTTGCTTACCAATTTCCCGGCACAGTAAAAAAGGGCCAGTCAGGTTAACGTTCATGACTCGCTGCCATTGTTCGATACTGGTGTCTTCGGCGGGGGATATCATGCTGATGCCGGCATTATTGACGAGCACATCCGCTGCTTGGTGCTCATGTGCGATTTTTTTGGCCAATTCGATGACAAAAGCCTCAGACGAAATATCACCGGACAGCGCGGAGACACGCCCGCCGCCTTCTTCTAATATAGCGATTTGCGCATCAAGCGGCTGCACATCGGTCATGACGACATGATATCCCGTGTCAGCAAACATCTTCGCCGTCGCAAAACCGACGCCTTGTGCCGCACCTGTAATCAACGCAACCCGCATAGCTGAACTTTCATGATATGAATTTACACCGAGTTCCTTACATCCACTAGTAATTAGGACTCAAAAATTTTTTTAACCAGTCCCGTCATATTCCCCATTTGTGTCCGACCTCAAACCCGCCCTAAGGTTCCATCGGTTTAAAGCCTTAAGGAGCACAGCTATCATGCAAACATCGGCGCGGGTTGTTATTATTGGTGGTGGCATAATGGGGGCATCGTTGCTCTATCATCTGGCAGAGCTTGGCTGGACCGACTGTCTGTTGATTGAAAAGGACGAGCTCACATCCGGCTCCACCTGGCACGCCGCCGGGCAATGTCCAAACATCACCGGAAGCTATAATCTCGCCAAGATGCACGCGTATAGCAATGAGCTCTACCCGCGGCTTGAGGGGCTTACAGGGCAATATGTAAGCTGGCATAAATCGGGCGGTATCCGTCTTGCGACGAACGAACGCGAACTCGCGTGGATGCGCTATATTGAAGGCTTTTCGAAGATCATCGGCTTTGAAATGGAAATCATCCCGCCTGAGGAAATTCTCCGGCACAACCCGTTCATGACACTTGATGGTGTCATCGCCGGCGCGCGGACCACGGAAGACGGACATGCTGACCCATCGGGCATCTGCAATGCGCTTGCCATTGGTGCAAAGAATATGGGCGCGAAGATCGTGCGCAAAAACCGCGTGACCGGCCTTACGCAACTGCCATCAGGCGAATGGGATGTTGAGACAGAAAAAGGCACGATCCGCGCGGAAATCGTGGTAAACGCAGCCGGCTGCTATGCGCGGCAAATCGCGCAAATGGCAGGCATCGACATTCCGGTGACCAATATGGAGCATCATTATGTCGTTACCGATCCCATTCCTGCGTTCAAGGACCGCGAAGAAGAAATCCCCGTTATGCGCTGCCCGCATGTTTCCGGCTATTTCCGTCAGGAACAAAAGAGCGGACTGATCGGCGTATATGAGAATACCGGCTTGGCGGAGGCATGGGCTCCGCGCGGCGGGCACCCCGAATGGGATTCCACCAGCGAGCTGTTTCCAGAAGATCTGGAACGGATTGCCCCGTGGCTCGAACGCGCGATTGAGCGGATGCCTATATTTGGTGAGGTTGGCCTGCGGCGCTTCGTAAATGGCGCTATCCCGCATACACCCGATGGCGGACCGTTGTTAGGACCAGCTGTCGGCCTTAAAAACTTCTGGCATTGTTGCGGCACCAGCTTTGGTATTGCGCAAGGTGGCGGCGCTGGCAAATATATGGCGCAATGGATGGTGTTCGGTGATGCCGACATCAATATGACCGAATTCGACCCGCGGCGTTATGGCCCATATGCAGACGAAAACTACAGCCGTGATAAGGTTTTCCTAGATTACCGGATGACGTTTACGACGCGGCTTCCTGGTGAAGAGGAACCCGATGGTCGTCCACAAAAAACGAGCGCGCTGTACGAGCAGTTGTTGGCCGCCGGTGCCGTTTATGGCGAAACCTATGGTTGGGAGCGGCCCAAATATTTTGCACTCGACGGCGCTGAAGAAGAAGGCGGCTATAACCGGACCAACAGCTTTGCAGCAGTTGCCGCCGAGGTGAAGGCTGTTGCCGAACGCGTCGGTGTGCTCGATCTCTCCGGCTTTGCGAAATATGATGTGTGTGGCCCCGACGCGGAGGCCTTCCTCAACCGTATTTGTGCAAACCGTATGCCAAAGAAATTGGGCGGCATCGGCTTGGTCCATCCATTGTCGGTTCAGGGTCGCATTTACGGTGAAATGACGGTCACACGCTTTGCCGATGACCATTTTTATTGTCTGTCTGCTGCGGCCGCCGAACAGCGCGACTGGGACTTGCTGATTCAAAGCAAATTGCCGCATGAGGATGTGACCATCCGCAATTTGACGATGGACCTTGGCGTTTTGGTGATGAACGGCCCCCGCTCGCGCGATGTGTTGGCAAAACTAACGAATGCAGACCTTGGTAATGAAGGTTTCCGCTGGCTCAGTGGTCAGGAGATCATGATTGCCGGCATAAAAATGCGCGCACTTCGGGTTTCTTATGCGGGTGAGCTCGGATGGGAACTGCATCCCGCGATGGGCGATCTTGCGGCATTGTATAATGCCGTTTGGGACGCTGGGCAGGAATATGGCATCGTCAATTATGGGCTTTACGCCGCCAATACGATGCGGGTCGAAAAGGGTTACAAGGCGTGGGGCTCGGAACTTACGAACGAGCTTACGATGATCGAAGCCGACATGCCGCGCTTCATCAATTTCAAAAAGGACGATTTCGTCGGTAAGCAGGCAACGCTGGACGCACCTGACCGTTTCCGCATTGTCTATGGCGAGGTGGATGCAACCAATGTCGATGTGCGCGGCGCTGAACCATGTTTGATCGGCGACCAGTGCATTGGCCTCACGACGTCGGGTGGTTATGGCCACCGTGTCGGCAAAAGCCTTTTCTTTGCCTGTGTGCCGCTTGAAAATGCGACACCGGGGTCAAGTTTTGACATCATGCTTCAAGGCGAACGCCGTGTTGGAACGGTTTTGGAGCACCCGGCTTATGATGCCGACAACGCGAAGATGAAGGTCTAATTACCGTGGCGGAACTTCCCAAAAAAGCAAAAGTCGTCATCATCGGTGGCGGGGTCATTGGCTGCTCGATTGCCTATCATTTGACCAAGATTGGTTGGGACGATGTTGTCCTGTTGGAACGTAAGCAATTAACCAGCGGAACAACATGGCACGCGGCAGGGCTTGTGGGGCAGCTGCGGCCGTCCATCAACATGACTAAGCTCGCCAAATATACGGGTGAACTGTATCGTGGGCTTGAGGCTGAGACCGGCCAGGCCACCGGCTACCGCCAGTGCGGTTCCATCTCAATGGCAACTAACCTCGAGCGGTTTGAGGAATTGAAGCGCAGCGCATCAATGGCCAAGGTGTTTGACTTGCCGGTTCATGTCGTGACGCCGGAAGAAATCAAAGACCTAGCGAATATCGTCAATGTCGATGACGTTGTAGGCGGAATCCACATCCCGAGCGATGGCTATGCCAATGCGGTTGATATCACGCAGGCGCTAGCCAAGGGTGCGCGCACAGGTGGCGCAAAAATCTTTGAAAACACTAAGGTCACAAAAATCCGTCACAATGGTGACCGTGTGACCGGTGTTGATACTGCGGAAGGTTCGATTGACGCCGACTATGTCGTGATCTGCGGTGGTATGTGGACGCGCGATTTAGCAGCCAGCGTCGGCGTGGCTGCGCCATTGCACGCGTGCGAACATTATTACGTGCTGTTTGAAGGGGTCGAGGGGATCGACAATACGCTCCCCGTGCTGCGCGATTATGATTATTGCGGCTATTATAAATATGACGCGGGCAAACTGCTTGTGGGCGCATTTGAACCTAATGCCCGACCATGGGGTATGGACGGAATTTCGGAAGATTTCTGTTTTGACGAAATCGCAGGCAGCTTCGAACATTTCGAACCCCTTTTGCTCGACGCGATGCGCCGTGTTCCGGCGCTTGAAAAGGCGGGGATTCAAAAATTCTTCTGCGGCCCCGAGAGCTTCACGCCAGACGTGCGCTATCATCTTGGCGAGAGCGCTGAATTGAAAGGCTGCTTTGTCGCGGCCGGCCTCAATTCCATTGGCCTGCAATCTGCGGGCGGCGTGGGCAAGGTTATGGCTGACTGGATCCGCGATGGCATTCCGCCAGCAGACTTGTGGACTGTCGATATTCGTCGCAACATGCCTTTCCAGATTAACCGGAAATATTTACAGGAGCGCGTCACCGAGAGCCTCGGGCTTTTGTACGCAACGCATTATCCGTTTAAGCAATATGAAACCGCGCGCGGCGTCCGCCGTTCTGCGATCCACGACCGGCTGGTTGCGGCAGGCGCGTGTCACGGGGAAGCTTATGGCTGGGAGCGACCCAATTGGTATGGCGAAGCCGGTAGCGCTCCAAAATATGAATATAGCTATGGCCGCCAAAACTGGTTTGAAGCCAACGCCGCCGAATGCAGGGCTGTGCGGGAGGCTGTTGGCTTGTTTGACCAAAGCTCATTCGCCAAATTCCGGCTTGAAGGCCGTGATGCTATGGCTGTTCTTAACCGCGTTTGCGCAAATGACGTTGATGTTGCGCCGGGCAAGCTGGTCTATACCCAATGGTTGAATGAAAAAGGCGGGATTGAAGCCGATTTGACCGTCACGCGCTTGTCGGAAACCGCCTATTTGATCGTCACAGGGGCCGAGACCGAGATTAAGGATTTTAACTGGCTGAAACGCCATACCCCCGATGACGCGCATGCGGTCTTGACCAACGTATCGTCAGGCATGGGTGTTATTTCGATCATGGGACCCAATTCTCGCGAATTGCTTCAGTCGATTTGCCCCAATGATTTGTCGCACGAGGCATTTCCATTTGCCACGTCGCAAGAAATCGAGCTTGGCTATGCCGTCGTTCGTGCATCGCGGATCACTTATGTCGGGGAACTGGGTTGGGAATTGTATATCCCGACCGAATTCATGACCGGCGTATATGACGAGATAGTCGCTGCGGGCGCGGCATTCGGCCTGCAGCATTGCGGCTACCATGCGCTCAATGCGCTGCGCATGGAAAAGGCTTATCGCCATTGGGGCCATGATATCACCGACGAGGATACGCCGCTGGAGGCTGGCTTGGGCTTTGCGGTAAAGATGGACAAGGTCGGCGGCTTCATTGGCCATGACGCTTTGGTTGCACAGAAAGAATCTGGCCTAAAGCAGCGCCTCGTGCAGTTTCTGTTAAAGTCACCCGAACCGATGCTTTACCATAATGAACCCATTTGGCAGGGCGACCGGATTGCTGGATACATCCGTTCTGGCATGTACGCCCATACCCTCGGCGGTGCATGCGGTCTTGGCTATGTCGACGCTGCTGACGGTGGCGTGGTAGGATCAATTGGCGCTGATGACTATGAGATCGAGATTGCCGGTATCCGCTATCCGGTGACTGCATCGCTCAAACCATTATACGACCCCTCAAACGCCCGGATCAAAATATGACGACCGAAACACCGAATGCCACAATGCAACGGCTCGCCGCAAACACGCAGGTAGGGTATAGCTTTGATCAGGAATTTTACGCCAGTGAAACGGTGTTCAAGGCTGATTTCGACGAAATCATTAGCCAGAAATGGTTGCTTGCGGGCCATGTGTCTCGGATCCCGAACAAGGGTGATTATTTCCTGTTTCGTGTTGGCAATGAACAGATCATCGTCATTCGCGAAAATGCAGATAGCGTTCGGGCCTTCTTCAACGTCTGCCGCCATCGTGGATCGACCATTTGTCAGTCGGAAAGCGGCAATGCGCCGCGCTTGGTCTGCCCCTATCACGCATGGACTTTCGGTCTTGATGGGCGGCTGATTTCTGCGCGGCTTATGCCCGAAGATTTCGACAAAGCGGAAAACAGCTTGTTCGCATGCCATATCCGCGTGTTCCACGGCCTGATCTTCATCAACATGAGCGAGGATGAGCCCGTCGATTTTGATGCGACCTTCGGCGACATGGGGGCAATTCTCGAATATCATGGCTTCGCCGAAGCACGCATTGCGCATGCAGGCAGCTATCCAACGACTGCAAACTGGAAGCTGGTCGTGGAGAATTTCTTTGAATGCTATCATTGCGTCCCTTCGCATCCGGAATTCTGCTCGATGCACGCATCGGAATCGATCGTCGCCGTAGGCGCAGGACCAAGTTCTGGCCCAGCGGATGCGATCGCCAGCTTTACACCTAAGTTAGAGGCATGGGAGGCAAGCGCCGCAGCTTCTGGCCGCCCAATCGGTAATATTGACGACGCGGCCGACAGCAGCCACCTGCGCCTGCTGATGCAACGAATGAACAAGGATGGCTGGGCCTCGGAAACACAAGATGGCTCCGCGCCCGCACCGCTGATGGGCAAACGGACGAAAGCAGATGGCGGGCGGATGCATTTAAGCTTCAGCCCATTTAGCCAGATTGTTGCAGACGATCATTTTGCAAT
>NZ_JBIKPH010000115.1:0-8095 GCF_044357595.1 Sphingorhabdus sp. | reverse complement strand
CAATGCTGCCATGTTCTGGCTTTATGCCGGCACGATATTCTGGGTCGTTGGCTATGACACCATCTATGCCATGCAGGACCGCGAAGACGATGCGTTGGTCGGGATTAAATCGAGCGCCTTGCGGCTTAGCGGCAACGTCCGAGCAGGTGTGGCGGCATTCTATATTTTGACGCTGCTCGGCTGGGGCATGGCGATTTGGAGTGTCCGGCCCGAAAAGCAGGCTTTGGTCGCGCTCCTTCCCGTCGCCTTTCATTTGGGCATGCAGGTCGCATCGTTGAAATCTGATGGCAGCAACGCGCTTGGCCAGTTCCGTTCAAACCGCGTGGCTGGGCTGCTGGCCGCGCTTGCTTTTTTGGTCGTTGGTGCGGCCGGACAATA
This sequence comes from Sphingorhabdus sp., assembly GCF_044357595.1. Lineage (GTDB taxonomy): Bacteria > Pseudomonadota > Alphaproteobacteria > Sphingomonadales > Sphingomonadaceae > Sphingorhabdus_B. The sequence continues at coordinate 7,717 of NZ_JBIKPH010000115.1, read as the reverse complement.
ATAAGCTAGCGTCTAGGGAGAGAATTATGGAACATCGTCGCATAGGCAAAAGCGCCATTTACGTGTCTGACATCTGCATGGGCACCATGACCTTCGGGTCGCAAACCGACGAGGCGGAGGCGCATCGCATTCTCGACAGATGCCTTGATTCCGGCATCAATTTTTTCGACACAGCCGAAGGCTATCCCGTCCCGCCGGACATTAAATGGGTTGGCCGGACCGAGGATATTGTTGGCCGTTGGATGAAGGGTAAGAACCGCGATGCCATTATCATGGCAACCAAGGTTTCGGGGCCAAGCCACACATGGTTCAAATCGCCCAAGCGCGGCGGCATGACCACGCTGGATCGCCACAATATCATCACCGCGGTCGAAGAAAGCCTGCGCCGGTTGCAGACCGATTATATCGACCTTTACCAGACGCATTGGCCCGACCATGGCCTTGCTTATGATGAGACGATGGAAGTGCTCGACGAACTGGTACGGTCGGGCAAGGTGCGCGTATTGGGTTGCTCCAACGAAACAAGCTACGGCCTGATGAAGTCGTTGGCGACATCGGAGCGCCTTGGCGTCGCGCGCTATGAGAGCATTCAGAATAATTTCTCGATCAACAACCGCCGGTTTGAAGACGAGTTAAAGCAAGTCTGCCGTCAGGAGGGCATTTCCCTTCTGCCTTATTCGCCCTTGGGTGGTGGCGTGTTGTCGGGCAAATATCTCGATGGCGCACGTCCCGAAGGCGCGCGTTTTTCTCGCTATCTGGAAATGTCAGGCACGCGCCAAGTCGACATGGCGCAGCGTTTTGCGGGACCACGCGCGCTTCAAAGCACGATGCGGATTGTCGCTATTGCGCAAGAAGCGGGCATGTCACCAGTCACGCTGGCGACCGCTTGGTCGAAACAGCATAACTTTGTCGCATCGACGATAGTCGGCGTGAGCAAGGAAGACCAACTGGACGATATCTTCGCCGCGATTGACCTGAAGCTGAGCGATGAAGTGATGACCGCAGTGCACAAGGTGACGAAAGAGATACTGTACCCGATGGGGTGAGAGCGTGATGGGGAGACGGAAACCCTCCTCCCGCACCGCCAAACTTGGTTCAGTCCATGATCGCCGTCTGCGCGCAGCCCAGCGCTTCGCCAAGCGCCTGCAAACGGCGCGAGACGCTATTGGACTGCAAGCGGACGGCCGTGCCGCTGAGGTAGAGGCGAAGCGTCGCGCCATCTGCGTCGAGACGGCTGTCGTCAAGCGCGCCGCCGGTGCCGCCATCAAGGCGGTGGGCAACGCGAATGGCGAGGCCCCAAATCACCGCTTGGGCCAGCGCCTCTGGTTTGGCCAATGCCATCAGCGTTTCGGGAAGGGGGCGCTTTCCGGCATGTACCGTCCATAAAGCCGCAGCAATGACGGCGCGGTCGCTGGCGCTGACGCCTGGCCAACTGCCGTCGAGCGCCAGGTCAAGCGCATGGTCGGCGCGATATTCGGGATTCACGTTCCACACGCTGTCGGACAGCAAACACGCCGCCTGACACAGCCGTGCATTATGTGCGCTTTGCCGGGCAAAGACTGGCGCAATCCATTCGGCAAGGGCATCGCCATGAAAGGGAAAGCGCCCAAGCCGCTCGCCTTCAAAACGTGCGGCGGCAATTAATGGGTCTTGCTTGCGTTCGGCGGGCGTCAATTGTTCAAACAACAACCCCTCGCGCAGGCCATAGATGCTCGTTACGAGCTTGCTTGGCTTCAATAATCCGACAATGCCACCCAACAATGTGGTCGCCCCCGGCAGTTCGGAAATGCGGCCCGCTGCGACCACGTTGGACCGCGTTAAGGCGTCCCTGTCTTGGGTAAGCGGGGCGAGCACGTCTGGAGCCTCTGGCGACATTTCATAATTGGACAATATGGTCAGCGGATAACCGGTTTCATGCATGTGCAGCCGCGCAAAACTACGCCATGAACCGCCAATCATGTAAAAGGGCATGCCGGTTTCAATCGGGAAGGCGCGCTTGCCCATTGTCTTGGCAATATCATCGCGCAACATTGCTGCGACCTGCTTGGCCGATTTGCCCATTAGGATATCGTGCCGCAATGTGCCCAGCGGCAGCGATACGCGCGCGCCCAATTTGCCATCGGCGATGCGAATAAGTTCAAGACTGCCGCCGCCAAGGTCGCCAACATAGCCATTGGCGAAGGGATTATCGCTCAGCACGCCATAGCCGGCCGCCGTTGCTTCGGCATCGCCATCAAGCACATCAACGCGAATACCAAGCGCGGCTGCTTTTTCGACTAACTCATGCCCGTTTTTGGCTTCCCGCGTTGCGGCGGTTGCGACCACGCGCATGCTGTCCACCTGCATCGCGCGGGCAAGCGTTTCGAACCGCGCGAGTGCGGCCAGCGCCTTTTTCATCGTCGCTTTTTCAATTTCACCATCGCCAGAAAGGCACGCCCCAAGCTTTATCCTACTTTTTTCGTTGTAAATGGGCATGGGCGCACGTGGTAGCCCCGCGTACACAACGAGCCGAACGGTATTTGAGCCAATATCTATGACGGCCTGACGCACCGCCTTCATCTTTGTCGGACGAGGCTCAGCGTTGGAACCTTCTTCTCATCTGCGAGCGCGCCTCCGCGCCCTGAAAGCGACGCATTGGTCATAAAATAATGATGCAGATTAAATGGCATGCTTCCGGCTTTCACCCTCTCATAACGTCCATCCGAACGCAGCATCCAGCTTTGCTGGTTGTCGAGGAGGTTTGCAACCATAACCTGATCAAGGATTTGGTCATGCACGGTAGGGTTCTCAATCGGCAGCATATATTCTACACGGCGGTCGAAATTGCGCGACATCCAATCTGCTGAAGAGATGAAGACTTTGGCATTAGGGTTCGGCAAATCTGCGCCATTGCCCATCGCCCAAATACGGCTGTGCTCAAGGAAGCGCCCGACGACGGACTTCACGCGGATCCGCGACGACAGGCCCTTAACGCCCGGCCGCAAGCAGCAAATGCCGCGCACCACCAGGTCGATTTCGACGCCGGCCTCGCTCGCTTCATATAACTTGTCGATGACGGCCTTATCGACCAAAGAATTTAGCTTTGCCCAAACGGCACCGGGCCGTCCTGCGGCGACATGGGCAATTTCATCGTCAATCAACGACATGATTTTTTCGCGCAAGCCCAGCGGGCTCATGGTCAACAGCTTCAACTCGGTTGGCGGAATATAGCCTGTTATATAATTGAAAATCTGTCCGGCATCGTGGCCCACGCGTGGGTCAGCGGTGAAGAAGCTGATGTCGGTATACACTTTGGCGGTGATCGGGTGATAATTGCCGGTGCCCAAGTGGCAATAGGTCCGGAACCCATCGGCCTCGCGGCGGACCACCAGAGAGATTTTGGCGTGTGTCTTCATATCGATGAAGCCGTACACGACTTGCACGCCAGAATTTTCCAACTGCGATGCCCAATGCAGATTTTGCTCTTCGTCAAACCGCGCCTTGAGCTCGACAATCGCGGTCACCGATTTTCCGGCCTCGGCCGCTTCACACAAGGCGCGAATGACGGCGGATTGCTTGCCGGCACGATACAGCGTTTGTTTGATCGCCACGACGTCTGGATCCAGCGCTGCCTGCTGCAGAAACGCCAGCACAACGTCAAAGCTCTCATAAGGGTGGTGGATAACGATGTCTTTTTGGCTAATCGCCGAAAAGCAATCGCCGTCATGTTCCAATATGCGTTCCGGGAAGCGCGGGGAGTATGACGGGAATTTGAGGGTAGGTCGGTCTTCGTCCACCAATTGCCCGAGGTCACCAATGCCCAAGAAACCAACCGTTTCGACCACTATGGATGCGCCAGCGCCAAGTTCCGAACGGATTAAAGTCGCCAATTCGCTTGGTAGGCCCTTTTCCAGCTTCAGCCGAATAATCCGCCCGCGACGGCGCCGCTTTATGGCGCTGCGGAAGTAGCGGACAAGGTCTTCAGCTTCTTCCTCAACCTCAATATCGCTATCGCGGATGATGCGGAATGCGCCCGCTGCGACGAGCAAATAATCGGGAAACATTTGCCCGACGAAATGCTTGATCAGCGCCTCGATTGTGACGAAGCGTGTGCCGGGGCCGGGTAAGCGGATAAAGCGGGCGAGCGATTGCGGGATCAGCACCAATTGCCGCACGACTTCGCCATCATCCTTGCGGCGCATATCGAAAATAAGGCTTAGGCCTTGGTTAGGAATGAATGGAAATGGATGCGCAGGGTCCAATGCCTGCGGAGTGAGAACGGGTAGGACTTGTTCGCGGAAATATTTGCCAACTTGCGTCTGCAGCGTCTTCCCCATTGCGGATGGCTGGACAATTTTAATGCCTTCGCTACCCAGTTCCTTCATCAGCTTGCGCCACAACTTTTGCTGTTGAACCATCAGCCGGTCGGCGGCGGCGACGGTATCGGAAAGCTGTTCGGATGCGGTGCGGCCATCAATCGACAACTCCTCAATCCGGCGCTGCTGCTGCCCGCGCAGACCGGCCACGCGGACCATGAAAAATTCATCAAGGTTGGTGCCCGAAATCGACAGAAAACGCAGCCGCTCAAGTAACGGGTGCGCCGGGTTCGATGCCTCCTCAAGCACGCGCTCGTTAAATTTTAACCAGGAAAGCTCGCGGTTGAAATAGCGCGCATCTGCTGGCGTCTTTTGGGGTTTCAGAATTTTTGTACCCGGCACGGACTTCACGAACATTGTTCCTTCTTATCGATCTCAGACGCGGTGCCATGGAAACATTGCATATTTACGGCAGCTTAAACTCAAACTGTAATCGTAGTGCCACCAATTTGTCATGGTAGATATATGAAGATTTCACAATCCCTGCCTAACGCTCAGGTCAATAAATCGATATATCAGGGGTGAAATACATGCAAACTCGGTCCATAAAATCGCACTTTTTTGTCCGCACCGCCTTGCTGGGCAGCGCTGCGGCACTCGCAATTCTTCCATCTTCAGCCATGGCGCAATCCGCGCCGGCGGCAGATGAGGCGACGAATGAAGCAATTGTTGTGACTGGCTCTAGGCCAATCGCGGAATCAGAAGCGGCCGCTTTGCAAATTCAGAAAAATTCGGACTCGCTCGTATCGGTGGTTTCGTCGGACGCGGCCGGACGGCTGCCGGACCAGAATATTGCGCAGGCGACTGGCCGCCTTCCAGGTGTTGCGGTTGAGCGCGACCAGGGGCAGGCACGCTATATCAGTATTCGCGGTGCACCTAATTATTGGACCACCTTGTCGTTCGACGGCATTAACGTCGTGAGCCCAGAAGGCCGCGATGCTCGGTTTGACTCGATTCCATCTGCTATTGCGGCGCAGATCATCGTCTCTAAAGCTGTTACCCCTGACATGCCGGGCGAGACGGTGTCGGGTAACGTCAACGTCATAACGCGGTCGGCATTCGATTATGATGGGTTCCACTTCGCTGGCAAGGCGGGCTATGGCGTCGCCGAACTCGGCAACCGGCCACAATATGAAGGCTCAGCCGTCGTATCAACGCGCGTACCCGCCGGCGAAGGCGAAATCGGCATTCTCGTGTCGGGTAGCTATTATCAGCGCGACATGATCACTGACAATTTTGAGATCGATTATGAACGGGTAAGCCAAGACCAGCGGCCCGGTGCCGTTAGCCGGTTTTGGGCGCAGGAAACGGAAAACAAGCTGTATCGCCTAACACGTCGCAACTGGTCGATGTCAGGGCGTTTGGACTGGAAGCCTGATGCCGACAACACAATTTCGGTGCGTTCAATCTACACAACCTTTACCGATGACGAAATGCGCGACAATTTTCGCTTTGACCTTGATGATCGTCAGAGCGATCTCGTCGCCAATACCGCCGACTGTGGGACCGCAGTGAACCCGACGCCAACCACAACGGGCTATGCTGATATCTGCATCGGCAACACCCCGTTCAAGGGCACTATCTACGGTATCGACATTCGCCAGCGGTCGACGTTGCGCGCCTTTGAACAATCGATTTTCACCAACACCGTCGAAGGCACACATGAATTTGGCGATGGCTGGAAATTAAACTGGCTTGGCAACTATACAGAATCGAAAGATGATCGTTCCGTGGTTGGCGAAACAACCTGGGACAGCCCAAGCACACGCAATTTGCGTCCAACGGTAGCTTATGATTTCAGTGACCCCAATTTTGGCCGCTTAGCTTTGTTCAACACAATTCAGCTTAGCAGCCCGACCCGTTATCAGGCTGGTACGCAAGTTACGGCTATCGATAGCTTCACCAAGCCACTCACGTCGCTCAACGTGCTGGATGCCGTTGACACAACGAAAGCGTATACTGCAAAATTTGTTGTGTCCCGCGAAACGGAATTCTTCGGCGGTGACGCCGTTTTAAAAGCGGGCTTCCAGTTTGATCAGCGCGCCAAGACGGTTGATGAAAGCAACATCGTGCTGAACACGGCAGCACAATTTGCAACAATCGGTATCCCGACTACCTATAGTAGTTTCAGCCTTGATACACCGTTCAAGGGCGAGATACCGATGGGATATACATTCCGTTATTTTGACGCAGATAAAATGCGGGCAGCGAGCGAAGCCGCGGTCAAAAATTTCAGCTTCGCCCCCGTGACCGGAAACATCTATGACGTGCGTGAGCAAGTATATGCCGGATATGTGATGGCAAATGTCAAATATGACTGGGGTTCGCTTGTTGGTGGTGCGCGCGTTGAACATGTAAAAAATCGTGGTATCGCCGTGGCCACCATTGGTTCAGTCACCGCGCCAGTCACTGCCGAATCTGATGGCACATTGGTATTCCCGAGCATGCATCTTAACTTTGACGTACAAGATGACCAAAAGATCCGCATTGGCTTTACCAGCGGCGCGGCGCGTGCCGATTATGATCAGCTGCGCCCGAATGTTACTGTCGATGACAGCAATCAGCGGATTTCTGGTGGCAACCCGGCGGTAAAGCCGGAGCGTGCATATGGTTTGGACGCTTATTATGAATATTATGTCCAACCGCAGGGTTACTTCATGCTCGGTGCATTCTACAAAAAGGTAGAAGACGTACTGTATACATCGCGCCGGGTTTTTGGTTCGAACGCGCTAGACAGCAATAATATTGACCGTTCGGGTTATGCCTTTAGCGGGATTACCAACGGCGGTTCGGGTCGAGTGTTTGGCGTTGAAGCGGCTGCACAGATGCAGTTAGACCCCTATGTCTCCGACCTTGGCTTGCCCGACTGGATGGGCGGCTTTGGCATTACTGCAAATGCCACCTACAATGACAGTGAAGTTACTAAGCCCGCGTTACTTGATGCCGCAGGCGCCATTGTCTCGCCCGAGCGCAAGGTGCCGCTGCCTGGCACATCCGAGGTCGTTTACAATGTCGGTGCTTATTACGAGAAATATGGCTTGTCGCTGCGGTTGCAGTATCAGAACCGCACCAATTGGGCTGATGGATTTGCAGACAATCTAGACAGCGCCGGCGATACTTATTGGGCGAATGACGATGAACTGGACTTCTCGGCACGGTATGAAATCTCAAAGGGTATCGAAGTGTATTTCGACGCTGCAAACCTGCTGAACAATCCAGGCCGCCGTTTTTCCGATCCGTCTAACATCTTGACTGCGCAGGGCGTTCCGACGCCATTTTCAAGCCGCTACACGATTGAATGGGAACGCTTCGGCCGCCGCTATTCAGGTGGTATCCGCGTAAACTTCTAATGCGCAATCTGC
>NZ_JBIKPH010000114.1:0-8097 GCF_044357595.1 Sphingorhabdus sp. | reverse complement strand
TGGGGCAACGGCTTGATGGGCGAAGGAGCCATAAGCTGTGGCGCACAGGCCCTTGAGCTCTGCCTCGTCCAATACACCTGCGGTAAACGGCGCCATGACACGCGCGGCAAGATCGACATAAGACAGGCCGCGCATTGCGGTGATTTCTTCTGTTGAAAATTGCGGCCAATGCCTGGGCACATACAGGCCCCCGTCGCTTGCCAAACCCGTCAGGGTGACGCCTGCAAAATCGAGCGCGTACGCGTTGCCGCGGGTGCTGATATATTCTGTTCTATTTATCGCCATAAGGGGCACGCGGTTAACCGCAGTGCCGCGTTTACGCAAGATTATTGCAAGTCAGCCCGGACAAATTCAGCACATCTTTCGCCGATCATCATGCTGGGCGCATTGGTGTTTCCAGAAACAAGGCGCGGCATGATGCTGGCGTCGGCGACATATAGGCCGTCAATACCCCGATATTTCAGGCGCGAGTCAACGACGTCGCTATCATTTGGCCCCATGCGACATGTGCCCACTGGGTGGTAGACGGTGTCGGCGCGGCTGCGGATTAGGTCGTCCAATGCTGCGTCGTCATTGATATCCACGGGATGCCGGTTTTTGCCGTTATAGGCCGCAAGCGCGGGCGCTTCGAATATGCGGTGCATAGCGCGCACGCCGCTGCGCAAAGTCGCCATGTCACGGTTATCGCTTAGGAACGCAGGGTCAATCAGCGGAGCGACGCTGGCGTCTGCAGACGACAGACGGACCGTGCCGCGGCTTTCAGGGCGCAGCACACATGCGTGGCAGCTAAAGCCATGGCCCTTCACCTTCGACCGGCCATGATCTTCCAGCACCGCAGGCACAAAATGATATTGGATGTCGGGCGCGGGCAAGCTTGCATCCGATCGCCAGAACCCGCCCGCTTCGGCAAAGCAGGTGGTCATTACGCCGGTGCGCTTAAACCTATGTTCGATGATCGCCTTGACCATCTTGCCCGTGCCAGCCAATGAATCGCCGAAGAAATCGGCCTTCGATTGGGTTTCAAAGCTCGAAACATAGTCGATATGGTCTTGCAGGTCGGCGCCAATAGCGGCCTTGTCATGAACGACGTCGACCCCGACGCTGCGCAAATGTTCGGCTGGCCCCATGCCGGACAGCATCAAGATTTGTGGTGAGCCAAATGCGCCCGCCGACAATATGACTGCGCCCCGCGCCTTGATGGTGCGGCGCTTGCGTCCCTGCCGAATGATAACACCAGTAGCGCGGCCATTTTCGACGATGATCTTTTCGGTCAAAGCGCCGGTGAGAACTTCCATGCGATCCCGCGCAGGCTCGACATATGCGCGCGCTGCGGTCCAGCGTTCGCCACCCTTTTGCGTGACTTGATACAGACCAAAGCCGTCCTGCGTTGCACCGTTGAAGTCCGCATTGATGGGCAATTGCAATTCTGCCGCCGCCTCAATGAAGGCAAGGCTGCCGGCTTGTGGCCAACGTTGATCAGAAACCGAAAGCGGCCCGCCCGAACCATGAAAGGCGTCAGAGCCGCGTTCATTATCTTCGCAGCGTTTGAAAAACGGCAGCACGTCGTCATAGGACCAGCCATCGCAACCCAAGGCGGCCCAATTGTCATAATCATATTTGTGGCCACGGATATACACCATCGCGTTGATCGCGCTTGACCCGCCAAGTCCCTTACCGCGCGGTTGATAGCCCGTGCGGCCATTCAGGCCCTTTTGTGGGACAGTGTCATATTTATAATTGGACGCATTGCGGATAAACGGCATGAAACCGGGCGTTTTGATCAACATGTTGTTGTTATTGCCGCCGGCCTCAATCAAGCAGACCTTATATTTGCCGCCTTCGGACAGTCGTCCGGCTGCGGCACTGCCTGCGGAACCGCCGCCGATAACAATGATGTCAAATTCGTCCATATCACCTGCTCCATCTGCGTAGCGCGGTTTAAGCGGGCGATTAACTACTGGCAAGGCAGTAAATAGCCTTAGTCAGCCTTGGCTTGCCGGCTTTGCAACCACTGTGCACGGATACTATCGGATGTGTCCCTGCTGCCATCGTGGCTCCAGCCCGGCGCGCGCCATATATATGAAAATTTATGCCGCCATGGCGCAGACTTCACATCCTGTGCGATGCCAATCCATTCGTGAAACACGCTCCACAACAGGTTGAACGTGCCCAATTGTTTTACAATCCCGTAGCGGATCTTTTCGCCCTCCACCTCTTCGGTGAATGTCCCGAAGATGCGGTCCCAGATGATGAAGGTTCCGGCATAATTCTGATCGAGATAGCGCGGGTTCGTCGCGTGGTGGACGCGGTGGTGGCTTGGGGTGTTCATGATATATTCGACCCAGCGCGGGAATTTGTAAATTGCCTCGGTGTGGATCCAGAACTGATAAATGAGATTGAACGCGCCGACGAACAACAGCATCGCGGGATGAAAACCCAGAAATGCCAAGGGTATGCGGAAGATAAAACCAAGTGCGATAAAGCCAGTCCATGTCTGGCGCAGCGCGGTCGATAGGTTGTAATGCTGGCTGCTATGGTGGTTCACATGGCTTGCCCAGAACCAACGCACGCGATGTCCCGACCGATGCGCCCAATAATAAGCGAGATCATCCAGAACAAAGCATAAGGGCCACGCCCACCAGACCCAGCCGATATCGAAAAAGCGTTGTTCGTATATCCACATAGCAAGGCTGAACACCAAGGCGCCGGATAGCGCGCCTGCAACGGTGCTGCCCGTACCCAATGCAAGTGACGTCAGCGTGTCACGGGGGTCGTATTTCTCTGGCGCACGTCGCCGCACCCAAAGCATTTCTGCCACGATGAGTATGATGAACGCAGGAACGGCGTAATCAATTGGGTTGAAGAGCTCCGGCATATGTGCGTCCTATATTTTTAAATGCCGCAAGCCAGCCGCCCAGTGCGACGCTTGCGAACCCAGATTGAGCGTGACCGATCCAAAGGTTTTTTCCCCTGTACCGACGGTGAGAAAATTCTGGTCCAGGCGGGAATCATTATGTCGGTCGAGCAGCCTTCCCGCCCATTGCACGCCATGGCGGCGGACCAGCAGATGCCTGCCGTCGGCATCGCGCAGGAGCGCGGCGATACCCGCTTTATCAATGGCTATTTCCACCGGATCGAACCCGCAGCAGGTTTCATTGGCAATCTCGCGGGCTTGCTCTTCGCTGCGGATGCGGACGTCACCACCGAGCCGCAGGAACCGCGCAAGCCACGCGATGAACAAGATCGCGGCAATGGACCCCGCCAGCTTGAGCAATTCTGCCGTCACGAAGCACGCCCGCGCAACATATCCATCATCGCGGTTACGGGGGCGAGGTCATAGCCGGCATCCGACGCTTTTTCCGCCAAGGTGGCGGGATGCGCTCCGCGGGATGCGCGGGCCAGCGCCCACAGGAAAGTGGAGCGCGTTCCTGAACGGCAATATGCCAGCACTTTGCCATCGCCCTTGTCCAGCGCGTCTGCCATCGCGGTCACTTGCCATTCTGCAAAGCCGGCATGTGTAACGGGAATGGCCACATATTCCAAGCCAGCGGCCGCAGCAGCTGCTGCGATTTCTGACCCGGAGGTCTGGTCGGCCGCTTCATCTTCAGGCCGGTTGTTGATGATCATCGAAAACCCTGCATCGGCGGCGTCGGCAACGTCCGACACGGTGATTTGCGGGGCCGCATAAAATGTATCAGTCACCATCCGGAACATCAGCAAATCCTGTTGTAAAGCCACCTAAAATCGGGCGATCTCTTGGCCCTAAATTAAACTGCAATCGATAACAAGACGGGAGAATAGTTTGATCGGAAAGGCCCTAAAATTCAGTATTGTGCGATCACAGACAGAAATTCCGCGCCATAGGCTTCCAACTTGCGCGCGCCAACGCCGCTGATCCGGCCCAAGGCGTGGATATCGGCTGGCCGCGTCAGTGCCATCTCGCGCAAGGTGGCGTCATGGAAGATAACATAAGGAGGGACGCCAACATTTTCCGCGAGCGCCCGTCTTTTGGCGCGCAAGGCCTCAAACAACGGATTGCCGATTGGATTGTCCGGACGGCCTGCGCTGCGTTTGGCGCTCGGTTTTACAATCGCAATCTGGATTTTTTGGTCACCGCGCATGATCGCGCGTGCATCGCCCGCCAACTTTAGACCGCCATGTTCATTTGCCACTAAGGCGCCGCGCGCCTGAAGTGCACGCGACAAAGGTTTCAGCATCGCGGCCTCTGCCCTGTCCACAATGCCGAAAACCGAAAGCTGGTCATGCCCGAATTGCGTTATCCGGTCGTCTCCATTGCCCATCAGGACTTTTTCCAAATGGCCCATGCCAAACATCTGCCCCGTCCGATATGCTGCCGACAATAATTTACGGGACAGCTCGGTCGCGTCGTGCACATCGGGTGCGTGCAGGCAATTGTCGCAATTGCCACAGCTTTCTGGCGGACTTTCCCCAAAATGCCGCAGAAGCACAGCGCGGCGGCATCCGGGTGTTTCGACCAGATGTGACAATGCAGCAACGCGCGCCAATTCCGCCTCGCGCCGTTCGGGTGGAAGCTCGTTCAACCGCGCGCGCGCGCGCGTGAAGTCACCTGCTGACCATAGCATATGCGCGACCGCGGGGTCGCCATCGCGTCCTGCACGGCCACTTTCCTGATAATAGGATTCGATGGACTTCGGCAGCCCAGCATGCACGACGAAGCGCACATCCGGCTTGTCGATTCCCATGCCGAAGGCCACCGTCGCGACCATGACCATGTCTTCGGACGACACAAATTCGGCCTGCGCACGGGCGCGTGTTTGCGGCTCCATGCCTGCATGATAAAAAAGCGCCCTTCGTCCTGTCTCTGCGATTTGCGCCGCAATCTTCTCGGTGCGGTCACGCGTTTGGGCGTAGACTATGCCTGCCCCTTGCAACCCCTTTACCAAGGATGCGACGCCGCTGTTTGGTGCGGCTTCGGCGACATAACGAATGTTGGGCCGGTCAAAACCCGCCACCATGACGCCATCGCTGGGTATGCCCAATTGTTCGGCGATGTCTTCGCGGGTGTGGGTGTCTGCGGTCGCCGTCAGTGCCAGCCTTGGCACGTCGGCAAAGTCGTCGAGCAACGGGCGCAACAAGCGATAATCGGGCCGGAAATCATGCCCCCATTCGGACACGCAATGCGCCTCGTCAATGGCGAATAGCGATATCTGTGTCTCACGTAACAGGCTGCGGAATTCCTGTCCCGATGCCCGCTCCGGCGCGACATATAAAAGGTCAAGTTCGCCCGCCCTGAACCGTGATATGGTTTCCGCGCGGTTATCGTCGGCCGATGTCAGTGTCGCCGCGCGAATACCGACAGCGTCGGCTGCGCGCATCTGGTCATGCATCAACGCAATCAGCGGCGATATCACGATACAAGTGCCGTCCATGATCACGGCGGGCAATTGATAGCATAAAGACTTGCCTGCGCCCGTCGGCATGATCGCAAGCGTCCGCTGCCCCGCAAGAACGCGAGTCACTACCTGCTCCTGCTGCCCGCGAAATCCGGGGAAGCCGAACAGGCGGTGCAATATATCGGCTGGCGTGGGGGAGGGAGCGACGGCGGCCATGCCGAAGCCCTAGCGCGACCGCACGGCCAATAACAGAGCCCACTTCGGCCTGGTCCAAGACGCTTGTGGATAGCGCGTAATTTTACGCGGCGGGAATGGCGCCTTCCTCGGCCTCGCTTTGCTGGCGTGCCCACATGTCAGCGTAGAGACCATTTTTGCGGAGCAACTGCACATGCGTGCCTTTCTCGGCCACGCGGCCCGCCTCAAGCACGATGATTTGGTCAGCGTTGACCACGGTCGAAAGCCGGTGCGCGATGATGATGGTCGTGCGGCGTTCCGAAATACGCTCAAGAGTCGCTTGAATTTCCGACTCCGTCCGGCTGTCCAAGGCGCTGGTCGCTTCGTCCAATATCAAAAGCGGCGGATTTTTAAGCAAAGTGCGGGCAATCGCCACACGCTGCTTTTCGCCACCGGACAGTTTCAATCCGCGTTCGCCCACTTTGGCGGCATATTGATCCGGTAAGGATTCGATAAAGCCATGGATCGATGCACCACGCGCCGCTTCTTCGATTTCAGCCTGATTTGCGCCTTCGCGGCCATAGCCGATATTGTAGCCAATGCTGTCGTTGAACAACACGGTATCCTGGGGCACTATGCCTATGGAACTGCGCAGGCTGGACTGCGTGACATCGCGCAAATCTTGGTCGTCGATCGTAACCCGGCCGCCGGTGACGTCGTAAAAACGGTACAGCAACCGCGCGATGGTCGACTTGCCGGCGCCAGAAGGACCAACCACCGCAAGCGTGTGGCCGGGTTTTATCTCGAAACTGACGCCATTGAGGATCTGTCGTTCCGCGTCATAGCCGAAATACACTTCATCAAACACGATAGCCCCGCCACTGACCGCCAGCGCAGGCGCATTTGGTTTGTCCATTATCTCCGCAGGGGTATCGATGAGTGCGAACATCGCGGCCATATCGGTGAGGCCTTGGCGAATGGTGCGATACACCATGCCCAACATGTCCAATGGCCGGAATAGCTGCGCCAGCAAGGTGTTGACCGTGACGACGTCGCCCGTCGTAAACTGGCCCCGCGACCAGCCCCACACGACATAGCCCATGGCCCCCGCCATCATGAGGTTGGTGATGAGCGATTGACCAATGTTCAGAGCGGCGAGCGAGTTTTCCGATTTGACGGCGGCATTTGCGTAATGGTGGACGACTTCGGCATAGCGGCGGGTCTCACGCTTCTCGGCGTTGAAATATTTGACCGTTTCGTAGTTCAATAGGCTGTCCACCGACTTGGCGACGGTCTGGGTATCCAACTCGTTCATTTCCTCACGCAATTTGTTGCGCCAGTTGGTGATCACGGTGGTGTAGGCGATATAGCTGACAACCATGATCAGCGTTGCGACAACCATGCCCCAACCAAAAGAAATCTTGAAATACACCGAGACCAAAAACAGCTCAAGCAATGTGGGCGCGATGTTGAAGAGCAGAAAATAGAGCATGATATCGATGCTCTTCGTTCCGCGCTCAATGACTTTGGTCACTGCGCCTGTCCGCCGGTTCATGTGGAACCGCATCGACAGATTGTGCAAATGGCTAAATACATTCTCGGCCAGACGCCGCGTGGATTCTTGCCCGACGCGTTCAAATACCACGTTGCGCAAATTGTCGAACAACACGCCGCCAAAACGCGCGCCAGCATAAGCCGCGACCAATGCGATGGCGATCGCCACGCTGTCTTCCATGCCCGGAACCATCCGGTCAATAGTCCGACCGTACACCCACGCCATGCTGAGTTGGATGAGTTTCGAGATAACCACCAGCAGCAAGGCAAAGACGATGCGCACGCGCAAGCCAGTCTCATCCTTCGGCCATAAATAGGGCAGAAAGCGCCGCATGACTGCGAAATCGGGCTTGGCGTCAGAAGTGGGAGCTAATGGAGGCACAGGCGCCCTATAATTAGATTAAAGCAAAGCACAAAGGCCCATCATGTCTTGCCAGACAGCAGCCACCATGTCGCAACACCATTGATGGCCGTATACGCGGCGTATAAAAGTGAAATCGTCAATGACCCTTCGTTCGCGAGCCACAGTGCGCCGATGAGCAACGCCAGTTCAATGGCATAGCTGCCAAAAGGACTGAAATGCGCACTAAAACAGCGCTTGGTGTCTTCCACAAAGGGGTGCCCCGATTCCGCGACCGCCCTGTGCATAAAAAAATTGGCAATCCCCATCAAAAAGCAGACCGTCAGCAGCATTTTTTGGGTTCACGGCCCTTCGCGGATGCCACGCGCTTCATTACGCGCAGATTGCCGCTCCAGCGTGACTTTGATCATCGCAATGATGGGGTCGGCAAGCGCCAATCCTAATATCCCGAAAAGCGCGCCAAACAGAATCTGCGCGCCTAAGACCAGGGCTGGTGCTAAATCGACCGCGCGCTTGGCCACCATTGGGACGATTAAATACCCGTCGACCATCTGGACGACAAAATAGACGAAAACGGCATACAGCCCGACATCTGCTCCGGCGGAGAATCCAACCAATATGATCAGCGCACCC
>NZ_JBIKPH010000113.1:0-8104 GCF_044357595.1 Sphingorhabdus sp. | reverse complement strand
ACGCATTGCTGCGTATGAAGGGCGTGCCCTTGGGCAAGCTCGATTTCTTGGGCGCTATCCGGTAATTATACACAGGTTAAAGGCCGCTGTGCTCTGCTCCATGCTTGCCTTGGGGCAGCAGCGGCCTTAGCAATCTGTTCATGAAGCCGGTAATTTTTGGCCTATCGGGCCTGACCCTGACGGATGACGAAAAACGCCTGTTTCGCGATGTCGAGCCAGCAGGCTACATCCTGTTTAAACGCAATATCGAAGATAAAGCGCAGGTCCGCGCGTTGACCGACAGCTTGCGGACCTTGCATGGCCGCGACACGGTGCCGATTCTGATTGATCAAGAGGGCGGCCGGGTTGCACGTATGCGTCCGCCGGTCTGGCCTGACTTTCCCGCCGGTGGTGCATTCGACGCGCTTTACGACATTGCTCCCATCACTGCGATTGAGGCGGCGCGGTGCAATGCCGAGGCTATTGCGCTGTCGCTCAACGAAGTCGGCATCAACGTCGATTGCTTACCCGTGCTTGACGTCCGCGTGCCCGAAACACATTCCGCCATTGGCGACCGCGCCTTGGGCAGTGAACCACTGCGCGTGGCGGCGCTTGGTCGCGCAATCCTGGATGGCCTTGCTTTGGGCGGCGTCATTGGCGTGGTGAAGCATATGCCGGGGCAGGGCCGCGCCAATGTCGACACCCATCATGACTTGCCGCATGTCACCGCGACTGCGGCTGAACTTGCGCAAGATCTTGCCCCCTTCCGCGCTTTGAATCACGCCGCAATGGGTATGACAGGGCATGTTGTTTATGACGTCTGGGACGATCAGCACACAGCCACCATGTCACCCTTTGTTATCGACACGATCATCCGCGCGCAGCTTGGGTTCGACGGCCTGTTGATGAGCGATGATCTCGATATGAACGCGTTGCAGGGCGATGTTGCGACGCGCGCCCTGCAATGTGTCGTGGCCGGTTGCGACCTTGCACTCAATTGCTGGGGCCGGTTTGACGAGATGGTTGCGATTGCCAATAATCTTCCAGAAATTACCGCCGCTGCGCGCACCCGGCTTGACCGTGCGATGGCCCTGCCGCCGGTGGCATTTGACGCCGACCGGTTGGCACATCTGCTTGATAAGCGGGACCAATTGCTGGCGCTGGCCGATGCAAGCGCGAAGCTAACGGATGGAGCCACTGGCGCGGCATGAGCGGGCCAATGCTCTTTGACGAGGAGGAGGCCCTTCGCGATGAGAGCAGGCGTGACGCTGGACCTGGCCCGAATGTCCTGACCATCGACATTGACGGCTGGGAAGGACCTTTGGACCTTTTGCTGGCGCTGGCGCGCACCCAAAAGGTCGATTTGCGGCAATTGTCCATTCTCGCTTTGGTCGAACAATATCTTGTGTTCATTGATGAGGTGCGCGCGCTGAAGCTTGAGCTTGCCGCCGATTATCTGGTGATGGCGGCGTGGTTGGCCTATCTCAAATCGGCGTTGCTGCTGCCCAAGGACCCGACAATTGACCCATCACCAGAGGAACTGGCGCTGCGGCTGCAATTGCGGCTTGAGCGGTTAAACGCGATGCGTGAAAGCGGCGCGCGGTTGATGGCGCGCGACCGGATCGGACGCGATGTGTTCCTGCGCGGTGCGCCCGAAAAACTGCGCGTGGTCAAAGGGCGGGCTTGGGAATGTGATTATTTTGAACTGATCACCGCTTACGGCCAAATCAATGCACGGACGCAGCCAGCGATGCATATCGTCAAGAAACGCCAAGTCATGACTTTGGAGCAAGCGTTGGAGCGCGTTTCGGCCATGATTGGCCGTGCGATCGACTGGACCGCCATATCTGCATTTTTGCCCCCGATGGCGGATCCGGCCTTGCGCAAATCGGCATTGGCCTCCAGCTTTGTTGCCGCGCTTGAACTTGCCAAACGCGGTGTGGTTGATTTGCAGCAGGGGTCGACCTTTGCGCCATTGATGTTGAGGAAAAAGGCAACATGATTGAAACCGATCCCGATATGCGCGCGGTTGAAGCGACCTTGTTTGCCAGTGACCAGCCCATGACTGTCGAGCAGATCCGCGGTTATGTCGGGGATAGCGTGGATGTATCTGCGGCGCTCACGCAACTTGCGGCACATTATCAAGGCCGCGGCATAGAAATTGTCCAGCGCGGCAAGGCATGGCATTTTCAAACCGCGCCTGACCTTGCGCATTTGTTGCGGCGTGAGCGCGAGGAAAGCCGCAAGCTAAGCCGCGCTGCGGTGGAAACATTGGCCATTATCGCCTATCATGAACCTGTGAGCCGCGCCGAGATTGAAGCCATTCGCGGTGTGCAGATTTCAAAGGGCACGCTGGATGTCTTGATGGAGGCGGGATGGGTGCGTCCGGCTGGCCGCCGCGAAGTTCCGGGGCGGCCTCTAATCTACGCGACCACACCGGGCTTTCTGACGCATTTCGGGTTGAACAGTCGTAAAGATTTGCCGGGGATCGCTGACCTGAAAGCCGCAGGCTTGCTGGATCCTATCGACAGCGCGATGGGTGATATGCTGTTTACGGGCGAAGAAAGTGACAGCGAACTGGAAATTAACGAAAACAACGCCTAGATAAGATCAAGACAGGCGGGAATTTTGTTCGCATCATCGGGGGGATACCTCGTTAGGAGTTGAAAATGGGTGGTTTTAGCATCTGGCATTGGCTGATTGTTGGCATTTTGGTGTTGCTGTTGTTCGGCAAAGGCCGTTTTTCCGACATGATGGGTGACGTCGCCAAGGGCATTAAAAGCTTTAAAAAGGGCATGAGCGAAGACGAAGAAGCACCCAAGGCGCCGCCGCAAATTGGTGCGACAACCGTCATCGACGCCGAAAAGCAGACAGACAAGACCCAAGGCTAATCCATTGATAGCGCCGCCAAACCTGCCCTCGATATCGGGGGCCTGACGTGTTTGACGTTGCTTCGTCGGAACTGATGCTTGTCGTCCTTGTGGCTTTGCTGGTTATCGGGCCAAAGGATTTGCCAAGGGTCCTGCGCGTGGTTGGTAAATGGGTTGGTAAGGCACGCGGCGTTGCGGCGCATTTTCGTTCAGGGTTTGACGAGATGATCCGTCAATCGGAACTCGAAGAGCTGGAAAAAAAGTGGAAGTCCGAAAACGAACGCATCATGCGTGAACATCCCACCGATCCACGTGCCGATGTTTTGGGCGATGATAATATTTCGGGTGAAGCCGGACCGCCGGTGGAACAAACTGCGCCGGAGTCTCCACCTGCCGAAATGGCCTCCAAGATATGAGCGAGATCGACGACAGCAAAATGCCCTTGCTCGATCATTTGATTGAGCTGCGCAGCCGCCTGCTATGGAGCTTCCTTGCGCTTGCCGTGGCTTTTGCCGCAAGCTTGTATTTCGCGCGGCCGATTTTCGGATTTCTGGTGCAGCCTTTGCTCGCGTCGGGGCAAACTAAGCTCATTTACACCGCGATATTCGAGGCGTTTTTTGTCGAGATCAAGGTCGCATTTTTTGCCGCGACCTTCTTTTCCTTTCCGGTGTTTGCGACGCAGTTGTGGCGCTTTGTGGCGCCGGGCCTCTACAAAAAGGAAAAAAACGCGTTTTTGCCGTTCTTGCTCGCCACGCCAGTGCTCTTTCTGTTGGGTGCGGCGATGGCGTATTATATGGCGATACCCGTCGCGCTGAAATATCTGCTTGGTTTTGGTGGAACAGTCGGCGGCGTCCAGCAAGAGGCGCTGCCCGGCGTCGACAATTATTTGAGCTTTGTCATGAAGTTCATTTTCGGCTTTGGCATTTCCTTCTTGTTGCCGGTGTTGCTCATGTTGTTGGAGCGCGCTGGCTTGGTTACGCTGGAACAACTGCGCGGCGCGCGCCGTTATGCGATTGTTGGCATATTCGCAATCGCCGCAGTCTTAACTCCGCCTGACATTGTGTCGCAGCTGCTGCTCGCCATCCCCTTATGCATGCTCTTCGAACTGGCCCTCATCGCCATTTGGTTCACCCGCCGCCGCCGTAAAAAAGCAGCAAGCGTCGAAGAAGCCGCGACGTAGAATTTACACAAAAAACACTTTCCTACAGATAACCGGATAGGTTAATTGATTCGCGTCATTCAGGCTGCGGTCTAGAACGTGGGTCGGGATGATGGGAACGCTGGCGGGGCAACTCGCTGGCACGGCCGGCGCGATAGGGTGCTTGCTTCAGCCTTCAAAAAGGGCCTGTTGCATCAAGCTCTGAACAGCGCACAAGAGGCTGGGTGTGGCGGGAGACCGCCCCGTCTGTGATGGACGGCCTTGGGGTCTTTAGGAACCTTCACCCCCAAGGAAAGCAGCCCTGCCAAGATAAAGGCGGCTCCGAGTCATAGACTGATGGAACAAGAGAGCCTTAATCAACCAACACCATCAGCCGGAAGCAGCACCAGCGCTTCCGCGTCGGCCGTCCCCTTTTTCCTCCGCATGCGAAACTGCGCGCCACGTTTGTAGGAAATAATGTTACGCGTGTTGGATATTTTGGTGTGTGCGGGCCCATCCAAACAAAAAGGGCCAGAGGTTCCCCTCCAGCCCTGATGCCACGTCAATTGACATGCATTTACATTGCGCGGTCGCCAGCTTTGCCGACCGATTCAATATCTTCGCCTACGCCCTTGACGGTGTTGCAGGCTGCTGCCAGCAAAGATGCCGAAAGCAGAATGATCGTTGCAATTTTGCGCATCATATTCTCCAAAAATTTTGACCTTAATTGGCCCTTATGAAGAACGTGAGGCGGTGGGAAATGTTCCGCTTACCCTATTCTTGAAGTCCTGCAGTCGCTCGGTGACTATCGGGTGCAACTGCTTTCATGAACACGCGCCAGCAATCAAAAGCTGACCCGTGCAGTCACCCGAAAATCGCGCCCGCTTAAGGGGACAAAATCCTTAGTGAAAGATGCAGAACGCCGCGCGGTAACGTCGAAAATATTGTTCGCAGAGGCAATGATTGCGACATTCTGATCCCGCCCGAACGGCCGCCATGTTGCCGAGGCATTGACCAATGTGAAACCCGCGGTTGGCGTTTCAAATGCAGCCGTCTTGGTCTGCGCATCGCTCCATTCGACTTCGCCGCGCAGGTCAATCTGGCCGCCGCTAAGTTCGGCTCCGCCTAAAAGGCGCAAGGGCGGAATTCGGGGCACATTGCCACCACCCGAAGAGATTTTGGAGCGGGTGTAATCGGCAACGCCATCGACCGAGAGGTTCATATCGCCAAAGCTCGCTAGGCGTTTTGACCCCTGAAATTCGACGCCCCAGACCACGGCATCCTTTTGGAAATATGCAAATACGGGCAGATTGTCCTCTACTGCGCCGGTTTCAGCCTCATAAATGAAACTGTCGAAGCGGTTGGTGTATAGGGTCGCACTCAACGCCGCACCGGGGGCGTCGTAACGCGCATATAATTCGCCATTCCACGCGCGCTCACTTTTCAAATTGGGGTCGCCCAACTCATAAGCTTGCGTGGCAATATGCGGCCCGTTGGAAAACAGTTCCTCAACGGCTGGCGCACGACCGGTGCGCGAAACATTGGCCCCGATTTTCAAATCGCCAAAATGGTACCCAACACCCAATGCGGCAGAGACATTCTGGAATGACCGCGCGAGGCCTAGCGTATCCGCACGCAGTTCGACACTGTCAAAACGCACGGCGACTTCAGCGTCCAAATTGCCGGTGGTATACTCCTGCAAACTGAAAAGGCCATATTGCCGTGTTTTGTTCGGCGGCACAAAAGCTTCAGCGCCAATCGCTTCGAAATCGCGGGTCTGATATTGGACGCCGCTCGCGCCGCGCCAGCCGTTACGGTCATTTTGAATTAGTTCGGCTCGGCCCTCTATACCTTGGCTGATAAACACAGTGCCGATTTCGGAACCTTCAAATTCCGTGTGCGTGTAATCGGCGTAACCAGCGCGCAGGCGTAATTTATCAAACAGTCCGTCGCCCAAATTCACTTCGCCACGAAAGTCCGCCCGATACTGACGCATGCCAATGGTAACTGGCACTTCGCCTTCGACAATCTCTTCGCCTGTATGCGCATGTTCTGCGCCGGGGCGGGCAGGGATGCCATAATTGGTGTCGTAAATGCTGTAAGACAGGCCAAGATTGCCGCCGTCTTCGATAAACGCGATACCGCCCGCTGCGGTCCATGTCTTTACCGCGCTGTTGGGAATGCGGCCGCGTTGGTCCGCACGTTCTTGGGCTTCTGTGGCTTCTTCAAAATGGCCTTCGCTTGCCTCCTCCGCGGCAAAGTCCAACAGCTCTGTGCGCAAGCTTGGGGCGAATATATAGCCGCCCGTGCGGGTATCGTCGGTATTGCGATAGCTGCCGTCGACATGGACAACGATCCGGTCGGACACAGGCACATCGACGGACGCACCGCCCGAATAATCGCGTGCCGCGCTGCCATAAGCGACCAATGCATCGACATGCACAGGCTCATCGGGAACCGCGCGCGGTATGCGCTTGTCGAGCGCGTTGACGGCCCCGCCAACGGCCTGACCGCCAAAGAGGAGAACCGCAGGCCCGCGGAGCACTTCAATCCGCTCAACCGTCAACGTATCAATTGTGACGGCATGATCGGCTGAAGTGTTGGAGGCGTCAATGTTGCCAATACCATCCGTCAGGACAGCGACCCGATTGCCTTGATAACCACGTAAGACAGGCCGCGATGCCCCAGGCGAGAAGCTGGTTGCCGATACGCCGGGCAAGCTTGCCAAAATATCGCCCAGTTGCGCGCGTGTTTTTTCGGCGAGGATATCACCCGTCACTGCCGAAGTGCCCGACAGAAGGTCGAGCCGTTCGACATAAGGCGCGGTGACTACAATTTCGTCGGCGCTGTGAAAATCATCGGTCTTTGTATCTGTCGTTGATGAATCGGGGCTGCTTTGCTGGGCATAAGCGGGTGCGGCCAAAGCCAGAGATAAAGCGGTGAGGCTTGCGGAGAAGGCGCGAACTGGAACAGTTTTCATAAAAAGGCATCATCCAAGGGAGGCAGAAGGACATTGATTAGTGGTAATGATATAATATATCAATAGACAAATTGAACTTTGGCAGTTTCCCTAGTTATAAGGCGCCAAATACACTGTCTTTTGGCATGGCATGGGCCAGACCGGCTTGCGATTACCCATGAACGCGCGTAGCTGTCTGTGGTATGAACACGATTGCTTCGACACTCGATCTGATTGGAAACACTCCGCTGGTGCGCCTTAAAGGGCCAAGCGCGGAAGCCGGATGCGATATTTTTGGTAAGTGCGAATATGTGAACCCCGGCGCATCGGTAAAGGACCGCGCTGCGCTCTACATCGTACGCGATGCCGAACGGCAAGGGCTTCTTCAACCCGGCGGCACGATTGTCGAGGGCACGGCTGGCAACACCGGCATTGGCCTCGCGCTGGTCTGCAATGCGCTTGGGTATAAGACGATCATCGTCATGCCCGAAACGCAGAGCCAGGAGAAAAAGGACACGCTGCGTGCCTTGGGCGCTGAACTCGTGCTCGTTCCTGCCGCGCCATATTCGAACCCCGGCCATTTCGTGCACACTTCACGCCGCTTGGCCGAGGAAACCGAAAATGCAGTCTGGGCCAACCAATTCGACAATATCGCCAACCGCCGCGCACATATTGAAACCACTGCCGAGGAAATTTGGACGCAAATGGGCGGTGACATTGACGGCTTTACTTGCGCAGCTGGAACAGGCGGAACTATCGCTGGTGTAGGGCTTGGACTTAAGGCGAAGGATGAGGCGGTCACCATTGCCTTAGCCGATCCGCACGGCGCGTCGCTGTATAATTATTATGCGTGCGGTGAATTAAGCTCGGAGGGCAATTCAGTCGCCGAAGGCATTGGGCAGGGCCGGATAACGGCCAATCTCGATGGTGCGCCGATTGATACGCAATTCCGCATTTCGGACGAGGAAGGCCTTGTCTGGGTCCGCCGTTTGTTGGCGGAGGAGGGGCTTTGCCTTGGTCTTTCGTCCGGCATCAATGTGGCAGGCGCGATCGCGTTGGGCAAACAATTGGGGCCGGGTAAGCGCATTGTTACCATCTTGTGCGACACGGGTTTCCGGTATCTGTCCACCATCTATAATCCCGCATGGATGCGCAGTA
>NZ_JBIKPH010000112.1:0-8186 GCF_044357595.1 Sphingorhabdus sp. | reverse complement strand
AACCCGGCAATGTCATATTGTCTGCCGACTATAGCCAGATCGAACTGCGCCTTGCCGCGCATTTTGCCGATGTGGCGCCGTTGCGCGATGCTTTTGAAAAGGGCGAAGATATCCATGCGCGCACCGCGCTGGAACTGTTTGGCGAAGTCAACCGCGACACACGCGGACGGGCTAAAACAATCAACTTCTCCATCCTCTATGGCATTTCGCGATGGGGACTTTCAAAGCGTCTGGAATCTTCGGCGGACGAGGCGCAGGCGCTTATTGACGCGTATTTCAAACGCTTCCCCGGCATTTCCAATTTTATTCAGGAAACGATGGCCACAGTGCGCGAATGTGGGCACTCAACCACCTTGTTCGGGCGTAAAACATGGTTTCCGCGCATTACGTCACCCAACCAAGCCGAACGGCAGGGCAGCGAGCGTGCGGCGATAAATGCACCCATTCAAGGGACAAGCGCCGACATCATCAAACGCGCCATGGTGCAAATGGGACCGGCGCTTAAAGCTGCTGGCTTAGGTCACGTCCAAATGCTGCTTCAGGTGCATGACGAATTGGTATTTGAATTGCCGCAAGCCGATGTTGCGGCCGCAAGCGAGATCATCCGCAACGTTATGGCCAATGCCGCAGAGCCGCTGGTGAAGCTCAACGTGCCCTTGGGCATTGAAATCGGCACTGGACCAAGCTGGGGGGCGGCGCACTAAAGTCGCCGCCACGCTGTATCAGCTGTCTTTGGTTTCTTCAGTTTCAAACGTCAACGCAACGTCGCCATTGGCCGATAGCCGGACAGTGTTATCGTGGACCGAGGCCACCAGTCCGCCATCAATATAATGATGATGGCCTTCATGGCCGCCTTGTCCTGAATCTGACTTGGTCAGCTTGATGCGATTGCCTTCAACGCCATCAACGGTGCCAACATGAACGCCGTCAGCGCCTATAACTTCTGCATGTTCTTTAATTTGCGATAGGTCGGCCATATTATGTTCCTTTGGTTGAGAACATAGCCAACGCTTGAAAATGCTTATGGGTTCCAACTGAACCACTTTGAAATCATACAGACCACGCCACAACAGGCGGTTGCTTAACAGATTCAACCGCGGTTGCGGGTTTGCGTATATGTGCCAAGCAAGCGGACCGAGTTGCAGTGGAAGCGCAGTTCCTCCAATGCGCGGTCGACGGCTGGGTCGCCCGGTGCGCCTTCGATATCGGCAAAGAATTCCGTGGCGGCAAAGCTTGCGCCGTTTTGATAGCTTTCAAGCTTCGTCATATTGACGCCGTTTGTCGCAAAGCCGCCCATCGCCTTATACAAAGCGGCGGGGATGTTCTTGACCTCAAAAATGAGGGTGGTCATCAACGTGCCCGTGAGGGTGCTGCGATCGACGGGCGCGCGTGAAAGTACAACAAATCGTGTCATGTTGCTCATATCGTCTTGCACGGCATCGTTAATGGCAACCAGACCATATAAAGCGGCCGCAATCGGCGGCGCGATGGCCGCAGCCGACGGGTCGTCATTGGCGGCAACAAACGCAGCAGCGGCGGCGGTGTCCGCATAGGCAACCGGAATTATGCCATTGGCGCGCAGGAAATGCCGGCACTGGCCAAGCGCTTGCGGATGGCTCATCGCCGTTTTTATGACTGCGTCTGCGGATTTTGCCATCAGACAATGGCGGATCGACATAAAATGCTCGGCTATGATGCTAAGGCCCGATTCAGGGAGCAAAAAGTGAATGTCCGCAACGCGGCCATGCAGCGAATTTTCTATTGGAATGATTGCACACGCCGCCGTTCCGTCCTGTACCGCATCAATGGCGTCTTCGAACGAAAAACAGGGCAGGGGCAAGCAGTCGGCATCATATTCCAGAGCCGCCAAATGCGAGTTTGCCCCCGGCGCGCCTTGAAAGGCAATCGCTTTTGCAGAAAGTTCATGTGCAGCAAGCGTCATGTCTTTGACAATTGCCAGTGCGGGTGCGGGATAACTGTTCATAGGGGCAGAGCGTTAGGATAGGGAAACTTATCGGGCAAGTGTCGATTTGGACACTTGCACCCGCCAACGCCCGCCATTAGAGGGGCCCATAGAACCGGCCGTCATTCTGCGCCGGCGTTTTAACGCACTTTCAAGGCTGATAAACAATGGATGATCGTAGTAACACAATTGCAGGCTGGGTTTTGGCAGGCGGCATCGTCGCGCTTGGACTGAGCATCGTCACGGGCATGTATTTCCACCCGGAGGCGCCTGAAAAAGAGGGATTTGCCGTTGTTGCCGAGGCATCGGGCGAAGCTGGCGGTGTCGCTGTAGTGCCTATCGCAACGCTGCTCGCGACTGCCGATGTCGCCAAGGGCGAAGCTGTTTTCAAGAAGTGTGCGGCTTGCCATACTATTGCACAAGGTGGCGCAAACGGCATTGGCCCGAATCTCTGGGCAGCAATGGGTAAGCCACATGGCCATGTTGCTGGATTTGCTTATTCCGACGCGTTGAAAAGCGTTCCAGGCAACTGGGATTGGGAAGGCATGGACAAATGGTTGGCCAATCCTAAGAAATATGCCCCGGGTACCAAAATGACTTTTGCGGGTCTGGGTAATCCAGAAGAGCGCGCAAACCTGATCTTGTATCTGAACGCGCAAGGTTCAAACTTGCCATTGCCAGCGCCTCCTGCGGCAGAAGCGCCCGCCGCTGACGCAGCACCCGCCGATGCAGCAGCGCCTGCCGCAGCGCCAGCAGCTGATGCTGCCGCACCAGCAGCTGCCGCAGCGCCGGCGAAGTAATCTGGTTAAATCAATGTGACACTTCGTAGAAATCGCAGATGGCATTCCATGCCTCTTCTGCGGTTTCTACGAATTGGAAAAGTTCCAAGTCACGCGGGCTGATGACGCCCTCGAGCACAAGCTCCTCAAAATTCACCACGCGGTTCCAAAATTCACGCCCGAACAGCAGGATTGGCATCTTTTTGATCTTGCCCGTCTGAACCAGTGTGAGCAGTTCGAAAAACTCATCAAATGTGCCAAAGCCGCCAGGGAAAACCGCGACCGCGCGTGCGCGCAGCAGGAAGTGCATTTTGCGCAACGCGAAATAATGGAATTGAAAGCTTAAACGTGGTGTCACGAACAGGTTTGGCGCTTGCTCATGCGGAAGCACGATGTTGAGACCAATCGATTCTGCACCGACATCATGTGCACCGCGGTTTGCAGCTTCCATGATCGAAGGGCCGCCGCCTGAGCAGACGACGAAATGGCGACGGCCTTCTTCATCGGTGACATTGGCTTTTCCGGCCAGCTGCGCCAAATGGCGGGCTTCGGCGTAGAAACGGGACTTTTCCTTCATCCGCTCGGCGATGATTGTCGCCCGCTCGCCTTCAGCCTCGGCCAACAATGCCTCTGCGGCTTCAGGCTCGGGAATGCGCGCGGAGCCGTAGATCACCAGCATCGAACCGATATTTGCCTCATCCAGCAACATTTCGGTTTTGAGCAATTCCAGTTGGAACCGGACGGGGCGCAAATCTTCGCGCAACAGGAAATCAGTGTCCTGAAATGCTAGCCTGTATGACTTGCTTTGCGTCTGAGGGGTAGAGAGTTGCTGTTCAGCAAAATCCGCTTCTTGCTGTGCTTTGTAGAAACGGCGATCGTTAATTTTTGTGTCTGTCATTACCCTGTATGTAGGGAGAATAAGTCGCTTTTGCCACCCCTATCGGCAAAAAGACGTTCCTTTGGTCATCGACTTCGCCATGTCGAAATGGAAATGGTTGGCATGCGCCGCATTGTAATCAGGGCCGAGAACCGTACCAAAGCGCTTACAGGCCGACTGGTGCAGACGACGCAAAAATGCTTGTTCTGCAGATGATCCGTGCCATCCATCAAGGACCGAGACCCGCCGTCCATCGCGCAGGATAAAGGCCGAAACGTCGACAGCGTTGGCAAAGGCGTGCTCGGATAATCTGCCTGATCGAGCTCCATTCACGTTCCGGCAGTTGAATGTGCCCATGGTTTCGATCCGGACAACTTCGCCTTTCAGATACATCTTTGCGGCAGGGCCAACGGCGTAGCGCGCCCAATCCGTGAAATTGTCTGCGAGCGGGCAGGTCATTGCCCCTAAATTTGTTGTCGGCGTGCCAAAATCCATAAGCGTAATGGTATCAATAGTGCGGCATCCGCCGTCGAAGCTTTTGTTCGGTAGGCCTGAAAAGCGGATTGATTTTGTCTTGAGCGCGGCCATGCACTTACGGACAGTTTCTGACGATAAACTCTGGCTTGAACGGGGTGCCTCAGGCTTTTCCCGCCCTCCACATGACGACAGCAACAAGACGCTGCCGAGCAGAATGCATCGTTTGAACGTTTTTAACACCATCATGTCTTCATAAGGCATTGCATGAAACGTGCAGCCAAAAAATGATGATATATGGTGCATGTGTCTGGAACATTGCGGATGTCGGTTCAATTTGCGCATTGCGCCGAACCGAACGGGCCATTATCAAAAATATATGTTGCGAATCATTCTTAACAACAAGAGTGTTTTTTGGGCGCTGCTGTGCTTGCCGGCATTGTTCATATTGAAGCGCTATGCGTCCGGCGAATTGATCGCGATGGATATGCTGTATCCTACTGGCGAATGGTCCGCTCGCTTCATGATTGTGGCGATGGCGTTAAGTCCTTTGCTTTCGCTGCTGGGGCCACGACCATGGCTGATCTGGCTTATTCAGCGCCGCCGTGCGTTGGGCGTCGCGGCCTTTGCCTATGCCGTCCTGCATCTTGTTTTCTACGTCATCGATATGGGAAATCTTGATGATATTCTGGCTGAGTTCTTAGCATTGGGTATCTGGACTGGCTGGGCCGCGATGCTATTGTTTGTGCCCGTGGCGATGACCAGCAATGATGCTTCTATGCGGGCGCTCAAGGCAGGATGGAAGCGGCTTCAACGCTTGGTATATCCTGCCGCTGTGCTGGTTCTGATCCACTGGATATTCATCCACAATGATATAGGACCAGCGCTCGTTCACTTCATCCCATTGTTGCTGCTCGTTGCGGCTCGATTTCTGCGCCACCGCAGACTTATTTTAAAAGGAGCATAATTATGCGTTTATTGACACCTCTCTCCCTTGCCGCTTTGGCCGCAATCGCTTTTGCCTCTGTACCGGCATCCGCTACCGGCGTTATCACTTGCAAGGCAGGCCCCGTTTCCGGCTGGAAAAGCGAGAAGGCACTTACCGAAAAACTTACCAAGGAAGGTTGGACGGTCCGCAAATCGAAGGTCGATGGCGGCTGTTATGAAGTTTATGGCACCACCCCCGAAGGCGATCGCGTTGAAGCCTATTTTCATCCGGTTACCCTCGAGAAATTATATGTTGCCCGTCGCGGCGAGGTTTTGTTTCGCAAGAAGGGTTACTGACAAGAGTTTACGATAGTCGTTGACAAAGTCGGGGCCGCGCGTAAAGGCGGCTTCGGGCCACGCGGTCCCAACGCCGCGCTGCTCTCTGCAAGGAGACGCTTACATGACTATAGTACCCCCCGCCGTTAAACCGGCGCGTCCGTTCTTTTCCTCCGGTCCCTGCGCGAAGCCGCCAGGCTGGAGCCCCGAAAAACTTCAAACCGAATCGCTTGGCCGTTCGCATCGTGCGAAAATCGGTAAGTCGCGTCTGCAGCTAGCCATCGACCTGATGCGCGAAGTGCTTCAGGTGCCTGACACGCATCGTATTGGCATCGTCCCCGGGTCAGACACCGGCGCGATTGAAATGGCCATGTGGACCATGCTCGGTGCCCGCCCCGTCACGATGATGGCATGGGAAAGCTTTGGTGAGGGCTGGGTCACGGATGTGAACAAGCAACTGAAGCTGAACGCCAATGTCATGAACGCGCCTTATGGCGAAATTCCTGATCTCGGCACGGTCGACTTCACCAATGACGTGGTCTTCACATGGAACGGCACCACCTCCGGTGCGCGGGTGCCCAATGGCGACTGGATAGCCGATGACCGTGAAGGTCTGACTTTCAACGACGCCACCTCGGCGGTGTTTGCTTATGACATGCCTTGGGATAAGCTCGATGTGACAACATTCAGCTGGCAGAAGGTTTTGGGCGGCGAAGGCGCGCATGGCGTGCTCATTCTCGGCCCACGTGCTGTTGAGCGGCTCGAAAGCTACACGCCAGCATGGCCGCTTCCTAAAGTATTCCGACTCATGTCAAAGGGCGCGCTCGCCGAAGGTGTTTTCAAGGGTGAGACGATCAACACACCATCAATGCTCGCGGTTGAAGACGTGATCTTCGCGCTTGAGTGGGCAAAGACCGTTGGCGGTTTGCTCGGCCTAATGGCGCGCAGCAATGCCAACGCCGCGGCGCTCGGCGATATTGTTGCGGCAAGCGACTATCTTGGTTTCCTTGCAGCTGACCCCGCTATCCGGTCAAAAACATCGGTTTGCTTAACCGTTAAGGGCGCGGATGAAGCGATGATCAAGAAAATGGCGTCTTTGCTTGAGGCAGAGCATGCGGCCTATGACATCGCCGGATATCGCGATGCCCCACCGGGCCTGCGCATCTGGTGTGGCGCGACCGTGGATACTGCCGATATCCAGGCGCTTGGGCCATGGCTCGATTGGGCATATGCCCAATCCAACGCTTAATCCTGAAAGATCGTCCTGAACCTGTTTCAGGACCTTTAATTCCCCTTTGCAATTAAGTTGCTGAAACCAGTGCAGCCTAACGATATTTGAAACGGAATCTAACATGACTAAGCCACGCGTACTTATCTCCGACCAAATGGACCCTAACGCCGCAAAGATTTTTGCTGAACGCGGCTGTGACGTTGACGTTATCACCGACAAGACACCGGATGAGCTTGCAGCAATCATTGGTGATTATGACGGCATCGCCATCCGTTCATCGACCAAAGTTACAAAGCAGATCTTGGACGCCGCAACGAACCTAAAGGTTATTGGCCGCGCGGGCATTGGCGTCGACAATGTCGATATCCCCAATGCGTCGGCCAAGGGTGTTGTCGTGATGAACACGCCTTTCGGTAACTCGATTACCACGGCAGAACATGCCATCGCCTTGATGTTCGCTCTCGCGCGTCAGTTGCCTGAGGCCAATGCGCAGACCCAAGCAGGGCTCTGGCCGAAAAACGGTTTCATGGGCATTGAGGTCACGGGCAAGACGCTTGGCCTGATTGGCGCTGGAAACATTGGTTCCATCGTCGCTAGTCGCGCGCTTGGCTTGCGGATGAAGGTTGTTGCCTTTGATCCTTTCCTGACCGCTGATCGCGCGATTGAAATGGGCATTGAGAAAGCTGACCTTGATACCTTGCTTGCCAAGGCGGATTTCATAACCCTGCACACGCCGCTGACCGACCAAACCCGCAACATATTGTCGAAAGAAAATCTCGCAAAAACCAAAAAGGGCGTACGCATCATTAACTGCGCGCGTGGCGGCTTGGTCGACGAAGCTGCGTTAAAAGAGGCGTTGGACAGCGGCCAAGTTGGCGGCGCAGCATTGGACGTTTTTGCAACGGAACCAGCCAAGGAATCCCCTTTATTTGGTACCCCTAACTTCATCTGCACGCCGCATCTTGGCGCGTCGACAAATGAGGCACAGGTCAATGTGGCGCTTCAGGTGGCTGAACAAATGGCGGATTATCTGGTCAATGGCGGCGTTACCAATGCGTTGAACATGCCAAGCCTGTCGGCCGAAGAAGCGCCGAAGTTGCGGCCTTATATGACCCTAGCGCAAAAGCTTGGTTCGTTGGTCGGCCAATTGGCGCATGACAATCTCGATAACATCGCGATTGAGGTCGAGGGCGCTGCTGCAGAGCTCAACATAAAACCGATAACGGCGGCCGTATTATCCGGCTTTATGCGTCGTTTTTCGGATGCAGTGAATATGGTCAACGCGCCATTTTTGGCAAAGGAGCGTGGTTTTGACATTCGCGAAGTGCGCCATGACAAGGCCGGCGCTTATCACACATTGGTGCGCGTTACCGTCAACACCGCCCAAGGGCCGCGCTCTGTCGCGGGCACTTTGTTCGCTAATAGCGAAGCCCGCCTGGTCGAGATTTTCGGCATCAGCCTTGAAGCCGAGCTTGACGGCAACATGCTGTATATCGTTAACGAAGATGCGCCCGGTTTCATCGGCCGTGTTGGAACGACCTTGGGTGAGGCTGGATTGAACATCGGCACGTTCCATCTTGGCCGTCGCAGCGCTGGTGG
>NZ_JBIKPH010000022.1:0-24145 GCF_044357595.1 Sphingorhabdus sp. | reverse complement strand
ACCTTGGCCTTGAAGGGGGCGCGTTATACGACCCTGTTGCCGACTATAATAAAGTCGATGGCGCTTGGAATGATTGGTCATCTCAACCCGATCCTGTCGCGAAGTCGACCCGCACCGTTGACACTGCGGCACAAAAAGCGGACATAGAACCTATTCTTAACAACGGTAAAGAGCGTTAAACGACGCCAAGAGGCACAACATATGGCTGATGGCCGGAACGAACCTTCGATGGACGAGATATTGTCGTCTATCAAACGCATCATCACAGATGACGACCAAAACCGCCCCGCGGCTAAACGCCACGCTAAAGCGGCGGCGGGCAACAAGGATGAGAGCGAGATCCTTGAACTGACCGAAGCAGACGAAAACGCAACGCGTGACGATATTCTGCTGGATGATACTAAAGCCCAAAGTCTTCGACATAGCTTTTCAGCGTTGCAGACCTTGTCCGAGCCCAGCGCGGCCCCGCAAATCGTCCGGTCAGGGGAAACTTCTCTTGAAGGACTAACGCGCGATTTGCTTCGTCCAATGCTGAAAGACTGGCTCGACGGCCATTTGCCGCCAATTGTCGAGGCGATGGTTGAGCGCGAAATCATGCGCATCACTAAAAAAGGCTAATGAGGGGCGTCGGTCCTCGATCTGTGACCCGGCCAATTTTTCTTGTATTGGCGGCCGCCCTGTCCCTCGCCCCAAGCGCGCTCCTTGCCAAAGACATCTATCTAGAGGCTGGCCGCCTCGTTGACGTTCAGGCTGGTAACGTCCTCACGGGTCAATGCATCAGCATCACCGATGACAAGATCACTGCCATCGCCTCCTGTGGCCCAACACCAAAAGGCGCCAAACGCGTCGATTGGTCCGGCTTCACTGTCCTTCCCGGATTGATTGACCTGCACACCCATCTTGCCGACTCAGGGCAAAGCGCAGACCTTGCCCTTCCGTTAAAGACATCGCCCGCTGCGACTGCATTAATTGGCGCGCATAACGCGCGGCTGACGTTAGAAGCTGGCTTCACAACTGTGCGTGACGTCGGCACCTATCGTGGCCTGACCGACATTGCGTTGCGGGACGCCATCAATGCGGGGCATGTCCCGGGCCCGCGCATGTTTGTCGCTGGCGCATATATCACTATTCCAAAAGGTGGCGGGGAATTGAACGGCGTCATTCCCAATGACCAGCTTCCGTCCGATATGCGCCTTGGTCTAGCCAGCACGCCTGAAGAAGCCGCAGCGAAAACTGCCTTTTTGATCGAACAAGGTGCGGACTTCATCAAAACGATCGCTACCGGCGCCGTGCTCGCCATTGGCACTGAGCCCGGTGAACCAGAAATGACCGAAGACCAGCTGCGCGCCGTTGTGGAAACCGCACGGGCAAAGGGGGTGTTCGTAACCGCCCACGCCCATGGCGCCGTCGGCATAAAAAACGCGATCCGGGCGGGCGTCCGTTCGATTGAACATGCCAGCCTTATTGATGATGAAGCGCTGGCGATGGCGAAAGCCAGCGGCACATGGCTTGTCATGGATATCTATAATGGCGACTATATAGACGACATTGGCACCAAAGAGGGCTGGCCCGAAGAATATCTGCGTAAAAATCGAGAGACCACCGATGTCCAGCGTGTCGGATTTACGAAGGCTGTGAAGAGAGGCGTGAAGCTTGCTTATGGAACCGACAGCGGCGTTTATCCCCATGGGCAAAACGCGAAGCAATTTGCGTATATGGTGCGCTATGGCATGACCCCGATGCAAGCTATCCAAAGCGCGACGATCCGTGCTGCCGAGCTGTTGGGGAAAGAGAAAATGTTGGGCGCAATTGCCGCAGGACGTTTCGCCGATCTTGTCGCCGTAAAAGAAAACCCTTTGACCAACATTACGGCGTTGGAAAACATCGCGCTGGTAATGAAGGACGGCAAGATAGTTCGTTGATGGAGCAGGATCGGCGTCCTTTCCATATCTTTTGAATTTGCTATTTTCTTGCTTGCCTCCTTTTCGCTGACTAGCGTGTGGCGTATGAAAAAAACCTTCCTGATTGCTGCCCTGTTGGGCACTTCTGCCATCTCGTTTGGCGCCCTTTCCACTGACGCCGCTGCGCGTCCCATGACCGAAACCGACCTTGTGATGATGAAGCGGCTATCGGCTGTGGCAGCATCTCCAGATGGAATGATGGTCGCGTACCAATTGCGTGAGACCGACTTGGAAGCGAATAAGGGCAAGACTGACCTCTATATGCTAAAACTCGGCGCCACCGGCGCGCAGCCAGCGATGTTTGCATCGAGGCCAGACAAGAACGAGCATGACCCCGCCTTCGCGCCAGACGGCAAAAGCATATTCTACATCAGCAACGAAAGCGGTTCGGATCAAATCTGGCGCTACGACATTGCTTCGGCGACAGCCACACAGGCCAGCAATTTCAAAACCGATGTGAGCGGGTTTAAAATTTCGCCCGATGGCCTGAAATTCGCTATCTGGGGCGACATCGCCCGCGATTGCATGGAATTTGGTTGCGCCAAGGATGGCGACACATCGAAGCCTGGTCCTGGCACTGGCCGCGAATATGACCAGTTGATGACCCGTCACTGGGACCAGTGGGAAACGCCCGGTAATTACAGCCGGGTCTTCACGGTTGTGCTGCGCGCCGATGGGAAGCTTGGCACGCTAAGCACTGCTATGGATGGCGATCTGGTTGGCGATGCGCCATCAAAGCCCTTTGGCGGCGGGGACGAAATTAGCTGGAGCGCAGACAGCAGCGCAGTGCTTTTCGCATTGCGCCATGCTGACGCAAATGAAGCCAAATCGACCAACCTCGATATTTACCGTTCAGCTCTGCAAAACCCAACGCCTGTTAACCTTTCCGCCGACAATGCGGGTATGGATACAACGCCGGCGGCATCGCCCGACGGCAAATGGCTGGCGTGGACATCGATGGCGCGCGCAACGTACGAAGCTGATAGGCTCGTTATCAAGCTGATGGATCTGAAAAGCGGCAAGATAACTGCGCTCACCGACACATGGGACCGTTCAATTGCCTCGCTTGCATGGGCAGCTAATAGCAAAAGCCTTCTCGTGACTGCACAAGATGTTTTGGAAACCCCGCTATACCGCGTTGACTTAAAGGGTAAGGTCACGCGCCTGACGGAACGCGGTAGCATTGCCGAAGCCGTGCCGCTTAAAAATGGCGGTGTCGTATATGCCATTAACAGCATCAACGGGCCTTCCGACCTCGTCCATATGGATGCCAAAGGCAGAACGAAACGGCTGACCAGCGTCAATGCGGATATGCTGAGCACGCTCGATCCTGTGGATTACCAAAAATTCGATTTCACTGGGGCAAATGGTGACCAAGTTTACGGTCAAATCATTAAGTCGCAAGGCGCGACGGGCAAGCTTCCTGTGCTTCTGCTGGTCCATGGCGGGCCGCAGGGCACTTTGAACAACAGCTGGTCTTATCGCTGGAACCCTGCGGTTATGGCATCGCAGGGCTACGCCGTGGTCAGCATCGATTTTCATGGGTCAACGGGTTATGGTCAGAAATTCACCGACAGCATCCACAAAAATTGGGGCGGCTGGCCACTCGAAGATTTGCAAAAAGGCATGGAGGCGGTCGGCCAGATCGATACGCAACTGGATACCAATAATGCATGCGCCTTAGGCGGATCATATGGCGGCTACATGATGAACTGGATTTCGGGCAATTGGCCAGACCGGTTCAAATGCCTCGTCAACCATGCCGGTATCTTTGACCTACGCGCCATGGCCTATGAAACCGAAGAATTATGGTTCGACAAGTGGGACAATGGTGGGCCATGGACCACGCGCAGCGACGCGGAGAAATGGAACCCCGTCAATCATGTCGCCAAATGGAAAACACCCACTTTGGTGATCCATGGCGAAAGGGATTACCGGATCCCCTATTCACAGTCGCTTGCGGCCTTCACAGCGTTGCAGCAGCAGGGTGTTGAATCCAAATTGCTCGTGTTCCCGGACGAAAATCACTGGGTGCTTAAGCCCAAAAACTCGATTCAATGGCACCAGACAATATTTGATTGGGCCGGGAAACATTTAAAGGCCAAATAAGCTAGGGGCAAATTGGCGTCGTTCCGGTGCAGGCTGGAGTGCGTTAGTATTTAGGGGGAAGTATGACGGACATTGCACATGATGTCGCAACAGAAACCGGCGGCGGGGCGGAACTGTCACGCAGTTTGAAGTCGCGCCATGTCTCGATGATCGCCATTGGCGGCATCATTGGTGCCGGGCTGTTCGTTGGGTCGTCGACCACCATCAGTCAGGCCGGACCAGCCGCTGTCTTTTCCTTTGCCATTGCTGGCTTCATCATTTTGCTAGTGATGCGGATGATCTCCGAAATGGCGATCGCCGTTGATGGCGTGCAAACTTTTCCAGACTTCGCCCGCGCTGGCCTTGGCCATTTGGCAGGCTTCCTATCGGGCTGGCTTTATTGGTATTTCTGGGTGGTCGTTGTCGCCATTGAAGCGATTTCTGGCGCACAAATTCTACATAATTGGTTCCCCGCCGTGCCCGAGCTTGCCATCGGCATTGGTCTGATGGCGCTGCTGACGGCGGTAAACCTAATGTCTGCACGCGCTTATGGCGAGTTTGAGTTTTGGTTCTCGTCGATAAAAGTCGCGGCGATTATCGTATTCATTCTGGTCTGCGCGGCATGGGCCTTTGGCATGACGTCCGGCAGTGGTCCAAGCTTTAGCAACTTGACTGCGCATAATGGCTTTGTGCCCAATGGCTGGGGAGTGGTGCTGGCGGCAGCTACCTCAACCATATTCAGTCTGGTTGGAGCAGAAATAGCGACCATCGCCGCTGCCGAATCCGAAGAACCGGCAAAGGTCATCAGCCGCATGACTGTTTCGGTCACGTTGCGCATCCTCATCTTTTACGTGCTCTCCATCTTCCTGATCGTATCAGTTGTGCCGTGGACGGAGATCGTGCCCAAAGTATCGCCCTTTGCCACCACACTTGCTTATATGGGCTTGCCGGCAGGTCAGTTGATTATGGAAGCTGTGGTGCTTGTCGCGGTGCTGTCATGCCTCAACTCCGGCCTATATGTTACCTCGCGCGCCCTATTCGGTCTGGCCAAGCATAAGGACGCGCCGCAGTGGCTGGTTCAGGTCAATGAGCGCAAGGTGCCAGCCCGCGCGATTCTGATCGCTAGCCTTTTCAGTTATGCCGCCCTCGCCGCCGACGCGGTGTCCCGCGATGTGGTGTTCAGCTTCCTGATCAACAGCTGCGGCGTGACCATGCTTCTGCTCTACCTCATGACATCTGCCGCACAGCTTAAACTGCGCCGCAAATATGAAGCCGAAGACCCGGCGCGGTTGCAGATTAAAATGTGGTTCCATCCCTATGGAACCTATGTCGCGATGGCGGCGATGCTGGTGATATTGGTCGCAAAAGGTCTTGACCCATCGGCGTCGAAGGAATTGTGGTTGAGCCTGCTCGTCGCAGGCGGATTTGCAGCCGCATTCTTTATCTTTCGGCGCCGCGCGGCGTAATGTCATAGGATAAGCCAACGATTTCCTGCGAAAACCTTGCCCAATCGCGCATGCGCTGGCAAAGCCACTTCCCATGACTATCGACAAGACTTTCGACCCCGCCGCGATTGAGGCGAAATGGTATGCACATTGGGAATCCACTGGTGCATTTCGTCCTGACCGCCCTGATGCAGAGCCGTATACAATTGTGAACCCGCCGCCCAATGTGACGGGCAGCTTGCACATCGGCCATGCGCTCGACAACACCTTGCAGGATATCCTCATCCGCCACGCGCGTTTGCAGGGCAAGGACGCCTTGTGGGTGGTCGGTACCGACCACGCCGGCATTGCGACACAGATGGTCGTCGAACGTCAACTCAATGCCCACCAGCAGAAGCGCACCGATTTCACGCGCGAAGCATTCATTGCCAAAGTGTGGGAATGGAAAACAGAAAGCGGTGGCGAAATCACGGGCCAGTTGCGCCGGCTTGGCTGCTCCATGGATTGGGAGAATGAACGCTTCACCATGGATGAGGGCTTTTCAAAGGCCGTCATCAAAGTGTTTGTCGATCTTTATAATCAAAAATTGCTGTATCGCGACAAACGCCTCGTAAACTGGGACCCTGGCCTGAAAACCGCGATATCCGACCTTGAGGTGGAAACCCGCGAGATTAATGGCAAATTCTGGCATTTCAAATATCCGTTAGAGGACGGCAGTGGCTTTATTAGCGTTGCCACCACACGGCCCGAAACGATGCTTGCCGACATGGCGGTCGCGGTGAACCCGTCGGATGAACGTTATGCGCATCTGGTCGGTAAAAATGTCCGCTTGCCGATTACGGGACGGTTGATCCCGATTGTCACGGACGAACATGCCGATCCAGAATTGGGTTCAGGCGCCGTGAAAATCACACCGGGGCATGATTTCAATGACTTTGAGGTTGGCAAGCGCGCAGGGTTCAAGGCCAGCGACATGTTCAACATGCTTGATGGCGAAGGTCGCGTTGTGCAGACCGCCGATGGCCTCATTCCGGCAGAGTATATCGGGCAATACCGCTTTGGCATCGAGGGCGAACCGACCAACGCACGCAAGATGGTGGTTGCGGCACTGGACGCCTTGGGTCTGCTTGAAAAGGTAGAAGACCGCGTCATCCAGACACCCTTTGGCGACCGTTCGGGCCAAGTGATTGAACCGTGGTTGACCGACCAATGGTATGTCGACGCCGAAACGCTTGCCAAGCCAGCCATCGAGGCGGCCCGCAAGGGCAAGGCGAATGGCGGTTTCGACATCGTACCGAAGTCGTGGGAGAAAACCTACTTCAACTGGATGGAGAATATCCAGCCATGGTGCGTTTCGCGCCAATTATGGTGGGGCCACCAGATACCTGCATGGTTCGCCGCCGATGGCACATTCTATGTGGCGGAAACTGAAGAGGCGGCGCAGCTACTCGCGGGCGCAGGCGTCGCATTGACGCGTGATCCTGACGTTCTCGACACATGGTTTTCATCTGCGCTTTGGCCTTTTGGCACCTTGGGTTGGCCCGATCAAAATACGATGCTCGACCGCCACTACCCGAACGACGTCCTCATTTCCGGCTTTGACATCCTGTTCTTCTGGGATGCGCGGATGGCGATGCAGGGTATCCACTTCATGGAAGAAGTGCCTTGGAAGACGCTATACCTTCATGGCCTTGTCCGCGCGGCAGATGGCAGCAAGATGTCCAAGTCAAAAGGTAATACGGTCGATCCGTTGGGCCTGATTGACCAATATGGCGCGGACGCGTTGCGTTTCTTCATGGCGGCGATGGAAAGCCAAGGCCGTGACATCAAAATGGATGAAAGCCGCGTTGCAGGGTATCGCAATTTTGCGACCAAGCTTTGGAACGCCGCCCGCTTTGCGCAATCCAATGGCATCGGCGGATCACGCAGCGTCAGCGCACCAGAGGCCGAGCTTGCCGTCAACCGTTGGATCATCGGCGAAGTTGTCAGCACAGTGGAGAAATTGAACAAGGCCTTTGCCGAGTTCCGTTTCGACGGCATGGCGGATGTCATTTATCATTTCGTCTTCGACCAATTTTGCGATTGGTACCTGGAACTGCTCAAACCGATCCTTCAGGCGCAATCCAGTGACGACGGGGCTGAGCCCCAGCCTTCGCTGGCGACCGCGGACGCCGATGAGGCACGGGAAGTTGCCGGCTGGGCACTCGACCAGATTTTGGTGATGCTACATCCGTTCATGCCCTTCATTACCGAAGAATTATGGCATGCCATGTCCGACCCTGCGCAGCCGCGTGCGCATGACATCATTCACGCGCAGTGGCCCGAACCCAACGCAACGATTGACGCCGATGCCGTGGCAGAAATCAACTGGGTCATTGATACGATCAGCAAAACCCGTTCGTTCAAAGCCGAATTGAATATCCCGCCCGGAACGCGCCTGACCGCCAACATTGCAGACCCACAGGTGTCCACAATGTCCGTCATCGCGCGGCAGGCAGCGGCCTTGTCACGGCTTGGCCGTATTGACAGCTTTGTCTATGCACCCGTTGTCACAAATAATGTTGCACAGATCGTGGTAGGTGGAGACACGGTGGTCTTTGCCCTTGATGATGTCATCGACCTCGACGCCGAACGCAGCCGTATAACCAAGGCACTCGAGGCGGCGCGCAAAGAACGGGACGCGCTGGCTGGGCGCCTGTCTAATGCGGCGTTTGTCGAAAAAGCCAAACCAGAAGCTGTTGAAAAGGCGCGCGCGGATCATGCCGAGAAGGCCGCCGAAGCCGAACGATTGACAGTCGCACTGGCCAGATTGGGATGAGTAAGGGGCAAATCCCAGCTTGGGTGCTGCCCGGTTTAGGCGCAGTGCAAACGGCATGAATGCGCCCGCCCATCAACGCGACCTGACCGTAGGACCGGTGGCCAAAACATTGTTTGTGTTTGCGCTTCCTTCTCTTGGCGTCAACATACTCCAATCGCTGAATCACTCCGTCAATTCGGTTTGGATTGGCAGATTCTTGGGCGAAGAGGCGCTTGCGGCCTCCGCCAATGCGGGGCTCATCATGTTTCTGATGTTCTCCACCCTGTTCGGCTTCGCAATGGCAACAACAATTTTGATTGGCCAGAATATGGGCCGCCGCGACGTCGAATCTGTCCGCCGTATCATGGGCACCGCGTTCGGCATTTTCCTTGCGGCGGGCCTAGTAACGGCGGCAGCAGGCTGGATCTTTGCGCCCCAAATGCTGCGCCTGATGGCAACACCAGAAACGGTCTATCCGCTGGCCCTTGCATATTTGCGCGTCATCTTCCTTTCGATGCCAGCCTCTTTCGTGATGGTGCTTGTTGCGTCATCACTGCGCGGCGTAGGGGATTCGGTTACGCCATTTTGGAATACGGTGTTGAACGTGGTTCTCGACATTATCTTGAACCCGATTTTTATCTTGGGCTGGGGCCCCATACCCGCAATGGGAATCGCTGGGTCGGCGCTTGCGACCATCCTTGCCGGGGTCATCAGCCTGGGGCTTTTGTTGCGCCAAATCTATGCGAGTGACCTCACCATCCGCCTGCGCGGGCATGAGCTAAATTGGCTTCGGCCAGATGCACGGTTCTTGAAACCGATTGCGCGCATGGGCCTGCCTATGGGCTTATCGATGATCATCATGTCGGGCTCTGCCGTGGTGATGATTGGCCTCGTCAATCGTGAAGGCGTGAATACAACTGCAGCATTTGGCGTGATGAATCAGCTTTGGAGCTATGTGCAGATGCCAGCGGTCGCCGTGGGCAGCGCCGTCAGCGCTATGGTCGCCCAGAATATCGGCGGGAACAAATGGGACCGCGTTGGACGCATTGTGTGGTCGGGGATTGGTATCAATTTGCTCATGTCGGGCGCACTCATTGTGCTGATGACGCTGTTCGCTCAGCCACTGCTTAGCCTTTTCCTGCCAAGCGGCAGCCCCGCCATCGACATTGCGATACACATAAACCACATCATCGGGTGGACATTCGTCCTGATGGGCGTGTCCGTTGTCGTGACCTTTGCGGTGCGTGCGAATGGCGCCGTACTTGCCCCGCTCCTGATCCTTATATTCAGCGCAGTTCTGGTGCGTTTCAGCATCGGCTTTGGTTTACATGACCGCTTTGGCGCAGATGCTATTTGGGGATCATTTGTTGCTACCGCGATGACGTCCTGTGTCCTGTCGATCGGTTATTATGTGCATGGTGGGTGGAAAAAGGCAAAGGCGATGCCAAATATGGGCGGGCCACTTATTCAAGCTGCTCCGGAATAATCCGCTGTCCTACAGACATCCGATTATGGCATAAGATTCGCATGAACCACGCGCTTGTTTTTTTTCCAATGCTCGAATGCGCACGATCGCTTTTTGCGCGATTAAGCTGCATATTGCTCGCCCTCATCTGCACTGCAGGAATTGCGCACGCGCAAGTTCCGGCTTCGGCGGCTCAGAATGTCCGCGCGTCCATGGATGCCGAAACGCGCACTCCGGCGGCAGGCGACGTAGTGACGGTCGCGATCATCATGGACCCAAAGGCGGGATGGCATGATTATTGGATTAATCCCGGTGACGCGGGAACGCCGCTTGAACTGGAATGGCAATTGCCGGCGGGCATGATCGCTGGTCCGCTGCGTGCCCCCGTGCCCGAGGCTCTGGTCGTCAGCGGATTTATGAATCATATTTACAAGGAAAAGCACGCCTTTTTGATTGATCTGAAAATTCCCGAGGGCATTAAAATCGGCCAGCCTCTGGATGTGAAGGTCAATGCCCGCTGGTCGGCCTGTTCCGACCTGGTTTGCGTCCCCGAAGGCGCGACTTTCTCGGTGCCAATGACCGTTGGATCAGGGAACATACAGGCGTTGGACCGCACCCGTTTCGATGCATGGCGCAGCAACTTGCCGGTGCCGCTTGACCGAACGGCACGCTATGCAATCAACGGCAAACGCATCGACATTGCTATTCCCTATCCACGCAGCGCAACGGCAAGTCGCGTTTGGTTTTTCGCGGAAAGCGAAAATCTGTTTTTGTATAATGCCCCGCAAAGCGCGCGCCGCACTGGCGATTGGCTTATCGTCAGCGGAGAAGTAAAAAAGCCGTTCGCGGCGCCGATTGACGGGCTATTGCGGTTCAACGACGCGCAAGGGCTTCAGGTGCGCGCAGCGCCCGGCGCCATTCCGACAGGTGGCGACAGCGTATCGGTATTTGGCAATGGCGCAACCCAAGACGCGCAACAGCCAGTACTTGGCTTTGGTTTAATTTTAATATTCTCCGTACTTGGCGGCTTGCTGCTGAACCTTATGCCCTGCGTATTCCCGATATTAGGGCTGAAGGCGCTGAGCTTGGCCAAGATGGGCGGGGATGAGGGTGAAGCCCGCCGCGATGCCGTGGCGTACACGCTCGGCATTATTTTAAGCTGCCTTGTTCTGGGCGGCGTCATGCTTGGCTTGCGCGCGGCTGGCGAAGAAGTGGGTTGGGCATTCCAGTTGCAGGACCCCGCGGTCGTCCTGTTACTTGCGTTTTTGATGCTGTCCGTCACGGCAAATCTTGCTGGTCTTTTCGATATTGGCGGCATCGGCGCTGGTGAAAAGCTAACGCGCAAGGGTGGTATCGCGGGCTCATTCTGGACGGGTGTGC
This sequence comes from Sphingorhabdus sp., assembly GCF_044357595.1. Classification (GTDB taxonomy): domain Bacteria; phylum Pseudomonadota; class Alphaproteobacteria; order Sphingomonadales; family Sphingomonadaceae; genus Sphingorhabdus_B. Next base: position 13,009 of record NZ_JBIKPH010000022.1, on the reverse strand, counting down.
TGGCGGCGGTCGTGGCTACGCCCTGCACAGGACCTTTCATGGCCGCAGCGATGGGCGCAGCCTTGTTATTACCAACCGGCTTGGCGATGCTGATATTTGCCGGGCTTGGTTTTGGCCTTGCTTTGCCCTTTTTGGCGATTGCGTTCATTCCGGCGTTGCGCAAACGCATGCCACGGCCAGGTGCGTGGATGGTGCGCTTCCGGCAATGGATGGCCGTGCCCATGGCGCTGACCACGCTTGCCTTACTTTGGCTGCTCTACCAGCTGGCAGGACTTAATGGCTTGGCCATTGCGTCTGTCGCGGCTTTGATCTTTTTAGTGGCTCTGTTCGATATTGGGCGGCGGCAGAAAAATGGCGGGCTAACCCGATGGGTGCTCGCCGCTGCATTAGGCGTGGCGCTGGTGTCCTTCGTCGCGATGGACAAGGCAGCCATGGTGCCCGTTACGCACATCGCCAAAAACGGCAATTTGCCATTCAACGAAGCGCGGCTTGCGACGCTTCGGGCAGAAGGCAAGCCCGTGTTTTTATACTTCACGGCCGATTGGTGTGTGACGTGCAAAGTGAACGAAGGCGCTGCGATTGATCGTGCGGAAGCCATCGATACGCTGGCAAAGGGCGGCATTGTAACGATGGTGGGGGACTATACGCGCCGCGACCCCGACATCACCCGCTTTCTCGCGAAATATGGCCGTTCGGGTGTGCCGCTTTATCTGTATTTCCCCAAAAATGGTGAGGCCCGCGTCTTGCCACAATTATTGACTGTCGGGGACCTCACGGCGCTCGCGGATTGAACCGCATGGAGGCGCGTCGGTACCGAAATTCGGCAAGTGGTCTGACGCCGCACTTCGTAAAAGCAGCCCCGAGTCCGCTAAAAGCCTTTATCTGTGGACAAATTGGCTGTAATGGCGCTGCAGAACATCACAAGGAGTATTGACTATCGCCACCCCGCCGACCCGGCGCGCTATGACCCCACCTGTTAAAAGTGGCCCGCGCTACAATAATCTCATCACCGTCGAAAAAGTACGAGTCATTGACGATGACGGCGAGAATCTGGGTGTCATGTATACCCGCGAGGCGATAGCGCAAGCTGCGGAAGTAGGGCTCGATCTGGTGGAAGTTTCTCCGAACGCCGATCCCCCCGTGTGCAAATTCCTGGACATCGGTAAGTTCAAATATGAGGCCCAGAAAAAGGCCAATTTGGCCCGTAAGAGCCAGAAAACCCAAGAAATCAAAGAAATCAAGATGCGTCCAAACATCGATGACCATGATTATATGGTCAAGATGAAGAAGGTCGCAGAGTTCATTGAAGAAGGTGACAAGGTCAAGATCACGCTGCGCTTCCGTGGTCGTGAATTGGCGCACCAACAATTGGGTATGCAACTGTTGCAGCGCGTTCAGGCAGATACGACCGAGACTGCAAAGATCGAGGCGCATCCCCGCATGGAAGGCCGCCAAATGCTAATGGTACTGTCACCCAAATAGGGCGCAGTTACCAAATGGCTTGCCGAATCAGTGCGGCGCCTATGACGACCATCAGAAGCTGGATTATGATGTTGAATCGCTCAGGCGACACGCGCTTAACCAGCTGCACTCCGACAACAGTGCTTAAGATCGCAAGCGGCAGGAAAGCTGCCGTGAGCGTCATATTCTCCCGGTTAAACTGACCCAGCGCGGCATAAGCGGGCACCTTCATCCAGTTGATGATCGTAAAGAATATCGACGAGGTCCCCACAAACACCAAATGCGGGAAGTTGCGTGACAGCGCCCAGATTTGGAACGGAGGACCGCCTGCATGGGCGATTTGGCTTGTGAAGCCGGACACGCCGCCCATGACGGTTCCGATCCACTCCGGCGCGGGCCCTGTTAGCTTCATCTGCATCCCCATGAGCGGGAGCAACCGATAGGTGCCAAAGGCCAATGCGATAACGCCGACAAAACCGCGCACCGCATCTTCATTGATGACCGACGCGAGCAACCACGCCAAGAAGATACCGATCGCCGCGCCGGGCAGGGTCAGAAGAAGCGTGCGCCGGTCATAGCTGCGGCGGAAGGCCCAGACACTCACGACATCTTGCACCATAAGGATGGGCAACAACATTCCGGCCCCGGCCACTGGGTCCATGACCAAAGCGAGCAACGGCATGGCCGCGGCACCAAGTCCGGCAAAGCTGCCCTTGGCCAACCCGACCAAGATAACCGCCACGCCAGCGACGCAGTAAAACAGAATATCCGTCGGCAAAATCAGGATGCCCTGACGCGCTTTCGCAAAGCGAGAATAAAGATAATCGTCGCTGCGGAGGCGAACAAAAACCATTGAATAGCATAAAAGCCGTTGTTGGAGATCTTACGCTTGATTTTGTCCAACGACGGTGGTTCGGCCGTACGCAGACCGCCGACGCCTTGCTGCAGCACCAGCATGGGACGCAAGGTAGCAGGCTTGGCAAACAGCTTCGCAATCAATGATTGCCGGTCAGGCTCAGTCGTGATTACCCCGCTTACCAGTCCGCCATTCCAGTCAACCTTTTGGTTTGGTCGCGCGGAGATGCCTGCAACGATTAACGCTCCTGGCCCCTCTGCGTCAGTAACGCACTCGGCAAGATAGCGCGTGCCTGTTTTGCCCAACGTATCGCTGCCCGAATCTTCACGCCATTTTGAAACACGCAGACAATTCACAGATGATGTGCGGTGCAATGCATTGACGCTCACCGGCCCCTGCTTTGGGTAAGCTGTGGCAGGCTTTGCGCTGTTGGCGGAAACATATCGCAACAGCATTTCGTTTTCAGCTTTGCGTTGAAGCTGCCAAAAACCCAACGCAACCATCGTCGCAACCGCCAGCGTAACGAAGAATGTAGGGATAATCAGCCAGCGTGTCATGACACATCATCCTTACCAGCCTCTTTGGCGCGGTTGCGATGCTCTGCCGCTAACAACGCAGCCTTGGCCATACGTAAAAAGAGCACCGTTAATGCCGCAGTGAAAGGAACCCAAATCACCACATGCACCCAAAAGGGCGGGCGAAATGCGGCATCCACGATCAAGGCAAGTACAATGATCAACGCGCCTATGACCATAACGAGCAAGGCGGCAGGCCCATCGCCAACGTTGAAGCTGCTATAATGTAACCCACAATTTTCGCATCGGTCCGCGAACTGGCCCAATCCAGCGAAAAGTGTCTTGCTACCGCATTGGGGGCAGAGACCAAAAAGGGCAGCCTTAGCGATGCTGGGCTGCCCTTCTGTGGATTGTCTGTTGGTCATTTATGCGTGCACTGGTGCGCCCCAGCCACCCCAAATGTAGATGGTGATGAAGAGGAAGAGCCACACGACGTCGACAAAGTGCCAATACCATGCCGCGGCTTCAAAACCGAAATGCTGCTGGGGTGTAAAATGGCCCTTGTAGGTACGAGCAAGGCAGACCGCCAAGAAGATGGTTCCTACAATGACGTGAAAGCCATGGAAACCAGTCGCCATATAAAATGCCGTGCCATAATTCAGCCCGCTAAAAGGAAATGGCGCTTCTGCATACTCATACGCCTGAATCGCGCTGAACAGCAGACCAAGCAAGATGGTCAGCCATAGGCCCTTTTTCAGGCCTTCACGGTCGCCATGGATCAGTGAATGGTGCGCCCAAGTTACGGTGGTGCCAGAGCACAAGAGGATCAGCGTGTTGAGCAAAGGAAGCTTCATCGAGTCGAGAACTTCCAGACCCTTTGGCGGCCACTGCATCAAGGCTGCGGCGCCTTCCTGCCCGATCAGGTTGGTTACAGTGAATGCATGGGTTTCTGCGTCTTTAACGAGTTCCAGCGGAACCGGGAACAAGGAATAATCGAACCATGCCCAGAACCAAGCGACAAAGAACATGACTTCTGACGCAATGAACATGATCATGCCGTAACGCAGGTGAAGCTGCACGACGGGCGTATGGTCACCGGCATGGGCCTCATGAATGACGTCGCTCCACCACGCATAGAATGTGTAGACAACTGCGATCAAGCCAAGGCCGAAGACAAGGCTGCCATAGCTGAACTGTTCGGGATGCATCCACATCACCAGACCGAAGAACATCGTCAGGGCCGAAAATGAACCCAGCAACGGTGTGATGCTTGGTGGCAAAATATGATAATCGTGATTTTTGGCACCCGCCATGGTCAATTCCCTGTAGTCTTGCTTATTAACATTTGTCTTAGCTTCAGTTTACTGCCTGGTCCACCGTGTTTGGCTTTTCGACGGGGTAGAAAGTGTAGCTAAGGGTGATTTCTTCGATGTCTTTGGTGTTCGGGTCCGTCATGATTTTTGGATCAACATAATAAAGCACGGGCATGCGAACCTGTTCTCCCGGCTTCAATGTCTGCTCCGTGAAACAAAAGCACTGGATCTTGTTGAAATATTTGCCAGCCAATTCGGGCGTGACATTAAAGGTTGCCGTTCCGGTTACGGCTTCGTTGGACAGGTTCTTCGCAAGGAAGATGGACATATCCTTCGCGCCGATGCTGACGGTATCGGTTGGCCGTTCTGGTTTAAATTCCCAAGGCAGGTCGCCGCGATGGTTTGCGTCAAACCGGATGACCATAGTTTCGTTCATTACCGCCACGGTAGCCGCCTGTGCAGCATCGACACGCATCGTTGTTCCACCAAAGCCAGTCACTTGGCAAAACAAGCGATACAGTGGCACCGCAGCAAAACCAACGCCCACCATTGATACCGCAAGTGCCGCCGCTAAAAATCCCGTTTTGGTATTGGATATAGCCATCAGCCCCAGACACCCACTTTCACCACAGTGATTAAGAAGAACAAAATACATAACGCGACCAAAGCAATACCCATGACGCGAGAACGTCCCGCTTGGCGTTTGCGGATAATGGCCGTTTCTTCGGCAGTGTAGGCAGACGGCTCATTCTGGTTCATGATATTACCATCCGGTCAAAGGCAAAAATTGCAAAAAGGAGAAACAGGTAAAGGATCGAAAAAGCAAAAAGTTGCTTTTCCGGCTTCATTGCAGCCGCGTCGGTGGCCTCGTTTTTCCAGACACGGAACGCCAGACCCAAGAATATGAAGTTTAGAACGACAGCGGCTACACCATAGACCCACCCGGTTTCGGCCAAAGCGAAAGGCAGTATCGCCGTTGCCGCCATCGGGAAACTGTAGCCGAATATTTGGTTACGTGTGACCCGCTGCCCCTTCACATTGGGGAGCATGGGAATTCCGGCCGCGCCGTAATCCGTCTTCATAAACAAAGCGAGCGCCCAGAAATGGGGCGGTGTCCAAAGGAAGATGATCGCGAACAGGAGGACTGGCATAAGCGTAACGTCGCCTGTTACCGCCGCCCATCCTATGACAGGCGGAAATGCTCCCGCAGCGCCGCCGATCACGATATTCTGCGGCGTGTTCGGCTTCAACCAGATGGTGTAGACAATCGTGTAGAAAAAGATCGAAAAGGCAAGCAATCCCGCACATAGCCAATTGACCGCAACGCCCATGATACCAACCGAGAAAGCAGCAAGGCCAATGCCAAAGTTCAGCGCAGACGCTCGGACCATTCGCCCCGCGGGCAGCGGACGGCCCGCCGTTCGTGTCATTTTGGCGTCAATGTCAGCTTCGAAATATTGGTTCAGCGCACCACAGGCACCCGCGCCCAAGGCCAGGCAGAGTATCGCGGTAAAACCAATCACCGGATGAATACTACCCGGTGCAGCCAACAACCCGCACAGCGCGGTGAAGACGACGAGCGACATGACGCGGGGCTTAGTCAAAGCCCAGAAGTCGCGCCACTCTGCCGGCAAAATAATGTCACGCGTTGCGGTTGTCATGCCTGTTCCCAAACGTTCGAGACGTTCAAAGCAGCGAACCGCCGCCGGTTACTTAATAACCGGCAGCGTTTCGAACTGGTGATATGGTGGAGGGCTTGTCAGCGTCCACTCAAGCGTGGTCGCACCTTCACCCCAATAATTGTCTTCCGCACGGCGGCCGGCGACCAACGACCAAATTACATTGACGAAGAAGATCAACACGCCAACTGCCATGATCGCATAGCCAAAGGAAGCCACGCCGTTCCAATAGGCAAAGGCCTCTGGATAATCGGGGTATCGACGCGGCATACCCGAGTTGCCAAGGAAGTGCATCGGGAAGAACAAGACGTTTACGCCAATGAAGAACACCCAGAAGTGCAAATGGCCAAGGAATTCATTCAGGTGGCGACCCGACATCTTGCCGAACCAATAATAGAAGCCGGCAAAGAGCGAGAACACCGCACCCAGCGACAACACATAATGGAAGTGGGCCACAACATAATAAGTGTCATGCAAGTTATCGTCGAGGCCGCCATTGGCCAGAACAACACCCGTCACGCCGCCAACAGTGAACATGAAGATGAAGCCCATCGCCCAAACCATCGGTGTCTTAAAGCTAACCGAACCGCCCCACATGGTTGCGATCCAGCTGAAGATCTTGATACCCGTTGGTACCGCGATCACCATAGTAGCAGCCGTGAAGTACATTTTCATGTCAACGCTCATGCCCGTGGTGAACATGTGGTGCGCCCAGACAACGAAGCCGACGACGCCGATTGCAACCATGGCATAGGCCATGCCGAGATAGCCAAACACTGGCTTGCGGCTGAAGGTTGCGACGATCTGGCTGATGATGCCGAAACCTGGCAAGATCATGATGTACACTTCAGGGTGACCGAAGAACCAGAACAGATGCTGATACAAGACAGGGTCACCGCCAGCCGACGCATCAAAGAATGCGCCGCCAAAGTTACGGTCAACCAGAAGCATGGTAATTGCAGCCGCCAACACTGGCAAAGCGAGCAACAGCAAAAATGCCGTTACCAACACCGACCACACAAACAGCGGCATTTTGTGCAAGGTCATTCCCGGCGCGCGCATGTTGAAAATGGTGGTGATGAAGTTAATGGCACCCAAAATCGACGCTGCACCAGCAAGGTGAAGCGAGAAAATGGCCATGTCTACAGCCGGACCGACCGAACCAGAGGTTGAAAGCGGTGCATAGACCGTCCAGCCAGTTCCAGCGCCCAAACCTGTGCCGCCTGGTACAAAGCTTGATCCGAGCAGCATGATGAAGGCAACAACCGTCAGCCAGAAGCTAATATTGTTCATGCGGGGAAACGCCATGTCAGGCGCGCCAATCATCAAAGGCACAAACCAGTTACCAAAGCCACCGATGATGGCGGGCATGACCATGAAGAACACCATGATCAGGCCGTGGGCGGTGATCAGCACGTTCCACATGTGATAGGCTTCATCGAGCGACGCTTCCTTGCCGGCCATCATCGATGCCCAACCTTGAAGATACTGAATGCCAGGAGCAGCAAGCTCCAACCGCATCAGACCAGAAATAGCACCACCAATGATCCCTGCGAAAATTGCGAAAATCAGATAGAGCGTTCCGATGTCTTTATGGTTAGTCGACATGAACCACCGGGCGAAAAAGCCCGGCTTGTGGTCCGCGTCATGATGGTCATGCGCATGAAGGTCTGTACCTGTGGCAGCAATGGTTGTCATCCGTTTGGCCTTTTTACTTAGTTGGCGCTGCAACAGGTGCAGCAACAGGGTCGATGGGGGTTGCAGCGGCGACAGGCGCCGCAGGAGCAGCTACATTTTCGCCCGCAGGCGCGGCGGCCGGGGCAGGCTTATTCGCGCCGGGCATCGTGCCGCCCTGCGCCTTTACCCATGCCGCAAATTTTTCGGGTGGCAATGCCTCCACGACGATTGGCATGAACGCGTGGCGCGCTCCGCAGAGTTCAGAGCATTGCCCAAAATATACACCAGGTTTCGTAATCGTAAGCGATTTTTCGTTCAGACGACCGGGAACAGCGTCAAGCTTGAACCAAAGCGAAGGCACCGCAAATGCGTGAATCACGTCCGCGGCAGTCGTTTGGATGCGCAAAGGTACGCCCGCAGGCACAACCATACGGTTGTCCGCAGCCATCAGCTTTGGCCCATCATTTTCGGTGCGGAAACGCTCGCCCTTGGCAACGTCGCCTTCTTCCTTGAGCATGTTGGAAACAACTTCAAAGCCGCCATGGTCGGGATATGTGTATCCCCAATACCACTGATAACCGGTTGCCTTAATGGTGACGGCCTCTGCTGGCGCTGGCTTAAATTGCTTGGCCAACAAATCTAGCGATGGGTAAGCGATGCCCAAGAGGATGAGCACGGGTAGCAAGGTCCACACAACTTCGATAAAGGTATTGTGCGTCGTTTTCGATGGCACTGGATTGGCACGGCGGTTGAAACGCACGATCACCCAAAGCAGAAGGCCAAGGACAAACAGAGAGATGATGGTGATGATTGGCAAAAGGATAGCGTTGTTGATCCATTTTGCATATTGGCCATTATCGCTGAATTGTTCCTGAAAGTCGATTTCCTTCGGCTTTGGCATGCCAACGCTGTCTTCATAATTGGGACGCATGGGCGTGTAACCCGGCAACGCGCCATCCATGGATTTCGGCGCAGCGGCAGCGGCTGGCGCTGCTTCAGCCGCAGGTGAAACCGGGGTAACAGCAGCCGGCGTCGCCACGACGGGCGCAGCCACTTCCTTAGTTACTGGCGTCGGCGCAGGATTCGCAGGCTGCGCCATCGCCAATGACGGCGTGGTCAGGACAACGAGCAATACCAACAATTTCTTCAACATATTCATCAACTTGGCCCCGTATTCTTGGTGCGGCGCAGGAACTTTGCGCTGGTCTGACCGACCTGCAGGGTGCCAGACTGGCGCGACCTATAGTCGCGCTAATCTGAAGCCTCAAGCGGTCGATTGATTATTTTTAGCATTTAATTGCTCCAGTTTTCTACCTATTTGCGTTGCAATCCGCTAAACAGCGCATGCAAAAGACAACATTGGTAAAGAAGGAAAATTCTCCCCATCATGACTGAAGATGAAATACTGGCTGAATTCCGTAGCGTCGAGGCATTGCTTGAGGGACATTTCCTGCTGTCATCGGGCCGCCACAGTGCCTATTATCTGCAATGCGCACGTTTGTTGATGAATCCAGAGCGCGCCGGGTGGATTGCCCTTGCGATTACCCAAAAAATTCCACGCGAAGTGCGCAGCGAAGTGCAGGTTGTCATTTCTCCCGCCATGGGCGGCATCATTATTGGTCATGAAATGGGCCGCGCGCTTGGCGTTGATGCGTTGTTTGTTGAGCGCCCCGACGGTGTATTTGGTTTGCGTCGTGGCTTTTCGCTCGCACCCGGAACCAAAGTTTTAATGGTAGAAGATGTCGTCACCACTGGCCTTTCGTCACGTGAGGCCATTGCCGCGATTGAAGCCGCGGGCGGCGTGGTCGTTGCGGCCGCTTCCGTGGTTGACCGTTCGGCGGGTGCGGTTGAACTTGGCGTGCCATTTTATCCGCTAATCGAATTGAACTTCCCGACATATGCAGCAGATGAATTGCCGCCCGAGCTGGCGGCTACGGAAGCGGTTAAGCCCGGCAGCCGAAAGATATGAACGAAGCAGCAAAAGCGCCGCGCCTTCGCCTAGGCGTCAACATTGACCATGTCGCCACCATACGCAACGCGCGCGGCGGGGCGCATCCAGACCCTGTGCGTGCGGCGCAGATTGTCGCCGCCGTGGGCGGTGATGGCATTACTGCCCATTTGCGCGAAGACCGGCGACACATTCGCGATGCCGATATAGAACGCATAATGGCGGCCACCAATTTGCCGCTCAATCTGGAAATGGCTGCGACCGAAGAAATGCTCGAGATTGCACTTCGGCATAAACCCCATGCGGCGTGCATCGTCCCTGAACGGCGGGAGGAGCGGACAACCGAAGGCGGTTTAGACGCGGCAGGCCAGCACAACCATCTTGCACCCATCGTTACCCGGCTTACCGACGCCAATATTCGCGTTAGCCTGTTCATTGAACCCGACGCCCGCCAGATTGAAGCCGCCATCCGCTTGCGCGCGCCAATCGTGGAATTCCACACGGGCAAGTACGCCCATTCCGAAGGCGCAGAGCGCGAAGTCGAGCTCCGCCGCATTGCCGACGCCGCTGCTTTGGCCGCCAAAAATGGCATCGAACCGCATGCGGGCCATGGCCTGACATTCGATAATGTCCAACCTATTGCCGCTATCCCGCAGTTCGCTGAACTCAACATCGGGCATTATCTCATTGGCGAGGCGATTTTCATTGGGCTTGAAGAGAGCGTGCGCAAAATGCGTGCGCTTATGGACCTTGCCCGGTGATCATCGGGCTTGGTTCCGACCTGTGTAATATTGAACGTATCACCCGTTCGCTTGAACGCTTTGGCCAACGCTTTGAAAACCGGGTGTTCACAGACCTTGAACGTGCGAAGGCAGCCAAGCGTCCATTTACCAAAGCAGGCACTTATGCGAAACGCTTTGCCGCTAAAGAGGCCTTTTCCAAAGCAGTGGGAACCGGTTTCAAACATGGCGTGTTTATGAAGGACATTGGCGTCGTTAATGCACCCTCCGGTGCGCCAACGCTTTCCCTTACTGGGGGCGCGAAAGCACGGCTCGACGCAATGATTCCAGCAGGCTATGAAGCCCATATCCATTTGACGCTGACCGATGACCATCCTTGGGCACAGGCATTTGTCATTATAGAGGCATTAAGAATGCAAAAGGCATGAGCAGCTTGACCACAGAAACTGACGAAAATTCCTCCACACCTCCCGCGCCAACCCCTGAAAAGCAGAGCTGGGCCGCAACCGCATGGGCGGAGGTTAAGGGCATGTTTTGGCTGTTACTTGCTGTGCTCGCTTTCCACAGCTTCATAGCAAAGCCGTTCTACATTCCCTCAATCTCGATGATGCCGACCTTGCTGGTAGGTGACCGCCTGTTTGTGAGCAAATATCCCTACGGATGGAGCCATGTATCGCCGACGATCCCGAATCCTGTAGCCATTTTCCGTTGGCTCGTGCTGCGGAAAGAGGTTGAAGCGCTGGCCGTACCGCTGCCCGAGAGCAACACTCGTGTTTGGGGCAAAATGCCCGAACGTGGCGACATCGTCATATTGACACCAAAGGGCAAATATCAGGACTGGATTAAGCGGGTCATCGGTTTGCCCGGTGACACCATCGCATTAAAAGAGGGGCAGGTTTTTCTAAATGGCAAGCCCGTTCCCCAAGAGACGCAACCCAATTTGACCCTGCCGGTAGACGCCAACAATCCGTGCAATGAATATGACTTTCCCGGCGCCCTCACCCGCAGCGATGATGGCGCTTTGACGTGCAACCTGCCCATAATCCGCGAGACGCTGCCCAATGGCGCACAATATGACACCATCGATGCGCGTCGCGGCGATACCGATGATATGGACCCAGTCAAAATCCCAGCAGGTCATGTGTTCTTGATGGGTGATAACCGCGACAATAGCTCCGATAGCCGTGTAGCTGCGGAACTTGGCGGCCTTGGCGGTCCCGTTTCATGGGATCGTATTGGTGGGCGCGCTGAGATAATCACATTCTCCGTAGATGGCAGCACGGGCCTTAATCCTGCGACATGGATAGGTTCGCTTCGGGGGAATCGCGCTGGCACAAGTTTACGTCCCAAGAAGGTCCGCCAAGGTGAATGACGTCTCTACGCCAGAGCAAAGCAAACCACGCCGTCGGCGTAAAAAGCCCGATGCGCGGGTGGCCGATAGCTTTCGGGAAGAAGTAGGCCCAACCGAGCTTTACGACCCGATTATCCGGTCCGAAATTAAGCGCGCCACGGTGTGGATTGGCATGGCTGCTTTGGTGGTGGCGTTCATCTGGCTTGCCCAGCCCATTCTTCTCATCATTGGCGGCGTCGTTCTCGCCGCAATGTTCGACGGCGGAGCGCGTCTCCTCGGTCGGATTTTACCCATTCCGCGTGGCTTCCGACTGACGATCGTGGTGTTAGCCGTTTTTGGCTTCATGTATTGGACCTTCGTTTTCACAGGCTCCGAACTGGCCGCACAGGCCGCAAGCCTTCAGGCCATTGTCGAGACCCAAATTGGAGCAATCGGCAACCGGATTGAGGCGGCGGGCTTCAACATCTCCGCTGAGGATGTAAAGGGCCTTGGATCGCAGATATTAAATTCCGTTGGTCGCGTAACAGAAGCCGTGTCCTCAGTAGTCAGCACCATTACCAATCTTGCGATGATGTTGGTTCTTGGTATTTTTATCGCAGCGGAGCCCCGCCTGTATGAACGCGGCGTGGCATGGATGCTGCCGCTGGCAGAGCGTGAACATTTCTATGTGACGGCAGAAAAAATGGGTAGCGTCTTACGCCGCCTGATGGCCGGGCGCTTACTTGGCATGGCGGTCGAAGGCTTTGGCACGTGGATATTGCTTAGCCTTGGCAACGTGCCAATGGCCGCGTTGCTCGGTGTGCTCACGGGCCTGCTGGCATTTCTGCCCAACATCGGCGCCATCGTATCGGGTGCGCTGATCATATTGGTTGGATTCTCCGCCGGAGCAGATGTCGGGCTGTATGCCGTTTTCGTCTATTTTGTCGTCCAAATGGTCGACGGGTACTTAATAGTCCCGATGGTGGCCAAGCGCGCGGTCGATTTACCACCAGCCTTGGTCTTGGGCGCGCAGATACTGTTTGGCGCGCTTTTCGGCATATTGGGATTGGCGCTTGCCGACCCCATTATTGCGATGATCAAAGTCACGCTTGAGCGGCAATCTGCGCGTAATGAAGCGCGTGGCATCCGTGAAGGGCCGTGAACCCAAAAAATGCTGCTGACAGTCTGCTTTTTGATGGGGATTGCCAATTTTTGTATGCACAGGGCGGTCGGGGAATCGGGGCACCCGTTTGTGGAAGACACCAAGCGCTATTTTAGTGCGCATTTCGGTCCTTATGGTAGCTATGCCATTGAACTGGCGTTGCTGATCGGCGCGCTGTGGCTCGCGAATGAAGGGTCATTGACGATTTCACTTTTATACGCCGCGTATTCGGCCATCAATGGTGTTGCGACATGGTGGCTGCTGTCTGGCAAGACATGATGGGCCTTTGTGCTTTGCTTTAATCTAATTATAGGGCGCCTGTGCCTCC